>NZ_JARWKT010000004.1:0-428707 GCF_029846385.1 Cobetia sp. 10Alg 146
GCATGGTCGCCACGGTGGACATCGAGACCGGCGAGCGCAGCGTGCTCTCGTATCTCCTGAGGCCCTTCACGCGCCTAGAGCTGCGCTGAGCGCAAGCCTGATCATCAGATAACGGGCATCTGGCGCAATGCCAGCATGTCCGGCCACAACCGCGCGAAGCTGTCCTCAAGCATCGCGCGGTTATCCGTCAGCCACGGCGTCATGTCCGCCAGCGGATTGGCGCCTGCTTCCAGATCCCCCATCTTGTGCCTACGCCTTCCGCTTCGCGTATCACTTTGCCTTCGTGAATCACTTTGCCTTCGTGAATCACTTTGCCTTCGTGAATCACTTTGCTGGCGAGGATCACTTGTCTGGCGTAACCGGCGTCTGGCCGTCATGCGCTCGCCGATGCTGGCAATGGTCGAGAGCGTGAACTCCAGCTCCTGATAGCGCCTGAGCGCATCGCGCACCTGAATCCACTCGATGAGGCTCGACAGGCGTGACGGCACCTCCTCACGCGCCAACAGGCGATAGAGGCGCTCGATATCGTCATCGTGCATCTCACCAGCCAGCAGGTGATCCCACATCATGTCGAAGGCGATGCCGGCCACACGACGTGACGCGGGCGGTACCTGAGTCAACAGCCAGCGAGTCTCGGGATGGGCATCGATCACCGCATCACAGCGGCGATGGAAACGGATGCCGGCTTCTATCTCAGGCGACCAGCCGCTCAGGTCACTGCCGCGCACGCCGTCGGCAATCAGGTTGCCAAACAGGAAGTTATCGCTGCCCGCCAGACTCAGGTGCGCATGACCGAGAAAGTTCAAGTTGCTAGACTCCTGATATCATTACTCATTATTCAATATCCCCGTCCTCTTCTGACTATCGAGACCTCTGATGCCATCTGCGTCCATACCTGCCAAGGCGCCCATCGTGCGCGATATCGTCCTGATCGGCGGGGGACATAGCCATGTTGGCGTGTTGATGCGTTTCGCCATGCAGCCTGAGCCTGGCGTACGCCTCACCGTCATCTGTCGCGACACCGACACGCCCTACTCCGGCATGCTACCCGGTTACGTGGCGGGGCATTACACCTTTGATGATGTGCATATCGACCTGCGTCGGCTGTGTCAGTTCGCCGGCGCACGCTTCTATCGAGATCAGGTAATCGATATCGACCGCGGCCAGCGCCGCGTGATCTGCGCCGAGCGCCCGGCGGTGGACTATGACCTGCTGTCGATCAATATCGGCTCCACGCCTCGCCTGTCCCACATCGACGGTATCGGTGATCCCGAAGCGGCTGATGCCCCCGTGGTGGCGGTCAAACCGATCAGCACCTTCCAGCAGCGCTGGCTGAGCCTGCTTGAGCGCGCAAAAAGCGCCGAGCGGCCTCTCGACATCGTGCTGGTCGGCGGCGGTGCCGGCGGGGTCGAGCTGCTGCTGGCCATCCAGCAGCGCCTCGCCGCCGAGTTGCCCGCTGCGCTCGCGCCGAACCTGACGCTGATCACCCGCGGACAGCGCCTGTTGCCGACGCATTCTCCTGAGGTCAGCGCTGCACTCGCCACCACCGTGCATGAACGCGGTATCCAGGTGCATTTCGGTGAGGAGATCACCGCTGTCGATGCTTCCACGGCGTCATCCCAGCGCCAGCTGATCAGTGCCAGCGGCAGCCACTATCCGGCCGACGAGGCCATCTGGGTGACACGCGCCGGAGGGGCACGCTGGCTGGAGAAGACAGGACTGAGCCTGGATGAGGATGGCTTTCTCAAGGTGCGCGATACCCTACAGACACTCGAGGATGATGCCATCTTCGCCGCGGGCGATATCGCGCATCAGGTCAATCATCCGCGTGAAAAGGCCGGCGTATTCGCCGTGCGCCAATCACGGCCGCTGGCTGACAACCTGCGCCGCGCCGTGCGCGGAGAGTCACTACATCCCTATATTCCGCAGTCCCGCTGGCTGGCCCTGATCAGCACCGGGGATCGTGATGCCATTGCCTCACGCGGCAATCTGGGGCTGGTGTCGCCGTGGCTGCGTCCGTGGCTGTGGCGCTGGAAGGACCATATCGACCGCCAGTTCATGGCACGCTTCAATGAACAGCCCAGCATGCAGGACGTCGCGGATACCGGCGGCCTTGCCGGGTTGCAACAGCGTATCAGCGCTGCCTGGCAGGCGCTCAAGGGCGGCGATGGCAGGCTCCACCCGCGCCTGACCGCCGAGCTGGATGAGCAGGAAGCGCATCAGGCCCTGTCCGCGCTGGCGATGCGCTGCGGCGGCTGTGGCGCCAAGGTCGGTGCCAGCGTGCTGTCGCGAGCGCTGCAGAGCCTTGCCCCGCGCGAGAACGCGGACGTGCTGGTCGGGCTGCATGCCCCGGATGATGCCGCCATCGTGCGAGTGCCCGAGGGTCAGGCACTGGTACACAGCGTCGACTTCTTCCGCGCCTTCATCGATGACCCTTACCTGTTCGGGCGCATCGCTGCCAATCACGCCCTGGGGGATCTCTACGCCATGGGCGCTACGCCCCACACCGCCACCGCCGTCGCCACGGTGCCGCAGGGGATCGAGCGCAAGGTCGAACCGCTGGTGCGCGAGCTGATGCAAGGCGCCACCGAGGTGCTCAACGAGGCAGGCTGTACGCTGGTCGGCGGACATACCGGCGAGGGTCAGGAGCTGGCGCTGGGCTTCGCCCTCAATGGCCTGGTGGTGGAGAATCTGGCCGGCGTCACCTGCAAAGGCGGCATGCAGCCAGGCGAGGTACTGATCCTCACCAAGGCCATCGGCACCGGCACCCTGCTGGCAGCGCACGCACGCCTGGAAGCGCGAGGCCGCTGGATCGACGCCGCACTGGACAGCATGCAGCAATCCAGTCAGCAGGCGGCAAATATCCTGCGCGCCCATCAGGCGAGCGCCTCCACCGATGTCACCGGCTTCGGCCTGCTCGGCCATCTGGTGGAGATGACCCGCGCCAGCGGCGTGGATGCCGAACTCGAGATCGACGCCCTGCCGATACTGGACGGCGCCGAGGACTGCGTCGCCCGCGGGGTGGTCAGCTCACTGCAACCGGCCAACCTGCGTCTCAAGCGGGCCCTGAAGGATCAGGCCGGCGTCATTGATCACCCGCGCTATCCGCTGCTGTTCGATCCACAGACCGCCGGCGGCCTGCTGGCCAGTGTGCCTCTCGATCAGGCCGAGTCCTGTGCTGCCGCGCTCAAGACCGCCGGCTATCACGCCAGCGCCGTCATCGGGCGCATCCTGCCACAGGGTGATGCGCTGGCGCCGATCAGCATCAAGCGCTGAACGCGGCGAGACAACTCACCGACGACGTCAGCCGCCCCCTTGCCGCCGGTCTTTTGCCCCCCACGACAAGACGCCCGTCAGATCTCTCTGGCGGGCGTCTTGATCTCTGTAGCACGCAAGTCCGAGAGCTAGCTCACTTCGGCCATCTCACCTTCGACTGGCTCCGTTCGGCCATCTCGGTTCGACCGGCTCAGGCTTCGGCTTCGCGCTTGAGCGCCTCGAAGCTTTCCACGAAGGCATCCATCGTCTCGGCACAGTAATCCCGCAGCCCACTGACGACCAGCTTCTTGGAGCCACTGCCGATGCACTGCTCGCCATCATGGATGCCGAATTCGAGCAGGGTATCGCCACGCTTGCCGTTGACCTCAAGCGAGGAGCGCACGAAGTCGAGATGCAGATCGGCGATATCGAGCCGTTCGAAACAGAAGCCCATGCTGTCATAGATCACCAGCGGGCGTGCCGGATTGAACATCACGCCCTTCTCCAGCATCAGCGGCTGCAGGAAGTGCGGGAAGTTGCGCCCGGAGAAGGCGATATACTGGCGAGTGAAATTGGCGACCACTTCCTCGTCATGGGTGGTATCACCGCTGCGCTCGACCGTCAGATAGACCTTGCCGGCTTCATCGCGCACCAGCAGGGACACGCCATTCTCGTCGGGTTCTTCCAGCGCTTCGAAGATCAAGGGCACATCATTGCCGACCATGCCGCAGAAACGGATGGTCATGCACTGTGAAAGGCCGAATTTCGCCAACAACAGGGAGAACAGCAGGTCGCCGGGCACACAGAAGCGTCGCGCATCCGGGTCATGAATGGGGTTGTAATCCCCCGCCATCTGCTTGGCGAAGCGACTGGCCTGCTCGGCGGTGATCCGCACGCGGCCATCTTCGACCCGGTGAAACTGATCAAGAAACATGGACTGCCTTCCTGCCCTGCTTGAATGATGATCGATGGCCCGTCCTGAACCATCGCGGAAATGCCTCCGAGGGGAGGAATCAAGGATGACACGCTTTCACGCCTGTCCAGCAGACGTGCCATGAGGCTGCCATGACACGTCGATCACGGGATTTTACCACTTGCTGACAGGCAGATGGTGACTCGTGACAGGCTTTGCAAGAGTTTGCAGCCCGACAGATGGCCATATACTGTATATAACCCCATGCTTTCGGGCAAACCGCTGCACTGCCCGCCACTTCGACAGGTCGCCATGCAAGCCGCTCCCCTCGACAATCCGCGCTACTACCTGGCCAACTTCGATACCCTGCTCGATTGGGTCTGCCAGTGCCACGCCGATCTGCTGACAGAGGCGGAGCGTGCCACGGTGGACGCCATCACGCGCCTGCCGGAGCCTTCACGGGCCCTGCTGGTCCGCCTGCTGATGCGCAAGGGCGATCATTTCGAGGTCACGCAGCTGCATTATGCCGAAATCGGTGACATCGAGGCCGCAAGCCAGCCTCTGATCACACCGATCGCCGACAGTGCCACGCCTGATGGGCTGTGCCGCCTGAACGCTGACCTGAGCCTGGAGGAAATGCTGTCACTTGTGACACTGCCGCGCTTGAAGGACGCCTTCCCCGAGCTGCCAAGAAGCACGCCCAAACGCCGGATGCCGGATGCCCTCAGCGAGCTGCTGGGCGATACCACGCCACGGTCACTGCCCGAGTGGCTGAATGACCCCACCGCCAACACGCTGAGTGTTGGGCTTGGTGAGCTGTCGCGACGCCTGAGCCTGATGTTCTTCGGCAACCTGCGCCAGACTCTGTCGGACTTCGTGCTCAGTGAACTGGGCCTGCTGCGCTGCGAGGCGGTCGCGCTTTCCCCAGACTCGCGCGCCTTCACCCAGCGTTGGGAGGTGGATCGTTATCTGGCCCTGGAGCAGCTGCGTGAGGACTGGCAGGCGGCCAGGGAGCGTCTGAATCGTGAGACGGCGCATGCTGAACTGGAGCCGCATTGGCAGCGCATCATCTCGGCCCTGGACGAGCCGACATCGTCAGAAGCCGACGCGACAGAGGCGAATCGCGCCAATGCCTGGCTGGCCCAGCGGCGTGACCGGCTGCGTTTCTCGCTGGCGCGCGATGCCGAGCGTCAGGGCTGGCATCACGCAGCCGCACTGCAGTACGCCTGTCTCGAGGACTCCGCCTATGCGCCGCGTGCCATGCCGCGCCGAGTGAGAGCGCTGGAGCTTTCCGGCGATATCAGCGCAGCCCACGCGCTTGCCTGCGAGCGTCTGGCGCGTACTGATATCACGCTGGATGAGCAGCTGGCACTTGAGCGCGCCCTGCCTCGCCTGTGCCGTGGCCTTGGCTTGCCCGCGCCCAGACGCACCAAGGCGCCGGCCACGCCGCAGATCACCCTTACGGTGCCGGACCTTGCCACCTCGGCCGCCGCCGGCATCCATGGGGTCGAGCGTGCGGCCGCCCATGCACTGGCCACGCCCGAGGCACCGGTCTTCTATGTCGAGAATGGTCTGCTCCCCGCGCTCTTCACCCTGTTGTGCTGGGACGTGCTGTTCGCGCCCTTGCCGGGAGCCTTCTTCCACGCCTTTCATACCGGCCCGGCGGACCTCTACCGGCCTGACTTCGTCAACCGTCGCCAGGCCGCTTTCGAGGACTGCTTCGCGCGCCTGTCCGATGGCCGCTACCGAGAGACGATTCGTGAGCGTCATCAGCAGAAACAGGGTATTCAAGCGCCCTTCGTGCATTGGCCGCTGTTGAGCGAGGAGCTGCTGTCCCACGCACTGGACTGCATCCCCCCGGCACATCTGGAGGCCTGCTTCCGACACCTGCTGGCCAATCCCCGCGAGCATCGCGCTGGCCTGCCGGACCTGATCCAGTTCTTCCCCGAGAACAGCCGCGAACGTTACCGGATGATCGAGGTCAAGGCACCCACCGACCGCCTGCAGGACAACCAGCGCCAGTGGCTGGCCCTGTTCGCCCGCCATGCGATTCCGGCGCTGGAGTGCCGTGTCGAATGGCAGACCATAAACGCCTCTGATGCGTCCGCCGAGGACGAGGCCACGGCACGCAAGGCACCGACTGCGCGATGATCACGGCCGACACTTCAAGCAGCGCGACCGAGCGTTACAGAATCGCGGTACGCGAGCTGTGCGCCTTCGCCGCACGCGAGGGCGATCTGGATCTGCGCTTCACGCCCTCGCCCACCGCTCAACAGGGCATTCGCGGCCATCAGCGCATCGTGCGTCGGCGGGGCAAGGACTACGAAAGCGAGATATCGCTCTCCGGCTGCATCGGCAATCTCGAGATTCGCGGCCGCGCCGATGGCTATGATCCCAGGCGCAACTGTCTCGAGGAGATCAAGACCCACCGTGGTGACCTGTCCCGTCAGCCCGCGAATCACCGCGCCCTGCACTGGGCCCAGGCGCGTGTCTACGGTGCCCTGATGTGCCGCAGTCGCGATCTCGAGGGCATCACGCTGGCGCTGGTGTATCTGGATATCGCCGCGGACGCACCAGCCAGCGCTGCCAAGGATGAACCGGAATCCGGCGGCGACTCCATCGGGGCTTCACAGGATGAACAACGCCTGGAAGCCTGGTGGAGCCGCGAGGCGCTGGAAGCGGAGCTTGCACGTCTGGCCGCACGCTTCAGCGAGTTCGCCGCCAATGAACTGGCGCATCGCCGCGCCCGTGACAGCGCCCTTGGCACGCTTGCCTTCCCCTGGCCTGCCTGGCGCCCCGGTCAACGCCAGCTGGCCGAGCATGCCTACAAGGCGGTGATGACCGGACGCGAGCTGCTGGCCGAGGCGCCGACCGGTACCGGCAAGACGCTGGCGACGCTGTATCCTGCGCTGCGTGCGATGCCCAGAAACGGCACGGACAGACTCTTCTACCTCACCGCCCGCACTCCGGGCCGGGCCTTGGCGCTGGACGCGCTGACCACCCTGGTGCCAGAGGTGGTCGAGAACGCGGAATCACCGGACACGCCTGCCGCAGCGCTGCGCATTCTGGAACTCGGCGCGCGCAGCAAGACCTGTGAGCACCCGACTCTCGCCTGTCATGGTGAGTCCTGCCCGCTGGCACGCGGCTTCCATGATCGTCTGCCTGCGGCACGCTCTGCCGCGCTTGCCGACCACCAGCCACTGACGCTGGCGACGACACGCCGACACGCCCTGGCCCATGAGATCTGCCCCTACTTTCTCGCCCAGGAGCTCTCGCGCTGGGCGGATGTGATCATCGGGGATCACAACCACTACTTCGACAGTCATGCGCTGCTGTTCGCCCTGACCCAGGCCAATGACTGGCGCTCCGTGGTGCTCGTCGATGAAAGCCACAACCTCATCGAACGCGCCCGCGGCATGTACAGCACCGAACTCGACGCCCGACAGTTCCACTTTCTGCTCAAGCAGTTGAGTCGCACGGGCCATCCGGCCCCGCTGCGCTCGGCCTCCCGCACGCTGGCCCGGCAGTGGCGAGCGCTGGAGCAGCTCGGGCCGGAAAACGGCAGCTCAGGGAATCCAAGCAGCGGGAACGGCAGCACCGATGACGGCAGTCAACAGGCACGTCTTGCGCTGGAGACGTTGCCCGGCGACTTCCTCAAGGCGCTGACGCAATGGACGGGCGCGATGGGCGACTGGTTGGCGGAGCCTGACAAGGCCGCAACCCCTCCTGCGGCCAGACAACAGGCAGCGCGAGCCACGGCCACACAAGCCCCCGAACAGCTGGGCCTGATCGCAAGCGATACCACCACCCTGGCCTCAAGCACCACCCCGTCAGACTCCAGTCCGACATCCACCGCGGCCAGCCGCCGCGTGGAGCCTGACGTCGAGATGATGGAGGCCTATTTCGCGGCGCTGACGCTCACGCGACTCGCGGAAGGCTTTGGCGATCACTCGCTGTTCGAGGTCGAACTCGCCGCCACGAAACCACCGCGTCAGGCAACGCTCTCCAGCGGTTCAAGCTCACGCTCCGGCGCAGCATCGGCTGCAGGAGCAGAAGCAGAAGCAGCAGCCCGGCCTCGCAAGCCCCGAGGGCGCAGCGTGCGCCAGATTCAGCCGCGACTGCGCTGCGTCAGCCCGGCGCCGTGGCTGGCCCCCCGCCTGCGCGCCAGCCACGCCACCCTATTGTTCTCGGCCACGCTCAATCCGCCGGCCTATCATCACCGCCTGCTGGGACTGGCGGACAACGCAGTCTGGTTGAGTGTCGAGTCGCCGTTCAGGGCGACACAGGTACAGGTCAGTCGCCATCGACTCTCGACCCGCCTGCGGGACCGCGAGGCCTCCTGCCGGCCCATCGCCGAACTGATGGCCCGCCAATATCAGCAGCGCCCGGGCAACTATCTGGCCTTCTTCTCGAGCTTCGCCTATCTCGAGCAGGTCGCCAGCACCCTGCAACAGCTGACGCCGGAGATTCCCCAATGGCGCCAGACCCGTGCCATGACGGAAGCGGAGCGCACCACCTTCATTCAGCGCTTCACCCCCGACGGCCAGGGCATCGGTTTCGCGGTGCTGGGCGGTGCCTTCGGCGAAGGGATCGATCTCCCGGGGTCGCGTCTGATCGGGGCCTTCATCGCCACCCTGGGGCTTGCCGGCTTCAGCCCGGAGAATGAAGCGCTCAAGCAGCGTCTGGCGCAGTGGCTGGAAAGCGATGCAAGGCGGCGTGTCGAACGACATTCGACAGACGACGCCAAGGAGGAGCGTGGCGATGAGGCAGGTCCGCTGCCCCCTGTCATCCAGCCCTTGAAGGCTGACGACTGCACCTATCTGTACCCCGGGCTCACCAGAGTGGTGCAGGCTGCCGGCCGCGTGATTCGCAACGAGCAGGATCAGGGCGTGATCCACCTGATCGATGACCGCTTCCTGCGCCCGGAAGTCGCACGACTGCTGCCGCGCTGGTGGACGCCGACAGACTGACGCGAGCAGGATGACGCCAGGCGTGCCTTTGCCCCGAGATGGCACAAAGCCTGCACGTCAATGGGCAATAGAACAGTGCCTCATCCCCTTTCCGCTCCCCGGTCGCAAGGAAGCCGAACGATGCCAGACAACGACAACGCCCTGTGGGGCGACGAGTATCCGCGTGATCTGATCGGTTATGGTGCCAATCCCCCCCATGCCAACTGGCCGGGTGGTGCGAAGATCGCGGTGCAGTTCGTGCTCAACTATGAGGAAGGCGGCGAGAACTGCCTGCTGCACGGTGACAGCGAGAGCGAGAAGTTTCTCTCCGAGATCATCGGTGCCGAGGCCTACCCCGCGCGGCACATGAGCATGGAGTCGATCTACGAATATGGCTCGCGCAGTGGCGTGTGGCGGATTCTTGATGAATTCAAGCGCCGGGAGTTGCCGCTGACGGTCTTCGGCGTCGGCATGGCGCTGGCGCGGCATCCGGACCTGGTCGCACGCTTCCTGGAGGATGGCCATGAGATCGCCAGTCACGGCTGGCGCTGGATTCATTACCAGCACATGGATGAAGCCCATGAGCGCGCCCATCTGGAACGCGCGGTGGAAAGCTATCGCGAACTGGTCGGTCATGCGCCACAAGGCTGGTACACCGGGCGCGACAGCCCCAACACCCGCCGACTGGTGGTGGAGCACGGCGGCTTCACCTATGACAGCGATTACTACGGCGATGACCTGCCGCTATGGATGGAGGTGACCACCGCCAATGGCGAGCAGGTGCCGCATCTCGTCGTCCCCTACACCCTGGACACCAATGACATGCGCTTCGCCAGCGCCCAGGGCTTCAACAACGGCGAAGATTTCTTCCAGTACCTGCGTGACGCCTTCGACGTACTCTATGCCGAGGGCGAGACAGCGCCCAAGATGCTCTCCATCGGGTTGCACTGTCGGATCGCCGGACGACCGGGACGCTTCGCGGCGCTGAAACGCTTCCTCGATTACGTCCAGTCCCACGACAGGGTATGGATCACCCGTCGCATCGATATCGCCGAGCACTGGCAGCGCGAGCATCCCTATACCCCCGCCAGCTGACATCGCAAAAAGAACGCCGCAGCCCTTTCGGGATGCGGCGTTTGTGGTTGAATCCAGCGAAGGTCAGCGATCGCACCTTCAAGGCTGCGCCAGTCAGTCTTCCAGCATGCTGGTCAGTTTTCCAACATGCAGGCCAATGCCAGCAGGCTCTCATCACGGCCCGGCAGGCCCAGCAACGAGACGCCCCAGGGCGGTGGTGCAGCCTCCTCAGGCAGGCGCGCTGCGTCATCGGTCAGCCACGGCAGACTCAATTGCGGTGCGCCATTCAAGCCGGCCAGTGCGGTGAGTCCCATCAAGCGATGACGATAGGCCTCCATCTCCTCGAGGCTTGCGCCCAGCAGCGGTGAGGCGCCCGGCGTGGTGGGCAGCACGAACACCGCCTCGCTGGTGGCCTCCGCCTGGGCATGGGCAGCCGCACTGCCATCGTCGCAGGCACTCTCGCCGCCCTCATGACTGGCTGTCAGCTGCTGGCGATACCAGCGGCGCACGGTGTCTGCCTTGGCTTCTGCTGCCTGCTCGTCAGTATCGCTGAGCGTCATGCACCATTTGAGGCGCGCCGCGATATCCGGATTCAGCTGCGGCCAGCGAGAGTCGGGGCCCTGCTCCGGTGTACTCAACCATGCCTGGTGCGTACGACGAATCTCGCAGCCCTGCAGAATCCGAAAGGCCTCACTGGCCCTCGCCATGAAGGCCTGGCTCAACATTCGCCGCTCGCAGCGAAAACCGAGTGATTCAAGACGACGCGCCAGCGGCCCCAGCAGTCGCTGATAAGACCCCGCCACCAGCCCTTCCGGCACCAGCAGGATGAGTCTCGCCGGCAAACGAGTCGCTGTCGTTGACGGCATCAACACCTCACTGACCTGCGTCAGCGTCGCGAGATCCCGCGTCATCCAGCCAATGGTATCGAAGCGCGGCGCCAGCGGCTTGAGGCCTGACATGTCAATGCGGCCATGGGTCGGCCGCAGCCCGTAGAGCCCACAGTAGCTGGACGGCACGCGAATGGAGCCACCGGTATCGGTTCCCAGCCCGATCTCCGCCTCACCGCGCGCCACCGCTACTGCAGAGCCTACGCTTGAGCCTCCCGGCAACCTCAGCGGCGCACGCGGGTTCTGCGGCGTGCCGTAATGGGCATTGGTGCCGTTGAGGCTGTAGGCCAGCTCATCGGTCGTGGTGCGCGCCCGATAATCGGCCCCCGCCTTCTGAAGCGCCAACACGCTGGGCGCCGTCCCCCGCTCGATGGGAGCGCTCGCCAGCAGGTCAGGATTGCCCTGTCCGGTGCGCTCGCCCTTGATCGCGAACAGATCCTTCACCACCAGTCGCTTGCCCTCAAGAGACCCCTCTCCCTTCGGCCCGGAGAAATGCGCCGGGGCAACATAGATACGCTTGTCCATCGGGACCGACTCCTTTCGACTCATCAGGGGGTTCGCCTTCGTGGCGTGGCGCGGTGCGGTGTGATCACAGCACCGCGCCAAGGAACTGGCGCAGCTCTTCCGTGGCTGGATTGGCAAACAGCGTCGCGGGGTCGCCTGATTCATGCACACGCCCCTGGTGCATGAAGATCACGCGATCCCCCACATCGCGGGCGAAATTCATCTCGTGGGTCACCAGAATCAACGTCATGCCCTCACGCTTGAGCTGCTCCAGCACCTTGAGCACATCGCCGACCAGCTCCGGGTCCAGCGCCGAGGTGATCTCGTCACACAGCAACACCTTGGGGTGCATCGCCAGGGCGCGCGCGATCGCCACCCGCTGCTGCTGGCCACCGGAGAGCTGGCTCGGCCAGGCATCGAATTTCTCCCCCAGCCCGACCTTGGCCAGCATCTCGCGGGCCTCGCGCTCCGCGACATCCCGTGCAACGCCCTTGACCAGCATCGGCGCCAGCATCACGTTCTCGCCGACGCGCTTGTGGGGGAACAGATTGAAGCTCTGGAACACCATGCCGACATCCTGCGCCAGAGCGGCGGCGTCCATCTCGCTACCGTCCAGCAGATTGCCGGCGACGTGGATGCTACCGCCGTCATGCTGTTCCAGCTGGTTGATACAGCGCAGCAAGGTGCTCTTGCCGGAGCCGCTGCGACCGATGATCGAGACCACCTCGCCCGGGCGCACTTCAAGATCGATGCCCTTGAGCACCGTCAGATCGCCGAAGGACTTGGTGAGCGCCGACAGGCTGACCAGCGGCGCCTTTGCCTTCTCGGAGACGGCAGCACTCTCGGTGACCGAGGAATCGGATGAGACGGTGTCCAGCGGGGAAACTTCAGCGAGCAGTGACATTGAGACGTGCCTCCAGGTGGCGAGCCAGCCGCGAGAGCGGATAGCACATGGCGAAATACAGCAACGCGACCAGCGCAAAGACGGTGAAGGGTTCCAGGGTGGCGTTGTTGAGCATGGTGCCGGCCTTGGTCAGTTCGACGAAGCCGATCACCGAGGCAAGCGCGGTGCCCTTGATGATCTGCACCGAGAAACCGACGGTCGGTGAGATGGCCATGCGCAGCGCCTGCGGCAGGATGATGTGACGCATGGTCTTCAGATAACCGAGCCCCAGCACTCGCGCCCCTTCCCACTGCCCCTTGGGCACCGCCTCGACACAGCCACGCCAGATGTCGTGCAGGAAGGCACTGCTGAACAGCGTCAGCGCGACCGCCGCCGCCGTCCAGGCCGAGACATCCAGCCCGAAGACCGCCACGCCGAAGAAGGCCAGGAACAGCTGCATCAACAGCGGCGTGCCCTGGAACAGCTCCGTATAGAGGCGACAGAAGAGTGCCGCCCCCGGCCAGCGGGTCAGGCGCAGAAAGGTCAGCGCCAGCCCGACCAGACTGCCGCCGATGAAGGCGATCAGAGACAGCGCCAGCGTCCAGCGCGCCGCCAGCAGCAGGTTGCGCAGGATGTCCCACAGCGTGAAGTCGATCATGAGTGGGCCTCTCTCAGCACATGGGAAGACAGACGCCGGCGCGGGGCTGGCGTCAGGTGGCGAAAGCCGAACAGACGACGCCCGATGCGGTTGAGCAAGGCGCGCATCGCGATGGCCAGCAGCAGGTACATGCCTGCCGTCACCACGTAGCTCTCGAAACTCAGGAAGGTACGTGACTGGATGAAGTTGGCCGCGAAGGTCAGGTCCGCCACGCTGATCTGGGAGACCACGGCGGAGCCCAGCATCACGATCACACACTGGCTGGTCAGCGCCGGATACATGCGTTCCAGCGCCGGCATCAGCACCACATGGCGATAGCGCTGCCAGGGCGTGAGACCCAGCGCACGCCCTGCCTCCCACTGGCCGCGACCGGTGGCATCGACACCGGCACGCAGAATCTCGCTGCTGTAGGCCCCCAGGTTGAGTGTCATCGCGATCACCGCGGCCATCTCGGCGCTGAGTGACAGCCCCAGCGCCGGCAGGCCGAAGAAGATGAAGAACAGCTGGACGATGAAGGGCGTGTTGCGCAGCAGCTCCACCAGCATGCCCAGCAGCCGGCTGAAGACGCTGCTCGGCGCACGATGGCGCTGCCAGACACACATCACCGCACCGAGTATCCCCAGCGTGGTGGTCAGAATGGTCAACCAGACCGTCGTCATCAGCCCGGCCAGCAGGTCGGGCAGATACGGCAGCAGGCGCGAGAAATCCGGGAGATAGTTCATCGATCAAGCCTCACGGGAAAAGGGAGTCAGGCGTGCGACAGCTCGATTCAGGCATCCAGTGACGGCAGCGGCGCCTTGAACCAGGTCTCGGAGAGCGCGTTGAGCGTGCCGTCCTCGATCCCCTGGGCGATCAGCTCGTTCACGCGTGCCTTGAGCGCCGGCGTGTCATGCCGCATGCCCACATAGCAGGGAGAGTTCTTGAGCGGCAGTACACTGACCGGCACGCGGGAGGGATTGCGTTCGGCGATGGCGGCGGTGACCAGGTTGCCGGTGGCGATCATCTCGACCTGCCCCGACAGGAAGGCTGACAAGGTCGTGTTGTTGTCTTCGAAGCGCTTCACGGTGGTCGATTCCGGCACCACCTTGCTGAGCTCCATGTCTTCCACCGAGCCACGTGTCACGCCGATGGTCTTCTCGCTCAGCCCTTGGGCGGAGTCCACCTCACTGCCCTTCTCACCGAACACGCCGAGGAAGAACGGTGCATAGGCATCGGAGAAATCGATGGCCTTCTCACGCTCCGGATTCTTGCCCAGACTCGAGATCACCAGATCGACCTTGCGGGTCTGCAGATAGGGGATGCGATTGGCCGAAGTGACCGGCACCAGCTCCAGCTTCACGTTCATCTCATCCGCCAGATAACGCGCCATGTCGATATCGTAGCCGCGTGGTTCAAGGTCCGGCCCGACTGAGCCGAACGGCGGGAAATCCTGTGGTACGGCCACCTTCAGCACTCCGCTGTCGGTGATATCGCTCAGCGCATCCGCACGGGCCGTCAGGGCCGTGGCGGCCAGCGTGCCCCAGACGGCCAGCAGAATCCCCTTGCGCAACCAGTTGCCAAGACGTTGCGTGTTGCCTGTGCGTGATGCGTGCTTGAAGGCCTTGCTCTCGTGACGCTTGCTCATCGGTCGACTCCGGTGTCAGTCAATTCCGAGCGCTGAGGAGAACGATTCATCATGCGCTCGGCGCCCTGGGGCGTTTCATTGTTGTTGGTGGTTATCGCAGTGGTGGTTCGCGAGGGCTTGTCTGGCAAGCCCTCTTCAACAAGCCCTGTCTGGTGGGCCCTATCGGACGAGTCCTGTCCGCTGACTCCTCGTCGAATTGGCGGGCAACGTGAAACTCAAATCCTGACCAATGAAACAAGTGATTCCCTTATCCATCTTTGCAACGAGTGTGCCAACGCCACGCCAGCAGGGCCCGAACGTGCACGAGGCGCTCGCCTGACAATGGTTCAGGTGATGAAGTGCAGGCGTGAAGACAGGCCAGATGACGGGCCAGATGACGGGCCTCAAGAGAGCCTGGGGCGGGCTAGAGGGCGGGCTAGAGGCCAGGCTGGAATACCAGCGGGAAGGCAGTGCGAGGGAGAGAAGTTGCGTTGCACGCCCTCGATGACGCTTCTTGGAACGCACAGTGTCCGGGCGTCATCGACATGAAAAGGGACACTGTTGGTGCAATCAGGCAGCCCATGCGCCCTGCGGGTGCGCGCAACCCGCAGGGCGAGAAGCATCGTGATGGGATAGGCGGCAGCGCAGGCATCCGCCAGGACACTGCTAACCGTCTCCCAGTTCCTCGAGTGACTCGAAGGTGTCCGTCACCCGGCGAATCTGGCTGCGACCAGCGACGAGGTCGTCATGCAGCAGGCGTGTGGCCAGCAGGTTGATCTGGCTCATGGCGGCGGCATAGCTGTCGAAGGCGCTGACACTGTCCAGCGGGCAGCGCAGCACATGCTCGATACCGGCAGGGATCTCGCTCAGGCTGTCATCGCAAACCAGCAGTACCGTGCAGGGAGCCTGGCCCAGCCACCCCAGCAGCCGTGCCAGCCCCTGCGGGCGCCGGCGCATGGCGAATATCACCACGGCGTCATTGGCGCTCAGCCGCGCGACCTCCTCCCCGAGTGACTGGCCCGGCTGGGGCAGGACCGCCACCTGCCCTCTCAATTGCAGAAGTTGCTGGCGCAGATGCAGTGCCAGCGGATAGGCGTTACGAAAGCCGATGATCTGCAAGCGTTCGGCATTGGCCAGGGTGCGGCCCAGCGCTTCCATGTCGAGCATGTCCAGCGCCGCCAGTGCCTGACGCAGGTTGCGACACTCCTGCTCATAGTGGCGCTGATGGTGGTCTGGCGTGGGCGTGCTCGAGACGACAGGCACGCCCGCATGACGCAGGCTGCGCGCCTGATCACGTGCCTCCCGGAAGTCCTGATAGCCGAGGCGGCGAAACAGGCGACTGACGGTAGCCTTGGAGACATGTGTCAGCCGTGAGAGCTCGGCGGCATTGTAGAGCGCCAGCTCATCCTGATGCGCGAGCAGAAAACGCGCGATACGCTGCTCGTTGGGGGTCAATCGCTCAAGGTGGTGAGTCAGGCGCTGATGCAGGCTCTGGCCTGCCAGCGACGCTGCCGCAGCGCGAGAAGGCATCTCGGAGTCAGTGGCTGAAGCACTGGAGTCATCACGCGTGGCTTGAGTCATGGCGAAGGGTCTCTCTGGTGTCATGGCACCCCGTGGGCCGCCACTCAGGGTCTGATATGGCAACGGGGGACTGGCGTCGCGCCCGGGGCTAAAGGATGCCCCAGACGTCATTGTGCCTCATCACAGTGCAAGCGTCGGGCCAGCGGCAAGGTGACAGTGCATCAATTGCCCTCTCGGGTGGCGGTTGACCCGGGAATTCGGCCCATCACATGAGCTGCAGGGCGGGCGATGACAGGCACGGCCTCAGCACGTGTTCACCAAGTGGTTGTTTTGGCGTAATTCTCCCTGGAGCGGCATGCAGATCGCTAAACATAAAGTGGGCACCCAGCGGGCACAGGCAATGCACCACCCGACAGGACACCCACCGAACACCAAGATGGCAAATTTACCGATCAAGCGCTCGCGTGGCGCAAGGAGTTGTCTCATGGCCACCTCTACGATGACCACTCTGCTCGATACCTGTCGGGCCATGACTCACAAGCTTGCCGCACAGACCTTCACTCCTCTGACAGTGGGCGCAGAGAAAGCCGCTGATACCCCCGCTCGCGCCTCACAACTGCTGGGCGTGATGGCAATGGGCTACGAAGCTCCGCCCCTGCTGATGTCCTCGCAGGTGAGCGACACCCGTGCGGTCGGTGATATCGACGCATCACGCGTCGCCCAGCAACAGGCCGTCTTTGACCCGAACATCAACCACAAGGTGCACGCGGATTGGGAAGCCGAGCATCGTCATCAGACCCTGTTGCGTCACAGCATGGTCCGTCGGGGCATGCTGGCATGAGTGTCTATACCATCGGCATGGAATGCGGCATGCACATCCCGCTGGAAAACTGCGCAGTGAACGCCGAACCCGTGATGCGCGTGACTTTCGACATCAACGCCGGACTGCATGCCGGCGAGCGCCTGGCGCTCGAGCGGGGCGCCATCCAGTCACTCGCCGACAGTGACAACGCGCTGCTGGCAAGCCTGGAAACCCAGCTGCCACGTCGCAGCCTCCTGTGGACCTCACGCGGCATCCTGGAAATCGGCCGTGGCTGGCGCTGGCAGACCTCCCCCGCCAGCCCCAAGGCGCCCTGGCTGGACGCCGTGCACCACAGCTGGCCAAGCCATGCGCCACGCTGGCTGCTCAAGGCGCCGGTGGTCATCGTGTGTGCAGATGCCCTGCCGATTGCCAACCGCACCCGACATCAACGTGATCTTGCCAGACTCTGGCTCATTGCCGATGCCGCACTGATCTATCTGGCGCAGGACGCCCGCGATGGCTGGCAGATGCATCAGCATTGTGAGCCGGAGCAACGCAACGGCGCCCACCTGACGAGCAAGGCCGCAAGTGCACTTGAGCTGGCCAGCTGAGCCTCCTGTTCCGGCTCCCCCTTCCCTCATCTCGACGACATTCCGATGACACGCACCAGCAGACACGACAACGCCCGCGCCGGGAACACCGGAGCGGGCGTTGTCGTGTCTGCCATGACCCATCTGGCCGAACCGATGGCTCAGCGCGGACAGAGACCATCACACAGCGTGCTGGCCACGAAGTCCGCCAGCTGTTCCCAGTCCTCATCCGTGCGCGGCGCACCGCCCAGCTGGTCGATCTGGGCGGCGAAGTCCGCGTAGTGCTGCGTGGTGGACCAGATCAGATAGATGACCCACATCGGCTCCGCCTCGCGCAGCTTGCCAGCTGCCATCCACGCCTTCATCACCTCGCAGCGCGCCTGGACCCACTGGCGCAACTCTCCACTGAGATAGGCACGCAGAAACGGCGCGCCGCTGATCACCTCCGCCGCGAACAGGCGCGATGCCTGTGGGGCCTGGCGTGCAAGCTTGAGCTTGACGCGCACCAGCGCCTCCAGCACCTCGCGCGGGTCATCATCGGCCGTGATGTCCTCAAGTGACGCATTCCAGCGCGTCAGCGTCTGCTCCAGCAGATGCACATAGAGCTTTTCCTTGGAACCGAAGTAATACAGCAGATTGGCCTTGGGCAACTCGGCCACGTCCGCGATCTGCTTGAGTGTGCTGCCACGATAGCCGTGACAGGCAAAGACACACTCGGCAGCTTCCATGATTCGACTTTCCGCCTGCTCACGGGGAGAGCTGGTCGGTGTCGGACTGAATTCCGCACTTCGGGAACGACGAACTTCGGCATACAGGGAAGAAGGAGAATCTGCAGGCATCAGCATCACTCATCAAATAGACGTTATCGTTCGAGCATCTTGACCACAGCACCGGAACATGACCTTCGATTTCGGCCTCACGTCACGATGCTGTGGTCAGAATGCTCACCCCAGGCAGGCGCGATACGCTCGATGCGTCGCTCTCCTGACGCGCACTTGCGCCACCCACGCAAAAATACCACACCATGGGCTGACCATTTGGTCAGATTCTTGCTAGAAATACAACATGAGCTGTTACATTGACACTCGAAGACGCCAATCGGGCCCGTAATGCCCAGATTCGGCTGTGCCATACGCCTGAAGGCACCACAATGACAAGACGACCTGACGGGATGCCTGCATGATCGACTTCACCTTGAACGGACACGCGCGTCAGCTGCCCGCGCCTGCACCGGGAACGACAACGCTTGAAGCCCTTCGCACCTCTCTGGGGCATACCGGCACCAAGGAAGGCTGCGCGTCCGGTGACTGCGGCGCCTGCACGATTGCCTTGCAGGTGCCGGGCCAGCCCATGACGACGGTCAATGCCTGCCTGATGCCCGCCCACCAGCTGCAGGATTGCGAGTTGATCACCATCGAGGGACTGGGGTACGAGACCGCCACCTCCTCGCTCTCCCCGGTGCAGCAAGCGCTGGTGACGACCCACGCCAGCCAATGTGGCTTCTGTACCCCGGGCATCGCCATGAGCCTGGCGGTGCTGCACGCCGATCATCAGCTGCGCACCGCAGAGGGCGAGAGTCTCGATGCCGCGCGGCGCGATCAGATGATCGACCATGCGCTGGGCGGCAATCTGTGCCGCTGCACAGGCTATCGACCGATACGCGAGGCTGCCCATCGCCTGCTGCAGGGAGAATTCGGGCCGGCCACCCTGCTGTCATCCGGGCAGGCAGCTTGTCAGCCCGCCACTGGCGAGGCGAATTCAGCGTCCCGTCGCGAGCGAGATAGCGAACTGAAAGGCTCAAGCACCTTCCATCGTCCCACCCGTCTCGAAGAGCTGCTGGCGCTGCGCGCCGCACATCCCCAGGCGCCCTTGATCGCGGGGGGCACGGATCTGATGCTCGAATACACGCAACGCCTGCGTGACTTCCCGGCACTGATCGATACCACGCGTGTCGCGGCCCTTGGCACCATCGAGGAAGGGGAACACGCCGGCCAGGCAGGCTGGTGGATCGGCGCTGCGGTGACCTACCGCCAGCTGATGCCACTGCTGCGTGAACATTATCCCGAGGGCGCGGAGCTGCTCACTCGCCTGGGCAGTGAACAGATCCGCAATCGCGGCACGCTGGGCGGCAACATCGGCAACGCCTCACCCATCGGGGACATGCCGCCGCTGTTGATCGCGCTGGAGGCCTATCTCCAGCTGATGAGTGTCGATGGGGAGCGCATCCTCAAGCTTGAGGACTTCTTCCTCGACTACAAGCGCACCCAATTGATGCCGGACGAGATCATCCATTCCCTCTTCCTGCCGCGGCCGGTTCACAATCAGCGGCTGGCGGTCCACAAGCTTTCCAAACGGCGGGATGATGACATCTCCACGCTGCTGGGGGTCTTCGCCTGGCGGCGCGATGCCAGTGGCCATGCTCAGCACTGGCGAGTCGCCTTCGGCGGCATGGCCGGCATTCCGGCACGTGCACCGCATCTCGAGGCACTCCTGAGCCGTGAAACGCTGGAATCACTCACGCCCGCCCAGCTCGACACCCTCACTCGCCACAGGATCGAGCAGGCCATCCAGGCCGATTTCTCGCCTCTCTCGGACGTGCGTGGCTCCCGCGAGTATCGTCTGCTGGCTGCCAGCCATCTGGTCCCCCGAGTGGCGCAGCGAATCCACAATGAACGTCACGCGACTGCCCCCCTCATGCCACTGGAGAGCCTCGATGCGTACCTTGCACAGTCTTGAGTCCGACCCCAGTGCCACTCCGGCCACGAACGCTTCGCCGTCACATCAGCATGAGAGCGCCGAGCGTCACGTCAGTGGCACGGCACGCTACGTCGACGACCTGCCACTCCCCGCAGGCACGCTGCACCTGGCCATCGGCATGAGCGAGGTCGCGCATGCCACTCTGGATTCCCTGGCTCTTGATGCGGTGCGGGCCGCCCCCGGCGTCGTCTGTGTGCTCAGCGCTTCAGACATCCCCGGCCACCGCGATGTCGGCCCGGTCTTCCCCGGCGACCCGCTGCTGGTCAGTGATCGCATCAGTCACCATGGTCAGGCGCTGTTCGTGGTTGCCGCCGAGAGCGAGCGGGCGGCGCGTCAGGCGGCGCGACTGGCCAAGGTGGCGGTGACCCCCTTGCCACTGACGCTTGATCCCTGCCAGGCCGCCAGTCGCGGTGATCTGGTGCGCCCGACCCATACCCAGGCACGTCTGGCCAACGGCCGGGCAGCGACACGCGAAAGCGTCAGCGAACGACTTGCCAGATCCGCCTGGCAATTGGACGGCGAGCTTGAGAGCGGTGGACAGGAACACTTCTATCTGGAGAGCCAGGCAGCGCTGGCCTTGCCGGGTGAAGACGACGAGATGCTGGTGCACAGCTCGTCCCAGCACCCCAGTGAAGTCCAGAAGCTGATCGCCGAGGTGCTGGGCGTGCCCTTCCATGCCATCACGGTGGAAACCCGTCGCATGGGAGGCGGCTTCGGCGGCAAGGAAACCCAGGCCGCGCCGGTGGCATGTCTGGCAGCCCTGATGGCGCGTCGTACGGGGCGGGCCGCCAGACTGCGACTGCCCCGCAATGACGACATGCGCCTGACCGGCAAGCGCCATCCCTTCCATCACCGCTACCAGTTCGGTGTCGATGACAGCGGGCGCATCGACACCGCCATCATCGAGCTGACCGGCGACTGCGGCCACTCGCCGGATCTGTCGGATGCCATCGTCGATCGCGCCATGTTCCATGCCGACAACGCCTATTACCTCGGCAATGCCCATGTGCGCGGTATCCGTGCCCGCACCAACGTGGCGTCCAACACCGCCTTCCGCGGCTTCGGTGGTCCGCAGGGCATGCTCGCCATCGAGGCGGCCATGGAGGATATCGCAAGGCGTCTGGGGCGCGACCCGCTGGAGATCCGCAAGCGCAACCTCTACTGCGAAGGCCGTGAGACCACGCATTATGGCCAGCACGTCAATCAGTACCCACTGCTCACCACGCTGATCGACCAGCTCGAGGCGCAGGGCGACTACTGGGCGCGTCGTGCCGAGATTCGCGCCTTCAATGCCGCCAATCCGGTGGTGAAGAAGGGGCTGGCGCTGACGCCGGTGAAGTTCGGCATCTCCTTTACCGCCAAGCACCTCAATCAGGCCGGCGCCCTGGTGCATGTCTATACCGATGGCAGCGTGCAGGTAAATCATGGCGGCACCGAGATGGGCCAGGGCCTGCACACCAAGATCACCCAGGTCGCGGCCCGTGAGCTGGGCCTGAGCGTGGACAGGGTGCGCATCACCGCCACGCGCACCGACAAGGTACCCAACACCTCACCGACCGCGGCAAGTTCGGGAGCGGACCTCAACGGCATGGCCACACGTGATGCCTGCCTGCGCCTCAAGGCGCGCCTGCTCGACTTCGCCGCCGAACATCTCGCCCAGCCACGCACCAGCCTGAGCCTCGACAATGGCGAACTGCATGGCCCGAGCGGCGTACTGATGACATGGGGGGAGCTGATCCAGGCGGCGTATCTGGAACGCATCTCGCTCTCCGAGAAGGGCTTCTATGCCACCCCGGACATCCACTACGACCGCGAAAGTGGCACCGGACACCCCTTCTACTACTACGCCTTCGGCGCGGCGCTGTGTGAAGTGGTCGTCGATACCTTGAGCGGCGAATACCGCCTAGAAAGCGCCGAGATCCTGCACGACGTGGGAGATTCGCTCAATCCGGCCATCGACATCGGTCAGATAGAAGGCGGCTTCGTGCAGGGCATGGGCTGGCTGACGACGGAGGAACTCAAGTGGAACGAGGAGGGTCGCCTGCTGACCGATGGCCCGGCCACCTACAAGATACCCGCCATCAGCGACGTACCCGACGGCGCGATCACGGTACGCCTGCTGGAAGGACATCCCAACTCGGCCGCCAGCATCTATCGCTCCAAGGCGGTGGGTGAGCCCCCCTTCATGCTCGCCATCAGCGTGTGGGCGGCGCTGCGCGATGCGCTGGCCTCGTTGACCGACTACCGCCGCGCAGTGCGCCTGGATACCCCGGCCACGCCGGAGCGCGTGATGCTGGCGGCGCGTGAGCAGCGTGATTGGCAGGAGCAGCACGCCACTGCCGGCGCAGAGCCAACGCAGGTGCCGTCATGAGTGCAATCAAGAGTGCAATCAAGAGTGCCGCGACCAGCCGCTGGTATCAGGCGCTCGCCGAGGCACAGGCAGCGCTGACGGCCCATGCCCTGGCCACCGTGGTGACGGTGGCGGGCTCCGCCCCGCGAGGTGCCGGCAGCAAGATGCTGATCACCCCGGATACGCTGCACGACAGCCTCGGCGGCGGTCGGCTGGAGCAGCTGGTGGTGGAGCGCGCTCGAGCGATGCTGGCGCAGGGACAGTCGGGCTGTCATCTCGAGGAGATCGCGCTGGGCCAGCATGCTCAGCAATGCTGTGGCGGCCACGTGCAGGTGTTGATCGAGCTGTACCCGGCGCTTGCGCCACGACTGACCCTGTTCGGCGCCGGCCATGTCGGTCAGGCCATCGTCCACCTGCTGGCGCCGCTGGACTGGCAGATCGACTGGCGGGATTCACGCGCCGAGCAGCTCGAGTCCGCCACGATTCCTGCGGGCAGTGAGGGCCGTGTGCAGCGCCAGACATTCAATATCCTGACGGACCTGCCGCTCTCGAAAGCGGCACCGGCCTCCGACTCGCTGCCAGTAAGGGCGGGCAGTCATGTGCTGGTATTGACCCATGATCACGTCGAGGACCAGGCGCTGGTGGCGGCTCTTGCACCGCGTGATGACCTGGCCTCGCTGGGGCTGATAGGCTCCAGCAGCAAGTGGGCGCGCTTTCGCCAGCGCCTGCGCGGCGATCTCGACGAGCACGAGGTCGCCCGCATTCGCTGCCCGATCGGTGTGCCGGGGATTCCGGGCAAACGCCCCGAGGAGATCGCGATCGCGGTGGTGGCCGAACTGCTTCAGTTGCAGGCCAGCCAAGCCGCTCAACAGACCGACGACGCGAACTCCCGGACCTCGTCACACCCCCCATCACTGGACGGCAATGGCCTGACGCGCAAGGGTGCCCGCCAGCTGCGCGCCCGCCTTGCCCCTGACGCGATGCACCAGACAGAACCGACACGGAAGGCCGAATGATGACTGACCAAGACACCCCGCTATCTGTGGCCTGCCACCTGGATGACCGCCGACTGACGGCGGCGCTGCGCTCGGCCGCAAAGGCGCCAGAAAGCGTCAGCCTGTTGCGTGGCGCCCTGCTGCACTTCCTGGATGAGCCTCTGGACGACCCGCAAGGAACACTTGCGTCAGGCGAGCGGGACCCCGCCATCGAGTACTACGCGGATGCCCTGCTGGTGATGCACGCCGGCAAGGTGGTGGCGCTGGGCGACTGCTCCGCCCTTGTCGCGCACAGCGACATGCACGAGCTTGTCCGCCTGAGCCCGCCGCACAGCGTCACCGGTCTGATGATGCCAGGCTTCATCGATACCCACGTGCACTTCCCGCAGCTGGATATCATCGCAAGCTATGGTCACTGCCTGATCGACTGGCTGAATACCTACACCTTCCCCGCCGAGCAGCGCTTTGCCGACCCCGCGCACGCCGCCGAGGTCGCCGAGATCTTCCTTGATGAGCTGCTGCGTCATGGCTCCACCAGTGCCCAGGTGTTTGCCACCTCGCATGCCAGCAGTGCCGATGCCCTGTTCCGGGCCGCGCGGAGCCGCGACATGCGTGTGCATGCCGGTCGCGTGATGATGGATCGCAATGCGCCGCCGGCACTGCTCGATTCAGGCGTCATCGCGCTCAAGGACGATGAGCGGCTGATCGCGGACTGGCACGGGCGTGATCGCCTCGGCTATGTGCTGACCCCGCGCTTCGCCCCGACCTCGACGCCTGAGCAACTCAAGGCCGCCGGCCAACTGCTCAAGTGCCAGCCGGACCTGCACTTGCAGACCCATCTGGCCGAGAACCTCGATGAGGTGAAGTGGGTGGCGGAACTGTTCCCCGAGGCTCGGGATTATCTGGCGGTCTATGAGGATGTCGGCCTGAGTCACGAGCGCACCACCTTCGCCCACGGCATCCACCTGGACGATGGCATGCGCCAGCGCATCGCGGATCGTGGCGCCAGCATCGCCTTCTGTCCGACCTCCAACCTGTTCCTCGGCAGCGGGCTGTTCGATCGCGCCAGCGCCCGCCATCAGGGAATCAACATCAGCATCGCCACCGATGTCGGCGGTGGCTCCAGCCTGTGTCAGCTGGAGAGCCTCAAGGCAGCCTATCAGGTCGGTCAGTTGCACGGTGCGGTCGCCCATGATGTAGCGGGGCTTGCGTCACGTGCCAACCAGCCACTGACGCCCTGGCAGGGCTTCTATCAATTGACGCTGGGCAATGCGCGCGCCATGCGGCTGGAGGACAAGGTCGGCAACCTGCGTCCGGGGATGGAGGCGGACTTGATCGTGCTCGACCCCACGGCGACTCACTTGCTGGCGCGGCGTACCCGCTGGGGACAGCCACAGCAGGTACCGCTGGGGGAGGTGCTGTTCGCCCTGATGATGCTCGGGGATGACCGCGCGATTCGCGAGGTGCATGTGGCGGGCCGCTGCCGCAAACGGCACGGCATGCTGCTGAGTGATCACACCGCTGCGAAGACACGCCCACAGGCGGAAGCATTAATGCCCTGAGGGCATCGCAGGTGTGACAACATGCTGACAAATGGTGCCAATTTATAGAATTGGTGCCATTTTTTCATCATAAAGGTGCGTGAGACATGGATACTCAACGCTGAGTCCACTCGTTATGATGGCGCCATCTTCTCCCAACGTCCTGGGCACCCTCAGAGGTGCCGACGCATTACGAGGTCCGTCATCATGACTCCCACTGCCATCATGCAACGTCGTTATTCCACCAAGGCCTTCGATCCGGCGCGCAAGATCAGCGCCGCCGACTGGCAGGAACTGGAAAACGTGATGCGCCTGAGCGCTTCCAGCGTCAATTCCCAGCCGTGGCACTTCCTGGTGCTGGAGTCTGACGATGCCAAGCAGCGCTTCGCACGTGCCGGTACGGATGACAAGTACGCCTTCAACTCGCCGAAGATCACCAATGCGTCTCACGTCGTGCTGTTCTGCACCCGCACTACCCTGGACGACGACTACCTGAACCATCTGCTGGATACCGAAGCCTCTGATGGTCGCTTCAAGAAGGATGACGAGTTCAGCGCCATGATGGACGGCGCGCGTCGTCTGTTCATCGACCTGCATCGTCATGATCTCAAGGACATGCAGCACTGGATGGACAAGCAGGTTTACCTCAACTACGGCAGCCTGCTGTATGCCGCCTCCAGCCTGAACATCGACACCGTGCCGCTGGAAGGTATCGACCCGGTGGCGCTGGACGCCGAATTCGGGCTGCGCGAGAAAGGCTTCAACGCCCTGGTCGCCGTGAGCCTTGGCTATCGCGCCGCTGACGACTTCAATGCGGAACTGCCCAAGTCCCGTCTGCCGGCAGACGAACTCTTCACTCGCCTGTAAGCGCAGGGGTCATCGAGCGGCGGGCAGCGCATTCCCCCACGGGGCTCCGTGCCTGCCGCATTGCATCCGCCCATCGGACATGACACCGTTTCTGCTCATGTCCCATCGTCTGCCGGTCACGTGGGGCATCCGCTTCACGCGTCATCATTTTCGTTCACGAAAGGATTCATGCCATGTCTCTCAAGCTTATCGCGACTCTGACCTTCCCCGCCGACCAGCAGGAAAAGGCCCGTGACATTCTCGCCGACCTGGTCGAGAAGAGTCAGTCCGACAAGGGCTGTCTGCAATATGAACTCTTCGCGGTAGACAAGCAGGTCGAGGAAGGCGAGCCGGTACCGGAAGGCGACTTCGTGGTACTGGAGGAATGGTGGGATGAAGAAGCGCTGGAAGCCCACGTGGCATCCGAGCACTTCCAGGGCTTCCTGGGGGCCTTCGCGGAAGGCGAGATCGGCCTCAAGATCCAGCGTCTGCTGACAGTCTGACGCCAGCCGCTTGACCCTGCACCCGCTTGCCCGGGCCACAGGGACGTCAATTCCAGGACCCCGCCGAGTCACGCTCGGCGGGGTCCTGCGTTATCCGGCCAGTCATCGAGTGCCTCGGCGACAAGACGTCGTGACAGCAAAAGACACCTGATATTGGTTCACTTCTTGCTTATAATTGCCCGCCCGCGAATCGCATGGCGTGATCACGCATCGTCATCCTCGATCATCAGCCCATTCCTCCCGCATTTGCCGCGAGCCGACAAGGAGCGTCCCATGACCCAAGCTTCCTCCCAGCACAAGGGGATCGACGAGCCACTGCTCGGCCTCGAGAGCTGCCCCTCCGTTCCCATCTCGGCGCTCGCCGGGGCCCAGCATCTGCTGGCTAGTCTGGCGGGCATCATTGCACCGACATTGATCATCACCAGTGCGCTATCGCTCGAGGCCTACACCGCCAGTCTGCTGTCGATGGCGCTGGTGGTCTCCGGGATCGCCACCTGGATTCAATCCCAGCGCCTGGGGCCATTCGGTTCGGGGCTGTTGAGCATCCAGGGCACCAGCTTCAGTTTCGTGTCGGCCTTGATCACCGCCGGCCTGATCGCGCGCAGCCAGAATGCCAGTGACGAACAGGTGCTGGCAGTACTGTTCGGCACCTGTCTGGCCGGCAGCCTGATCGAGATGGCATTGGGCACGGTGCTGCCATGGCTCAAGCGCGTCATCACACCGGTGGTGACGGGCGTGGTGGTGATGCTGATCGGGTTGAGTCTGATCGAGGTCGGCATGACGGATATCGGTGGCGGCTTCGGTGCCGCGGACTTCGGCGCCCCCGCCAATCTGGCGCTGGCCGGCTGCGTGCTGATCACGGTACTGGCCTGTCAGGTCTCGCGTCACCCGTGGCTGAGAATCGCCTCCATCTTCATCGGCATGGCCGTCGGCTGCATCATCGCGGCGCTGGGCGGCATGTACGATGCGCCACAACTGGCGGATGCCGCACTGATCGCTCTGCCGCATCCGGCGACGTTGAATACCGGCTTCGACTTCTCGCTGGCCGCCTTCCTGCCAGTGGCCTTCATCTTCATTATCACCGCCATCGAGACCGTCGGTGATCTCACCGGCAGCGCACGCGCCTCGGGGCTCGCCGTGGACGACGACACGCATCAGAAGCGTCTGCGTGGCGGCGTGCTCGGGGATGGCCTGAATTCCGCACTCGGCGCGCTGGCCGGCACCTTCCCCAACACCACCTTCAGTCAGAACACCGGCGTGATCCAGCTGACCGGTATCGCCAGCCGCCATGTGGGCCGCTACGTGGCGGGCTTCCTGCTGTTGCTGGGCCTGTCGCCCTTCATCGCCACCCTGCTCACGCAGATGCCGCGCCCGGTGCTCGGTGCCACCACCACGCTGATGTTCGCGCTGATCGCCGTCTCCGGCATCCGCATCCTGATGGCGCAGCCCATCGGGCGTCGCGAGATGATGATCATCGCGCTGGCCCTGGGGCTTGGTCTGGGCGTCGGCATGGTACCGGATGTGCTGAACGCGATTCCGGGGGCCTTCGCAGATGCCTTGCGCTCGCCGATCACCATGGGCGGCCTGACCGCCATCCTCGCCGAGTTGCTGCTGCCGAAGATGGAAGATGCCGAGGTGTTCAATCCCAGAGCGAGTGAGCGTGAGTCCACCGACAGCATCAGCGCGGAGCAGGAACACGCCTGAGCCGCAGGCGCCGCAATGAGACATGAAAAAACCGGCGCATCATTGGCCGGTTTTTTCATGTCGGTCGCCTCTTGAGGCCAGTCGCGCTTCTACAGGTCAGCCACACTTCTTCACGCCATTCGCTGACGTAGGCAAGCGGCGCACAGCTCGCACTTCCTGAGCAGGTCATCCAATCTCCACAATGGCAAGACAGACTCTTACAGCGGTGTGCCTTGCCATCGGTTACCCTTCACCCACTAGACATAAGCGCTTTCTCATCAACAGTCTTGCAATCGGCACCCTGACAATCAGCACTTTCAGGCTGGAAGGCGCCATAGCGCCTCGGAGCCAGACACAAGGAACGTATCGCTCATGCTGAACACTCGACTCACCTCATCAAACGCGCCGGGCTTGCGCACATCCCCCCGCTCGCGCCTGGCGCTGAAGACCCTGCTAGGGGCTGCATTGCTGAGCACGCTCAGCGCCTGCGCCAGCCATCAGGACCATGAATGGCAGGCAGACACGTCCTATCACCTGACGGTGCTGCACACCAATGATCATCACGGTCGCTTCTGGCGCAGCAGCGATGGCGAATACGGCATGTCGGCGCGCAAGACGCTGGTCGACCGTATCCGCGCCGAAGTGGAATCCGAGGGTGGCAGCGTGCTGCTGCTGTCCGGCGGAGACATCAATACCGGCGTGCCGGAGTCCGATCTGCAGCAGGCCGAACCCGACTTCAAGGGCATGAACCGCATCGGCTATGACGCCATGGCGGTGGGCAATCATGAATTCGACAACCCGCTGGACGTGCTGCTCAAGCAGCGCGACTGGGCCGATTTCCCGATGCTGGCCGCCAACATCTACGACAAGGCCACCGGCGAGCGTCTGTTCGCGCCCTACAGGATCTTCGATGAAGACGGCGTCCATATCGCGGTGATCGGCCTGACCACCGAAGACACCGTGCGCATCGGCAACCCGGAATACTTCAGCAATCTCGAGTTTCGCGATCCCAAGGAAGAGGCACGCAAGGTCATCGAGCAACTGAACGAGCACGAGCAGCCGGACCTGATCTTCGCCGTCACCCACATGGGGCATTATCAGAATGCCGAGCATGGCATCAACGCGCCGGGCGACGTCACGCTTGCGCGCTACCTGCCCACCGGTGCGCTGGACATGATCGTCGGCGGTCACTCTCAGGAGCCGGTGTGCATGGAGGGCGTCAACCGGATGGCGGACTTTGCGCCCGGCGATGATTGCCAGCCGGACCGTCAGAACGGCACCTACATCGTGCAGGCACACGAGTGGGGCAAGTACGTGGGGCGTGCCGATTATGAGTTCCGCAATGGCGAGCTGACCATGCTCAACTATCAGTTGATCCCGGTGAACCTCAAGAAGACCGTCGAAGTGAACGGCGAGCGTCACAAGGTGCTGGTCAAGGAGGAAATCGCCGAGGACAGTGAGCTGCTCGAGTTCCTGCGCCCCTATCAGGAGAAGGGTCAGGCGCAGCTCAATGTCACCGTCGCGCAGAGCAACGGCAAGCTGGAGGGGGATCGCGACGTGGTGCGCTTTGCCCAGACCAATCTGGGCCGCCTGATCGCCACCGCCGCCATGCAGGCCGGCAAGGCAGACTTCGGCGTGATGAACTCAGGTGGCGTGCGCGCCTCATTGCCTGAAGGAGAGATCACCTACAAGGATGTGCTGACCGTACTGCCCTTCGGCAACACCGTGGGGGTCGTCAGCATGTCGGGCAGCGAGGTGCTCGACTACCTAAATGCCGTGGCGACCCAGCCGGTGGACTCCGGCGCCTATGCCCAGTTCGCCGGTATCAGCATGCAGGTCGACCGGGCCGAGGGCAGCGTCTCTGACGTGATGATCCAGGGCCAGCCCCTGGACAGAAGCGCGCAATATCGCTTTACCGTCCCGAGCTTCAATGCCGCCGGCGGGGATGGCTATCCGAAGGTCACTGACCTGCCGGGCTACCTGGATACCGGCTTCGTCGATGCCGATGTGCTCAAGGCCTACCTTGCCGAGCAGAGCCCGATCGATGTCTCGGCGTACGCCCCGAAGGGCGAGATCGTCTATCAGTGACGCTCAACGCGTTCGCGACGCGATGTGATCGAATGAGATAGACCACTACGGGACGCCAAGGCGTCCCGTAGTCGTTTCCAGAGCCGGGATATCCTCACCAGAGGCTGACGTCGGACTATACAAGTGCGGATCGCACAGGTTTGATAAGCCTTGCGAACCACCACCACAAAGACCGTCGAGACCCTGGCCCATGAACCTCAACCGCACCGACAGCGAACTGCTCAACCTGCTGATCAAGGACGGCCGCATGTCCTATGCCGACATCGCCCGCAAGCTGGGCATCTCGCGTGCCCATGCCCGCTCACGGGTCCAGGCATTGGTCGAGAGTGGCGTGATCGAGCAGTTCACCGCCGTCATCAACCCGGACAAGCTCGGCAAGGGCATCTCCACCTTCGTGGACCTGACCGTCGCGCCCAGCGCCATCGAGCGCATCGCCGAGGAGCTTTCCGCCTGTGTCGAGGTGGTCAGCCTCTACATCATGAGCGACCTGAAAAGCCTGCACATCCACACCCTCACCGACAGCTACGAAGCCTTCGACAGCTTCGTGCGCGAACATATCTTCAATCGTGACGAGATACTCTCCGTCGACTGCAAGTCGCTGATGACACGCGTCAAGCACCGTCGTGGTGGCGCACGGCTATAAGCACGCGCCGGGGTCGCGAATCAATGCATGCGACCCAACCCACGCAGCAAGCGCATGGTGACCCACAGAAAGCCCAGCGGGAACAGCACCGTCTGGGTGATGAACAGCATGGTGAGGTCGATCACCTTGTCGGTCATGGCATCAAAGCCCTCGGTGACACTGGTGATCGGCCCACCGACCCAGCCTTCCATGCTGCCCTTGAACTGCTGCCACCAGCTGCGCTCTTCGTGCTCGCCTCCCACCTGCTTGTCCGCCACTTCCGCCAGCTGCTGCTGCGTCACGCTCAGCTGCGCCATCTGCGCATCTCGGCTGTCATCGAGAAAGGCCTGACCTGCCGCACCACTGGCCAGCGCGACACTGAGCACGGCAAAGCGCAGCGCGATGCCCCATAGCGCCAGGCGCACGAGTGCCTGCTGCCACCAGGGAGGGACGCGCCCTGCTTCGCTGTCTGTCCGCCTGCCCTCGGCCAGCAGGCCTAACACCGCCAGCAGGCAGGCCACGGTGGTCATGCTCTTGATGATCACGGAACCGGAGATGCCCAGCAGCAATTTCTGCAGCGCCAGCGAGCCGGTCGCCGCGAACATCACCCACGAGAAGCGCTCGATCATGTCATTGGCGGGGTCCAGCGCCTCCCCGGGCGAGACCTGAAATACCTGCAGGTCGATGGTCGAGGACTGCAGCACCGAGATGGTCGCGTTCAGGCCCTTGGCGATGGCGAAGGCACTGAAGGCCTGCCCCAGGGTGGCATCGATGACATCGCGTGCCCACTGCTGGGGCAACTCCCACCAGGCAAGCACTGCTATTACCAGCAGGATGGCGATCAGGAAGGCGCGGGGTATTCGCGCGTCAGTGGGTGCGCCGGGGGCGGCAGGCAGGCGCACGCCAGCATGTCTCGCGAAAGGCGTGGAGGAGACGGCAGACGTGGCCGGCGTGGGAGAAGCGGAATCGTCAGAATCATGAGGTGACATGCAAGGCTCCAACAGGGCAAAGCCGCATGATGCCACCGGGCTTGCTGACTGTCGTCATCGCCCGGCAATCACCGGCCCCATTCATGTCCCTGTCGGCTCGCTCCGCCCAGCTCTCTCTTCTCCCTGCCCCCGTCCCTATCAGCGCCCGTCCCTATCAGCCCACGCACCGCTCAGCCCTCTCGTGCCAAGCCCTTTCCTGACAGCCTCGCTCAGAGGTAATGCACCGCGATGACTCAAGCGCACCGTAATGCGGCAAGCATGACAATTGGTCATCACCACCCCACATTCGCGAGCCAGATGTCACCTTCCGTGATGCTATCGATGAACAAATGCCGCGATTGGCGTGATCTTCTGACATTTGTCAGGCACTGAACTCCGCACATCAGCGGCTCCACGGTCTCACATGTGCAACTCCGGAGACGCATGCGCGCATTCTCAACGGAAAGCAGCGCCCTCTGCCTGTACATATTTCATTGAAATAATTGGAAAAATTTCTCAGGTGGCGAAATGGCACACGGCTTGCAGAGTCATCCTCGTAGCGCGATGACAAATGACAGCCTCAAAACTGACAAATGAAAGACATCGCTACTCAAGAGCATGCAGAAACACCGACACAACAAGATCGCTGACCTCGATGTCAGCACGCCGTACAGGCTCCCCTTGCCGCATCCGCACATCCACCGCCGCAGGGGCACTACTGGTCATCCGTCCGCAGGAGAACCTCCCATGACATTCGATCGTCGCAAGTTCCTGGGTGCCGCTCTGGCAACCTCAACCGCTGGACTCGTGATGGGTGCGCCCGCCATCGTGCGCGCGGAATCCAGCAAGACCTATCAATGGAAGATGACCAATGCCTACGGCCCGGGATCGCCCTTCTATGTCGAGGGCCCCGGTAGCCCGACCGACTTCTGCCGCAAGGTGGAAGCCATGTCGGGCGGGCGCATGAAGATCCAGCACTTCGCGGCCGGTGAGCTGATACCGGCACTGGAAGGCTTCAATGCCGTCGCCAGTGGCGTGGTGGAGATGAACGCCGGCAATGCCTATTTCTGGGCCGGCAAGATTCCCGCTGCCCAGTACTTCACTACCGTCCCCTTCGGCATGAATACCCAGGGCATGAATGCCTGGCTGTATCACGGTGGCGGCCTGGAGCTGTGGCATGAGCTGTACGCCCCCAAGGGACTGATCGCCTTCCCGATGGGCAATACCGGCGTGCAGATGACCGGCTGGTTCCGCAAGCCGATCAACACGGTGGAGGACTTGAAAGGCCTGAAGATGCGTATCCCGGGGCTTGCCGGCAAGGTCTATGCCGAGCTGGGCGTCGCCGTGCGCCTGTTGCCGGGCGGCGAGATATTCCCGGCGCTGGAACGCGGTGTCATCGATGCCGCCGAATTCGTCGGCCCCTATCAGGACCGCCGTCTGGGGCTTCAGAAGGCTGCCAAGTACTACTACACCACCGGCTGGCATGAGCCGACCAACGTCACAGAACTGATGATCAACAAGGCCGCCTGGGAGAGTCTGCCGGAAGACCTGCAGGCCATCGTCAAGGCCGCCGCTCAGGCGTGCAATGTCGAGAGCCAGGCCTGGTGTGAGTCGGTGAACGCTGAAGCGCTCAATGATCTGGTGGAAAACGAGGGCGTCACCGCTCAGCCATTGCCCGATTCCGTGGTGGCGCGCCTGAAGGAAGTCACCGAGAAGACGCTGACCGACATGGCGGCCGCCGATCCGGACACTGCACGTGTGCACGAGTCGTTCATGGCCTTCCGCGATCAACACAAGGAATGGGCCGCCGTCAGCGAGAAGACCTTCCTGGCACTCTGACGGCTGACATCGAACCTCCCCCGTGGCGGTACCTGTGGCTCACGCCCCCAGTGCCAGAACGGATCACCGCTGGTGTCATCCCTGCTCCCCCTGTCTACGCCACGGCCTGTCCCGTCGTGGCGTTCGTGAGGTCATGTCATGCTGCATGTCATCCACTGTCTCGAGGGCATCATCGAGCGGCTGGGCATCATTGCCCGTTACTCGCTGTTGGCACTCGTGGTGCTGGTCGCCAGTAACGTGCTGTTGCGTTACTTCTTCAGCATCAGTCCCGTGCCACTCCAGGAATTCGAGTGGCACCTGATTTCCCCCATCGCGCTGCTGGGCATTTCCTATGCCCTCAAGCATCGCGCCGACGTTCGCGTCGATGTCTTCTATGATCGATTTTCCCCCAAGGGGCGTGCGCTGGTGGATCTGCTCGGCGCCCTGATGACCATCGCCATCGGCACGGCCATTGCCTGGCTCGGCCTGAGCTATACCGAGCAGTCGTATCAGCTGATGGAAGGCTCACCCGACCCCGGCGGCCTGCCCTATCGCTACCTGCTCAAGGCCTTCATCCCCATCGGTTTCGCCGCGCTTGCCCTGCAGGGCGTGGCGGATTGCCTGCGCGCCTTGCTGACATTGACAAACCGCATGCCCGACGCCTCTTCCATCACGTCATCCAACACCAAGGTGCCTTCATGAGTCCGAATGAGTGGATTGCCCTCAGCATGATCGGCGGCTTCCTGATCCTGATGCTGATCGGGATTCCGGTCGCGATCTCATTGGCGGTGGCCGGTTTCGTGGCGGGTCTGGCAGGCTTCGGCCCGCTGCTGTTCAGCCTGATGCCGGCACGTCTCTATGGTGTGGTCACCAATTACACGTTGCTGGCGATACCGCTGTTCGTGTTCATGGGGGTCATGCTCGAGAAATCGCGGGTCGCCGAGGACATGCTCGAGACCATCGGGCGCGCCATGGGTGGCGTGAACGGCGGCATGGGCATCGCGATCATTCTGGTCGGCGTACTGATGGGCGCCTCCACCGGGATCGTCGGTGCGACTGTGGTCACCGTCGGCATGCTGACATTGCCGACCCTGCTGCGCCGCGGCTATCACCCGGGCGTGGCCTCGGCCACCATCTGCGCCTCCGGCACCCTGGGGCAGATCATTCCGCCGAGCCTCGTGTTGATCCTGCTGTCGGAGATTCTCGGCGAATCCGTCGGTACCCTGTTCGCCGCCGCCTTCGTGCCGGGCCTGGCGATCGCGGTCATCTACATCGTCTACCTGCTGGTGCTGGGCTGGTGGAAGCCGGAACTCGTCCCGGCCATTCCAGAAGAGGAACGCGCCGCCGCTGGCGGCATGAAGGAATTGCTGAGGGATCTGGCGCGCAGCGTGATTCCGCCGCTGATGCTGGTCTTCGCGGTACTGGGCTCGATTCTGGGTGGCGTGGCCGCCCCCACCGAGGCGGCCTCGATGGGCGCACTGGGCAGTCTCGTGATCGCACTGCTGGCGCGGCGCCTCGACTTCCCGATGCTCAAGGCTTGCCTGCACTCGACCCTGACCATCACCGCCATGGTCTATTTCATCCTGTTGTGCGCGCAGCCATTCTCGCTGGCCTTCCGCGGTCTGGGCGGCGAGAACATGGTGCATGACCTGTTCAATCTGCTGCCGGGGGGAGAACTGGGCGCTCTCATCTTCCTGATGGTGATACTGTTCGTGCTCGGCTTTTTCCTGGAGTGGATCGAGATCAGCTATATCGCACTGCCGATGTTCCTGCCGGTCTTCATCGGCTATGGCACCGACATGGTATGGCTGGGCGTACTGGTGGCGATGAATCTGCAGATGTCATTCCTGACGCCTCCCTTCGGCTGGGCATTGTTCTTCCTCAAGGGGGTCGCGCCACCGGAAGTCACGACACGCCACCTGTATCTCGGCGTACTCCCCTTCGTGGGACTGCAGGCCATGGCCGTCGTGCTGCTGTTCTGCTTCCCGGGTCTTGCCACCTGGCTGCCGGACGCCATCGGCTGGTAACCCGGTCACGATGGCCAGCCTGACAGGCGACTTGACGCCACCAACGGGGCCTGGCCATCACAAGGGCATTGAAAAGATAATTCAGCAACGCGTAATGTCTTGGCTCGCCAACCCGCTCGCACTCCCTCGGAGACAGCGCGAGAGAAAGCGCTCCAGGGAGATGCCTCGACTGCCGATGTCGTCTGTCGGCAACTTTCACCAGCAATGAATGACCCCGCGCCATACGGGTACTACAAGGAAACACCATGGAACTGTTCTCAGCCTATCCACTGCACTGGATTCTCGGTCTGATCGCCGCACTCATCGTCACCGGCATGATTGCCGGCGTGATGGCCGGCTTGCTGGGGGTCGGCGGCGGTATCGTCATCGTGCCCGTGCTCTTTCACCTCTTCAGCCTGCTGGGTGTCGATGAGGCGGTCCGCATGCACCAGGCGGTCGGCACCTCGCTTGCGACCATCATTCCCACCTCGATCATGTCGGCCAGGGCCCACTACGCCAAGGGCAATCTTGACCCGGCGATACTCAAGCGTCTGCTGCCGGGCGTGATCATCGGCGTCATCATCGGCGGCCTGCTGTCCAACCTGTTCAGCGGCGCGGTCCTGATGGGGCTGTTTGCCACCGTCGCCTTCCTCGTGGCGCTCAACATGTTCCGTCGTCAGTCCACCGTGCTGGGCACTGGCCTGCCGGGCCCGCTGGGCAGTGGCGCGCTGGGTACCTTCATCGGTGGCGTCTCGACCCTGATGGGCATCGGCGGCGGCACCCTGAGCGTGCCGACCCTCAGCACCCTCGGCACTCCGATGCACCTGGCCGTGGGCACGGGCGCAGCGCTCGGGCTGGTGATCAGCCTGCCGGGCACCGCCAGCTTCCTGCTCAATGGCATCGGGGAGCCGAACCTGCTGCCGGGCTCCATCGGCTACGTCAATCTGCTCGGTTTCGCCGCCATCGTGCCGGCGACCATGCTGTGTGCGCCGATCGGTGCCAAGCTGGCCCATGCGATGGATGCCGCCAAGCTCAAGAAGGTCTTCGCCATCTTCCTGATGTTCACGGCACTGCGCATGTTCTACGACCTGTTCACCGGCAGCTGATCTCCGCCCTCAGCGCAATGACAACGGCGCAATGACAACGGCGCAATAACAACAGCGACATCCACAGGAGCAAGACGCCATGATGCATACCCGACGAGGATTCGGCGGGGCCTGCGCTGCCCCCCATCATCTGGCAGCAGAGGCCGGCCGTGACATCCTGCGTGACGGCGGCAATGCCATCGAGGCGATGGTCGCGATGGCCGCGACCATCGCCGTGGTCTATCCGCACATGAATGGTATCGGCGGCGATGGCTTCTGGCTGATCAAGCGACCCGGCCTCGCCCCCATCGCGATCGATGCCTGTGGGCCGGCCGCGGCGCTGGCCAGCCGAGAGTTCTACGCCGCGCAAGGCTACGGTGTCGCCGATGACGAGACAGGCGCTCCCCTGGTGAATGGCGACAGCATCCCCACCCGTGGGCCGCTGTCCGCCTTGACGGTGGCCGGGACCATCGGCGGCTGGCAGGAGGCACTGGCCTTCTCGGCAGACACCTCCGACGCCGAGCGCGCGCCATTGCCTCTCGCGACGCTGTTGCGCCAGGCCATCCGCCATGCCAATGACGGGGTCGCGGTCAGCGCCAGCCAGCAAGCCTTGAGCGAGAAGCACCTGGCCGTGCTGTCACGGCAACCCGGGTTTGCGCAGCGCTATCTGGGTCAGAGCGAGTCAGGGGAGCCGACGGCGCTCGAGGAAGGCGCCCGCCTGCGTCAGCCGGCGCTTGCCATGACCCTCGCCCGCCTGGCGGATGCCGGGCTGGACGATTTCTACCGAGGCGAGCTGGCGGCGCACATGGCGCAGGAACTGCAGTCCGCCGGCAGTCCGCTGCGCCTGGAGGACCTCAACGGCTATCGCGCCCAACGCGTCACCCCGCTCAAGGTACGCCTGCGCGACAGTGAGGTGTACAACCTGCCCGCCCCGACCCAGGGACTGGCGACGCTGATGATTCTGGGGCTTTACGACGAATTGAGCGCCAGGCACGGCATCAGTGAAGCGGAGGGCAATACACCGCGTCACCTGCATGCGCTGATCGAGGCCACCAAACGCGCCTTCCTGGTGCGCGACAGCCTGATCACCTCACCAGACTGCCTCGAGGGCGGGCTGGAAAGCGGCATCGCGACGCAACAGGCGCATCTTTCACAGGATGCCCTGACTCAGCAGGCGGCAATGATCGACATGCAGGCCGCCCTGGAATGGCCCCACGAGCCCGCCGAGGGCGACACCATCTGGATGGGCGCCACGGACAGCGAGGGCACTACCGTCAGCTTCATCCAGAGCGTCTACTGGGAGTTCGGCAGTGGCATGGTACTGCCGAGCAGTGGCGTGATGTGGCAGAACCGCGGGCTGGCGTTCGATCTGGCGCCCGACAGACTGCGCAGCCTGGCGCCGGGCCGCAAGCCCTTCCACACCCTCAATCCCTCACTGGCGTGTTTCGATGATGGCCGCGTGATGGCCTTCGGCACCATGGGGGGGGAAGGTCAGCCACAGACTCAGGCGGCTGTCTTCACGCGCATCGCCCGCCACGGCATGTCATTGCAGGCCGCGATCAGTGCTCCACGCTGGCTGCTGGGTCGCACCTGGGGCGATGTCAGCACCAGCCTCAAGCTCGAATCGCGCCTTGAAGGTGACGTGGCGGAGGCACTCAGGGAGCTGGGGCATGAAGTAGAGGTGCTGGAAGACGCCTATAGCGATACGCTGGGTCACGCCGGTGCGGTGATGCGTCACCCCGATGGCCAGGTCGAGGCGGCACACGATCCGCGCAGTGATGGTGGTGCAGCGCTGACCTGATGAAATCCGGCCAGCTCAGCGTCACGAGCTGGCCGGGATATTGCTGCCCAGATTGATGCTGGCAATAGTACGGTTCACCCCCCTCCCTCCCCCCGTCAGACCCCGGGGGGCAGGGATGAGACCTCGTCATGACATTAAACTTTCCTTATTCATGATTGAGGAAACCATGAGGCAAACCGCCTGCCTCTGCACAGACGCATCGGATGTTCATTGGCCAGCACGGTATCGACAGGCCATTGGCATCGATAACTCCGACAACAACGACAAAGAGCGACTCACCACAATGACCACAGCTTCCTTCATGACTCCTCGCCGCCTTGTAGCTGCCATCTCGATCGCCGCCTGTTCACTGGCCTATGGCATTCAGGCCAATGCGGCGGATCACCCGGGCGTCAAGATCTACGCGACCGGCGGCACGATAGCGGGCAGTTCAGCCTCCTCCACGGACACCACCAACTACAAATCCGGCAGCATCGGCGTGCAGGCACTGCTGGATGCCGTACCGGAACTGGCAGACGTGGCAGAGGTGACGGGCGAGCAGATCGCCAATACCGGCAGCAGCAACATCGATCAGGAAATCCTGCTAAAGCTGTCGAAATCGATCAATGAGGCGCTGGCCACCGATGCCACACATGGCGTGGTGATCACGCATGGGACCGATACGCTGGAGGAGACCGGCTTCTTCCTGGATCTCACGGTCGAAAGCGACAAACCGGTGGTGATGGTGGGTGCCATGCGTCCGGCGACCGCCATCAGTGCCGATGGCCCCTTCAATCTGCTGGAGGCGGTCACGCTGGCCGCCGATGAAGGCGCGGAGGGTCGTGGGGCGATGATCGTGCTCAACGACCGCATCGGTTCGGCGTATTACACCACCAAGACCAATGCCATCATGATGGACACCTTCAAGGCGACCGAGCAGGGCTATCTGGGCGCCTTCATCAGCGGCAAGCCGCACTTCTACTACACACCGGCGACCCCGACCGACAAGCCACACTTTGACGTGACGTCCCTCGATGGCCTGCCAAAGGTCGATATCATCTACGCCCATCAGGACATGGACCCGGCGCTGTTCACCGCGGCACTCGACAATGGCGCCAAGGGTATCGTGATAGCCGGCAGCGGCAATGGCTCCATTCCGGACACTCTGAAGCCATTGGTGAAGCAGGCGATGGAAGAGGGTCTGCCAGTCGTTCGCAGCACGCGTACCGGCAACGGCATCGTGACGGCCAAGGAAGAGGGTATCGGCAGCGGCGCACTCAACCCTCAGAAAGCGCGCATTCTGCTCTCGCTGGCGCTGACCGAAACCGATGACATGGACACCTTGCGCGCCTACTTCGAGTAAGCCATCCGCCAGATCGCATGACGCGGCGTGAGAGTGACCCGCAAAGCAACAAGGGACTGCCACGGCAGTCCCTTGTTGCTTTTCCACACTCAGTGATTCATTCAGGCGCGTTGCGCTGCGAGGGGCTGCGCGTGAACGCGCCGGGGCGTTTTTCACCCTCTTCACTCTCGTGATAGCGCTTGGCCGCATTCGCCCACCAGGCAAGTTGTTCGAAGGCCCGCTCGAGATAGCCGCTCCATTTCTGGGCATCTTGAGTCTCGGTGTAGCTGCCGTCCTCATCGAGCACGTCCTGGGCCCGGGGCACGTGGATCATCGCCGAGACCGGCAGGCAGCCCAGCTCCGAGAGGAAGGTGCGCATGTTGACCGCCGCCCGCACGCCACCCCACTGTCCTGCGGAATAGGTCGCGATCACCGACGGCTTGTAGGAGTAGAGCGAGCTGCCGAAGTGATTCAGGAGATTCGCCAGTGCCGGACTCATGGAATGGTTGTACTCGGGGCTGACCATCACATAGCCATCCGCCGACTCAATTTCCTGGGCGAGATTGAGCAAGTCCTGCGGGGCATTGCGTTGTGCATAGGAAAACAGCGGCTTGAAGGGGTCCGAGAGGTCATAATCGAGGGGGTCGATCAACACCGCTTCATGACCACTTTCCTCAAGCTTGGCCATGCAACATCTGGCGACCCGCTCTCCCAGACGTGCGGGGGATGGGGGGGAACTTGTCCGTACCGACCCCAGAAAGACCAGAATCTTGAGCGCCATTGTCAACTCCTTCAAGTGTGTCATGTAAGGTGATTCTGGCAGCGCATCACCCCTGAATCACGCATTCCCACCATGCTCCATTGCCATCTCGGCCGATTGGCAGATTGACCGCAACCCCCTTGGTGGCATCTCGTGAGCGGAAGCGACACATCAGACTCGATGTCTTCGCCATTTTGGCCCGTCACCCAGGGCTAACCTCGCGAACTCGTGATCCCTTTCGACGAATTCCTCAATAAGAAACGATACGCCATATCACCGTTTCCTCAGCACATCTCCGCCAGCAATGAGCCTTGGGTAGCGTTATGGCATATTCGAGGTTGCGCCATTTCCTTGCTGACGATGGACGACGATCCCCCCGCCACTGGCAAGGCGGAAAGATGGCTCACGATGGATGACCGCGTCCGCCGAACCACCCAGAATCATGCCATCAACCCAATTTTCGCGACATTTTTGCCAATGATATCGCCAAATATCCGACCATACCCTCTTCGCGCTTCAGTCCTGGCGTGATCCCGCAGGGCAAAGTCTCGCGCAGACCGACATCCGGCTTCCCCCATCATGAACCTGTCATGGCGACGCAACAAACATGCACTAAAACTAATAAAGTGCTAGCTTTACCATCCCACAAGCATGAGATATCTCATCCACCTCAGGAAACGAGGAGTCAGCAAGGGAATGAAAGACAGTCACGACGTCGCCGTCATCACACAGTTCACCTCTTCTTTCACGCATCAGACCCATCGAGAGACGGTGTCATTCTTCGGTCGTCGCCATCCACTCTTCCAGCAGGTCCTCAAGCTGCGTGACCAACACCATGGTGTCGCCAAGGCATATCTCAAGAAGCACACGGACCACGATGACGTGATCGACAGCAACAGTCAGCATATCTGCCTGATGGACACACAGCACGATACCTTGCTGGGCAGCATTCGCATCACACCTGGCGGTCTCGAGTCGCGCACCCTCTTTGACGACAGTGATGTCGTTTCCATCCCAGAAGGTGCCATCTATGAATTCAGCCGTCTGGTGATGGCCCCGGAGGCCAAACGTTTCGCCCATGGCAATCTGTTGATGGCTGCAGCGGCACGCCATGTGAAATCCAGAAATGGTGATGGGATTCTGGCGTTGTGCAAGCGCGCCAACATGAAGATCTTCAAGCGCTTCGGTCTGTTGCCGCTTCACGATGCCACGCTAAGGACAGACAAGCATCTGGGAGAGCTCTACATGGTCTACGCCAGCATGGAGACCATCATGCACACGGCCAGACAGCGCTATGCCTCAGCCCCGACAGCGCCGCTGACACCTGAATGTCCGACACCCTCTGCCTCACCCGGGTCTGATGGCGGCAGCGACCGTCTTCCCAAATCGTCCCCGGCGACTGCCAGTCGTCAATGAGCCCTTCCATTCAAGCTCGGTGCTGCGCTGACATCACCTGCCTGGCCCTGCCAGCCTGAGACGTATCACAGGACGTCTCTGACGGATTCTCCCTGAGCCCTTGCAGCAGTCGAGGTATTGCACCATCATTGAATGATAATGATTATCATAATCATGCAGATTGGCATACTGACGACACCTGGTCACAGGAGGGCCTCATGGACCAATGGAAGCGTGAAACCCGCTCAGGCAATGCGTTGTTCGAACAGGGCGACTACGTCATGGCAGAGCAGCACTATCTCAGTGCCTGCCACCTGGCAGACATCTTTCTGATGCCCGGTGCAGACCCGGAAGGCGGCGTCGCGGCGCTGGTGGTGAGCTATCAGAACCTGGCGGAGCTCTATCGCACCCAAGGGCAGCACCCGCAGGCGATGAGCGCCCTGCAGGCTGCCCATGCCCGCCTCTCCCATGCGCTTTCCGCCCCGGGCCTGTGCCATGCCCACCAGCAAGCCTTGCTGCGCGGCAGTGGCCAGGTGCGAATGGACATCATGAATACCGTGCAATGGCTGGGCGTCTCTCGTCAGCGGACTTATCGGCCAACCCCCGCGCGTCATGCGGCGACGCGGGTCCATCACTGATCCTCACCCCCACAGGAGATATGGCATGAAGAAACCCCTCATCGCGAGTGGACTGCTGCTGTTGACCGCCGCCAATACGGCACTGGCCCACCCGGGACATGACCACAGTGACTGGAGCAGCCCCCTCGTTCACACCCTGTTCTATGGCGCCATCGCAGCCGTCATCGGAACCGCGTTCTTTGTCATTCGTCAGTCGCGTCACAAACGTCAGACCACTCAGCAAAAGGAGGATTGAACATGCTTCATGCCCTGCTCCGCACCGTTGACCGACTGGTCTCTCTCCCTGCGGCCTCCGCGCACTGTGATATCCCCTGCAAGATCTATGACCCGTCCGCTGCGCAGATCGCCGCACTCAGCGTGATCCGCTTCATGGACCTCATCAATGAGCTGGGCCAGAAGGACAGCCTGACGCTGGCAGACCAGGCCTTGCTCGCCCGTCTGGTGGAGCAGAAGGAAAGCCACGCCGAGAAAGCCAAGCATGAGATCCGCATCATCTGGGGCGACTACATCAAGCAGCCGCAGCGTGACGCCTATCCGGACATCGATGCACTGGTCCACAGCATCATGCTGGCCGGCTCTGCCTGCAAACAGGGCATCGAGCGCGACAAGGGCGAGAAACTGCTGACCCTCATCAATGAATTCGCCGCGGCGTTCTGGGATACCAAGGGACTCACCACCTTTACCGCCACCTGCCCGTATCCGCCGTCTGAAACTGTCGTCTATCCGAAGCTGGATTGAGGCAACGACATGACGCACCAAAGAACTGATGAAGAGTGAATTGATCAAGAGTGAACGGATGCCCATCGGACTCTATCGCGTCAATGGACTCAGCATGTCTCCCGGCCTTGCGCCGGGAGATTATGTCGTCACGCTGAAACGCTGGAGATCGCGCTATCGCGTCGGGGATATCGTGGTGGCACGGCACCCCCACTTCGGCCGCATCATCAAGCGCATCCGCGCGATACAACCAGACGGCATGCTCTGGCTGGAAGGTACCCATCCTGACAGTACCTCGACTGAAAAGATGGGCTTGCTGTCTTGTCGACGGGTCAAAGGGCGAGTGATCCACACCTTCTCTCAAGACAATACGTGAGCCTTTCTTTGTCCCTTGCCATGGCTCCCCGGTGATATCCCACCTCTCTTCTCACCCTCACACCACCTTCATCAGCCTCAGCGCGTCATAGATTGCCGCGTGGGTATTGCGGGTCGCGACGGCGTCGCCGATGCGGTAGAGCTGGAACTTGCCGTCTGCTGAGCGCTCGGTGTGCTCTGGACTTGGGCCGTCTACAGGCTGGGCGAGTCCTGCGATCAAGGCGTCGTAGTCCACTGCCCCGCCATTGCGCGAGTGGGGTTTGAGTTCGAAGTAGAGATCTTCCATCGGGCGGGCGCCGTAGTTGACGACTACCTGATCGACGAGTCACTGTGCCCTTGCCTTGCGCCATGGCAGTTTGATCTAGTCATCTCGGATTGGCTATCGATTGCATGAGGTTCAATCATACTCAAGAACATGTGATCGTCGACTCATAGCGACAGAACTATATTCGTAGCTCGACAAGCTAACACAAAGTTCCTTATTGAAGCGCAGAGATATCCTATGTGTATCAACAACAAGACAACGCCTGTAAATATCCAGAACGCTACAATAAATGATTGCTTTAAAGTCGCCATACTACACGTCAAGACATGGCAACATGCATACCGCGGCATGCTCCCAGAGAGCTACCTCAATTCTTTATCCGTATCAGACCGTGAAATCATGTGGCGTCGTATGATTGAGCAGCAATCAGCTCAGTTGCTGGTCGCCCGCATTGCTGAACAGATTATTGGATTTGTCGCCTTTGGAGCCTCAAGAGATAAAGATGCTTCCATCGACCGAGCTGAAATCTGGGCGATTTATGTTGCACCTGAATCATGGTCCATGGGGATAGGCCATTCTCTGTGGGCCAGTGCTCAGCAGGAAATAATCGCCAAAGGTTATACCTCAGCCAGTCTATGGTTACTTGCAGATAATGAAAAAGCACTGAGATTCTACGAGCGAATTGGCTTCACACTAGAACCCAGCTCGCGAAAGTCATTTGAGCTGGGAGGGGTTCAGGTAGAGGAAATTCGCTGCATACGCCCACGGTTGATATAACCTTGCGACCTAAGAGTCAGGCATCAGCCTTGGACAAGCTCAAGTAACGGTTGAGTGATGTCTGGATCTGAGCATGTCAAAACTCACACCACCTTCATCAGCCTCAGCGCGTCATAGATCGCCGCATGGGTATTGCGGGTCGCGACGGCGTCGCCGATGCGGTAGAGCTGGAACTTGCCGTCTGCTGAGCGCTCGGTGTGTTCAGGGCTTGGGCCGTCTACAGGCTGGGCGAGTCCTTCGATCAAGGCGTCATAGTCCACTGCCCCGCCATTGCGCGAGTAAGGTTTGAGTTCGAAGTAGAGATCTTCCATCGGGCGGGCGCCGTAGTTGACGACTACCTGATCGACGATTCGCTGATCCGCGTAGGCACCGGTGCCCTTGCCTTGCGCTACGGCGTCATCCAGATAATCACTGCCGATCTGGGCGATCAACTGGCCCTCCTCATCGCGCGTGACACCGCCGAGGCGATAGGTCGGCGTGAAGGTGACGGCGAGACGTTGCAGGCTGCGCATGTAGGGCACCAGGTTCATGGCCATGATTTCCGGCGCGAAGGTGCGGTCTGGCGTCATCATCTCGAGCCTGGCTCCGGTGTTGGCGATCATCTCGGCGGCCTGGAGTGCGGCGTGGTCTCCCGCATCATCGAATAGCAGCACGTTGCGGCCAGGCGTGACATGGCCGGAGAGAATGTCCCAGCTGGAGACGACCAGCTCACTGCCGACCTGCGGCATGTCTTCCTCGGGGTAGCCGCCCGTGGCGACGATGACGACATCCGGCTGCTCCGCCAGCACGTCCTCGGCCTCGGCGAAGACGTTGTAGCGAATCTCGACGCCCAGCGCCTCGCAGCGACTGATGCGCCAATCGATGATGCCGATCATCTCGCGACGCCGCTCGCTCTGTGCGGTCAGGCGGATCTGGCCACCGGGTTGATCCGCCGCTTCCAGCACCACCACCTGATGGCCGCGCTCACCGGCGACACGTGCGGCCTCAAGCCCTGCCGGCCCCGCTCCGATGATCACCACCTTCCTGGCGACCTCGGCCGGTACGATGTCATGCGGCTGCTCCAGCTCACGCCCGGTGGCGGCGTTATGGATGCAGTAGGCGGAGCCACCCTGATAGATGCGATCGAGACAATAATTGGCCCCGACACAGGGGCGAATATCCTCTTCCTTGCCGGCCAACAGCTTGCGCACGATATGCGGGTCCGCCATGTGGGCACGCGTCATGCCGACCATGTCGACCTTGCCGGTGGCGATGGCATGGCGCGCGGTGGCGATGTCCTGAATCTTGGCACCATGGAAGGTCGGGAAATCCATCGCCTCACGAATCTGTCCGGCAAAGTCGAGATGCGGCGCACTGGCCATGCCCTGAATCGGGATGACATCGGTGAGGCCTGCATCAGTATCGATATGGCCGCGTACCACATTGAGAAAATCCACCTGTCCGCTATCGCGCAGCAGGCGCGAGACCGCAAGGCCATCACTGGCATCCAGACCGCCACTCAGGCATTCATCCCCGGTGTAGCGCACCCCGACGATGAACTCGTTGCCCACCCGGGCACGAATCACGCTCAACACTTCCATGGTGAAGCGCAGTCGATTCTCGAGACTGCCGCCGTAAGGCCCCTCCAGGGTGTTGGTCAGTGGTGACCAGAACTGATCCATCAGATGCCCGTAGGCCTGCAGCTCGATACCATCAAGACCCGCCGCTTTCATGCGTTCTGCGGCGTCCGCATAGTCCTGGATCAGGCGCGTGATGTCCCAGTCCTCGACCCGCTTGGGAAAGGCGCGATGAGCCGCCTCGCGACGATGCGACGCCGACACGGCAGGTAGCCAGTCGGCCTTGTCCCAGCGCGTTCGACGCCCCAGGTGGGTGAGCTGGATCATCACTGCGGTACCGTGCTCATGGCAGGCATCGGTCAGCTCACTCAGCCAGGGCACCACCTCATCACGCCAGGCGAGAATATTGTTGAATACCGGCGGACTATCCCGGGCGACCGAGGCGGAGCCTGCTGTCATGGTCAAGGCGATACCGGCGCGCGCACGCTCCTCGTGATAGGCGCGATAACGTGCCTTGGGCATGCCATCTTCGGGATAGGCGGGCTCGTGGGAGGTCATCATCAAGCGATTCTTGAGGGTGAGGTGCTTGAGCGTGAAAGGTGTGAGCAGCGGATCCTGAGCCATGCGGCCTCCTGAACGTCAGGTCATAAGACATCACAAACAGAGATGCCTTGATCGTGTACACATGTGTACATGAGCTGACTATAGCCCTAGAATCCAGATCGTGCGTCGCTGGAAATGGCATTTTTGTCCCGCTGGCGCAGACAGAATCATCCCTGTCGCAAACAGCATGCTCGAGCCACGCCACTCACCCCCGTACGGGTGTCACGCTTGGATCTTCGAGCCGACGACTGCATCCCCCGCCTGTCAGCCCCTTCAGGAGCCCCCCCATGTCAGAGACCACCGCCACACGACCCGAGAGTGCGAGCGCCAGAACGGAAGGACGTGGCAAGGCCGAGGATTGGCTGGAGGCCGCCTATCAGCAGCTGTTGCTCGGAGGCGTGGACTCGGTTCGCGTTCTGACGCTGGCCAAGACATTGGGGCTGTCTCGCACCAGTTTCTATTGGAGCTTCAAGGACCGCGATGCCCTGCTCGCCGCCTTGCTCGCCCGTTGGGATGCCCACAATACCGCCAGGCTGATCGGGCGCTGCGAGCAATACGCCGCCACGGTGGTGGAGGCCATGCTCAATGTCTTCGACTGCTGGCTGGATGAGTCGCTGTTCGACTCTCGCTTCGAGCTGGCGATCCGCAACTGGGGCTTGCAGAACGAGGACGTTGCCGCCGTCGTCGACCAGGCGGATCAGACACGCATTCAGGCACTGACCGCGATGCTGATGCGTCATGGCCAGTCTGAATCCCAGGCCGATGTCCGAGCGCGCACCATCTACCTGACCCAGATCGGCTACCTTTCGATGCGCACCCGGGAAAGCGTCGCGGAGCGCATCGGGCGCGTCGCTGACTATGTGGAAATCTTCGTGGGTGAACCCTGCCAGCCACATGAACTGGCGCGCTTCGCGGCGCGTCACCCAGGCTGAAACGGCAAAGCCCCCGCCAGTAAGATATCGGCGAGGGCTTATCGAGGGCGACAGCATAGCAATGATGGAAAGGGGATGGTTGACTACTGTGTCGCCTGCCACCAGTCGTCCAGCATCTGACGCTCGGCATCGGTCATCTGGGTCATGTTGGCCAGCGGCATGCTCTTGTCGACCACCGTGCGCTGGTGGATGCGCAGTGCCTGACGCTGGATGTCCTCCCAGCCATTGAAGGCGACCCCTGCGGCCGGCGCGGTAAGCCCGATCAGCGTCGGCGAATCACTGTGACAGCCGGCGCAGCGTTGCTCGACGATATGGCGGACCTTCTCGCGCAGAGCCTCATTCTCTCCCATCACCGCATTGTCAGCGGTGTTGCTGGCCGCCACGGACGGTGAAGACGCGGCGTTTCCGGCCGTTGCCGGAGCGGGCTGAGCGCGTGGTGCACACAGCACGATCACGCCGATCAGCGCCGCTACGGCTCCCACCGGTACCCAACGTCGCTTGACGCCCTTGTGGTGATCCACCGTGGCGATGCGAATCAGCCCCCCCGTCACCAGCAGCAGCAGGATGACGCCGAGACGATAGTCATTGGCGTACAACAGCGGGTAATGGTTGCTGATCATCATCAGGACCGCCGGCAGCGTGATGAAGGTGTTGTGCACCGAGCGCTGCTTGGCGCGCTGACCGTGGATCGGGTCTGGGGTCTCGCCACGCTGCGCGGCGGCAAGCAGCGCCTTCTGACCCGGGATGATCACGTTGAAGACATTGCCCGCCATGATGCTGCCCATCAGCGCGCCCATCAGCAGGAAGGCAGCACGCCCGGAGAACAGCTCCGTCGCGAACCAAGCCGCCAGCGTCAGCCAGACACCGACCGCGACGAACAGCGCCGCAGCGCTGCGCTTGAGGGGGCTGCGACACAGCGCCTCGTAGCCCAGCCAGCCTGCGAGGAGCAGTCCCAGTGCGCTACCGACGGCCATGCTGCCGCTCATCTCGAACACGCGCGGATCAATCAGATAGGCCTGCGGCTGCAGCAGATAGATCAGCGTGAACAGCCCCATCCCGGACAGCCAGGTGACGTAGGCCTCCCACTTGAACCAGTGGATCTCGCTGGGCAGCGTCTCACTGACGCCGTCATGGCGAAACAGATGGTAGAGGCCACCGCCGTGCACTGCCCAGAGCTCGCCCCCCGGACGACCATCGAGGGCATGACGGGCAGGCTCGCGGCGATTGTCGAGCCAGATGAAGAAGAACGAGGCGCCAATCCAGGCGATACCCGCCATGACATGCAGCCAACGTGTCAGCAGCATTGCCCAATCGAGGAGATATGCGCTCATGCCGGCTCCTTAGCTGCCGCGGTAGACGCTGTAGGCCCACGGAGTGACCAGCAGCGGAATGTGATAGTGGCCGTTGGCCTCCAGCGTGAACTCGACCGGCACCCGCCCGAGCATGCCCTTGCCCACCGGACGCCCCGCAAAGTATTCCCCTATCTGGAACGTCAGGCGGTAGACGCCGGAGTGATCGTCGTCACTCGATGGCGCGTTCTCCAGCAATGGCGCCTCGACACGGCCATCCTGATTGGTGATGCTTCGGGCAATCTGCTGGAAGTTGCCCTGCGCATCCTGGCGCTCCAGGAGAATGGTGACGCCACTGGCGGCGATGCCTTCAGCCTGGTTGAGCACATGCGTGGTAAGTCTGGGCACGGTCATTTCCTTGTGATGGGTAGCGTGTGACATTGACGCGTTGTCCGTGATGCAGCCGCTGATCCGATCAATGATGCATGGCGCTCGGCATGTCACGGCTCAGGGCTTTGGTGGCATTGCACCGCAGGAGTGCACTCGCCTAATCTGACCTGACGGTCAAGGTGCAGGGGACACGTCTCCCCGGCAGACGCACTGCCTCAAGGGCGAGTCCCGGCTTGTCTGGCGGCGGCATGTGCCTTGCAAGCAATGGATTCTTCACGTCTTTTTCTCTTTTCTTCTCTGGAGCAAGGCACATGCCAATCGAAACCCCGATGGAATATCTGGCAATGCTGGACACCCTCAACGCCCTGCCACCAGAAGCGCTTGCTCGTCGCTTGAGCGGCCTCTATGAGCACTCCGACTGGGTAGTGGAACGCGCCGCTGCAGAGCGCCCCTTTGCCAGTACCGAAGCCCTGCTGAGCGCCTGTGCCGAGGCGGTACGCCGAGCAAGCGAGACCGAGCGCCGCCAGTTGATCGACGCCCACCCGGAATTGGCGGCCGGCAAGCTTGAGAGTCTGACGCCCGCCTCTCAAGGCGAACAGCGTGGCGCGGGGCTGGACCAGCTCGATGACGCCACCCGCGAACGCTTCCTCAAGGCCAACGCCGACTATCAGGCCCGTCACGGAATCCCCTTCATCATCTGCGTGAAGGGCCATAGCGCCTCAAGCATCCTCGCCGAACTGGAACGACGCCTGCCGCAATCCACCGAGACGGAATTTCAGGAAGCCCTGAATCAGATCGATGCCATTGCCGCAGTGCGACTGCCGGGCCTGCTGGACGCGAGCTAGGCAGCCGCCCATGCCATCTTCTGGCCGCCGATGATCAACATGAATATCTGGCGGCCACTGCCTCGATGCTGGCAATCAAGGCCGCCAGTGCTCTGGCGACATCCGCCTCCGTCACCGCCTCCGCAGGGTGGTGACTGATGCCCCGCTCACAGCGCAGGAACAGCATGCCCACCGGGCACAGGTGACTCACCGCCATGGCGTCATGGCCGGCACCGCTGGGCAGCCGGAAAGGCGCCTGTCCGGTGGCGGCGATACCGAGATCCACTGCCTGCATCAACCCTTCATCACAGGCGACGGCATTCGCGGCATGGGTCTGCTCACAGCGGAAGGTGACGCCGCGACGCTCGGCGATCTGGTGGGCCTGTTGCAGCAGTTCCTCCAGCGCCCGGTCACGTTGTGCATCGTCCAGGGCACGGATATCCAGACTCAACGCCGCGGCGCCGGGAATGACATTCACCGCACCGGGACGCAACTCGCAACACCCCACGGTGGCCACCAGTGAGTGATCCGGCATGTCAGCGCGCTTGCCTGTCTGGACCTCACGCGCCAGGGTCTCGACGGCCAGTGTCCACTCTGCCGCGGCACACAGCGCATCCTGACGCAGTGCCATCGGTGTGGTGCCGGCATGGCCGGCCTGACCGGCGAAGTTGACGGCAAAGCGACGCGCGCCAGCGATACCCGTCACGGTACCCAGTGCCAGATTCTCGGCTTCCAGCACCGGCCCCTGCTCGATGTGCACTTCCAGATAGCCCAGCGGCGGAGTCGCTTGCAGGCTGGCACTGGCCGCCGATTGCCCCGAGAGCCCGAAGGCGGTCAGCGCCTCCCCCAGGCTGATACCCTCCTCATCTTCCAGAAGCTCCCATCCCGGTTGCCAGCTGCCCGCGACGGCATGGCTGCCGAGCAGGGTCGCGCCGAAGCGCGTGCCTTCCTCATCGCCAAAGCCGACCACCTCGAGCGCAAACGGCAAGCCGGCACCCTCCCGTTCAGCACGCTGCTGGAAGTGGGTCAGCGCCGCGACGCCCAGAAGCACGCCCAGAATCCCGTCATAACGACCGGCGTCCGGTACGCTGTCCAGATGGGAGCCGATCACCAGCCGCGGCGCCTCGCTCTCGCTGGAGAGCGTTTTCGGGCACCATCGCCCCCACTGATTGCCCGCCCCGTCCTGCCAGCTGTGAAGTCCTGCCGCCTTGAGCCAGGCCGCCGTGGTGGCATTGGCCGCCGCATGCTCAGGCGTCAGATAACGGCGATCGATCCCGCTGTCACTGCGTGAAATCGCCGCCAGGGCATCGCAGGCTGCCAGCACGTCCGCCGCGGTTTCCAGCGAGGCGATGCCCGCTGTCGTGCGCGCTCGGGACACATCAATGGTCATGGCCGCTCTCCCGCCGGCTGGTCCTGATGCTCTTGATAAAAGTCCAGCGCCGCGCCGACACCACCGCCGGCGACACACTGGACGCCACCGCGTCGCAGAGTCTGCTCCAGCGCCGCCAGCGTGGTGAGTACCGTGTCGCGACGCGCGTTGTAGCCCATCACGCCGAGGCGCCAGACCTTGCCGTGCAGCGGCCCGAAGCTGGTGCCTATCTCGATGCCGAAATCCTCCAGCATGCTGCGACGCAACCCCTCGCCATCCAGGCCATCCGGAATCCTCACCGCGCTGACGTTGTTCATGCGATGCGCCTGGTCACCGAACAGCGCAAGCCCCAGCCCCTTGAGTCCCTCGACCATCGCCTGACCGTGCAACGCATGTCGCGCGATGGCGTTGTCCATGCCCTCGTTGACCAGCAGTCGCGCACACTCGCGCGCGCCATACAGCATGCTGGTGGCCTCCGTGTGGTGATTGAGGCGCAGCGCTCCCCAGTAATCGAGCACCATGGAAAGATCGAAATAGTTGGAGCGAATACGCGCGCCCGGCTCCGCCAGTCGATCGTCCCCACTGCTGATCCCGGCCTCGACGTGCCGGCGTGCATGCACCACCTCCACCGCACGCGGCGACAGCGTCAGCGGCGAACTGCCAGACGGACCGGCGAGACATTTCTGCAAGCCTGCGGTGACGGCGTCCAGCCCCCACTCGTCCGTCTTGAGCGGATTGCCCGCCAGCGAGGCCGTGGCATCGCTGTAGAACAGCACGCCTTCGCGGCGACAGATGGCACCGATCTCCTCGAGCGGTTGGCACATGGTGGTCGAGGTATCGCCCTGTACCAGCGCGAGAAGCGTTGGCTGCACCTCGCGAATGGCGGCTTCGATCTGCTCGGGACGAAAGACCTCGCCCCACTCACATTCCAGCGTGTGCACCTGGGCACCGCAGCGCTCGGCAATCTCGCGCAGCAGATGACCGAAACGGCCGAAGATCGGCACCAGTACACGCTCCCCCGGCTGGATCAACGAGACCAGCACCGCCTCGATCCCGGCCCGCGATGTGCCATCGATCAACAGGGTCGCCGCGTTCCGGGTCTCGAAGACGCCGCGATAGAGCTGCATCGTCTCGTTCATGTAATGCGTCATCGCGGGGTCGTACTGGCCGATCAATGGCGCTGACAGCGCACGCAACACACGTGGGTCCGCGTTGATCGGGCCCGGGCCCATCAGGAGGCGCTGCGGGGGATGAATCTGGTCAGGAATCGGGGTCACGTTCGCTCCTTGTGCATCAGGGCATTGAATGCGGGAAGGTTCGGCGGCTTGCCGAACGCCATGACCAGACTACTGCAACAAGTGCGCCAGAAATCAGAAAATGAAACGGATGTTGAATCCCCAGATCCCACCGGCCTGTCCTGACGAAGCCCCGGTCAGACACGTCATGCCGGCCAGGGACAGGCTCTCCGCTACTGGCCGGGGCTGGCCGGGTCTTCGTCAGGGCCCCAAGCGGGATGCTTCAGGAAGCGTGACGAGAAAACGCCCCCTCAAGATAACGGGATAATTGCTGAAGCGGTCCTCGCCACCTCCCGTTGGCAGTGCACGCCTTGCAGGGAAAGCACCATGAAGGGGCATGCAACGCCTGAATCGGATGCCTGAGCACACCCTTCGTGCGCCCGTCCCCTCCCTCAAGGCTGAACTCACCACATGAGTCTGTTATACAGGAGGTCACCGGAGGGATGAGCGTCAACTCATCTGACCTGATCATCGCTGCTGGAGAGCCACATGACGCTGGAACAACGCCTGGAACGTGCAACGCAATTGGCCAGAGACGCGGGAGAACGCATGGTGAAAGCGCGCGAGGAGCAAGGGTTCGCGCACCACTACAAGAAAGGCGATGAGCTGGTCACGGACATCGATGTGGCGATCGACACCTTCCTTGCCGAGGCGCTCGAGGCCGAATTCCCTGAAGATGCACGCCTGACCGAGGAGCTATCGCCCGAGCGCGACGTCATCGGCACCAAGGGAGGCCTGTGGGTGATCGACCCCATCGACGGCACCTTAAACTTTGCTCACGGGCTGCGCCATGTGGCCGTCTCCATCGCCTGGTGCGAGCGTGGCAAGATCCAGATGGGAGTGGTTCACGCGCCCTTCCTCGGCGAGACCTTCACCGCCATTCGCGGCAAGGGAGCCTGGATGAATGGCGAGAGCATCACGGTCAGCGAGACCGAAGACATGAGCCGCGCACTGGTCGCGACCGGCTTCCCCTATAACCGGGACAGCCGTCCTCCCCTGCTCAAACGTCTCTCCGCCATGTTGCTGGTGTGTCAGGATGTCCGGCGCAATGGCAGCGCCGCGCTGGATCTTTGCGATGTCGCCTGCGGCCGCCTGGATGCCTACTATGAGAGCGTCTCTCCCTGGGACTTTGCGGCGGGCCTGCTGATTGCCCGCGAAGCCGGCGCACGTACCGGTCACCTCTATCGTTGCCCAGACGGCATCCCCGAGGAGCTGTATGGCGAGAATATCGTGGTAGCTTCACCGGCCCTGCATGCACCGCTCAAGCGCCTACTGGAAGATGCCGATGCCAGTTCCGGCCTGCCCGGGCTTTGAGTCACCCTCCCCCAGAATGCAAGAAGCCCCGCAAGTGCGGGGCTTCTTGCATTCTGGGCATCCCTCAGCGAGACGCTGGGCATCAATCGCCGAGGTTGCCGCCCTTCTTGCTGCGCTTGGCTCCCGACTTCCCAGAGGGCTTGCCGGAAGACTTGTCAGAAGGCTTGCCAGAGGGCTTGCCAGACGATTTCGCGGTGGACGACTTGGCTGTCCTGGCCTTGGAGTCGGTGCTGACCTCCGGCTTGTCCGAGGGCTGAGCGGACTGATTGACAGTGGACGTGCCAGCGGTCGTGCTCGTCTCAGGCGTGCTCGCGTCTACGTCTGCCTTCCCCTCACCAGCTGCCGGCTCCTTGAGCAGCCCGAGGCGCTGGCCGACTTCCTTCCACAACTCTCGGTAGCTTGCCGCCGGAGCACTGTTGCGCGAGAAGACCGGCACCGGCTTGCGCTCGATTCCCATGCGCTCGACGATGCTGGAGTAAGGAATATGCCCACTGAGCTGCAGCGGATGGTCCTGCTTGAGGGACTCCATCACATCCTTGTGCAAGGTCTTGCGACGATCGACCAGCGTGAAGAATGGCCAGACAGGCACATCGAGATCGATCTCGGCCAGATAGGCATTGAGCTGCTCCAGCGTGCGCAGTGACAACACCGTCGGAATCATCGGGACCAGCAGCGTATCAGCGGCCGCGAAGACCTGCTCGGAGAGAGTCGAGATACTCGGGGGGCAATCCAGGATGACGAGGTCGTAGTCGTCACGCACCGGCTTCAATACCTTGCGCAGGCGAGAGCGCTTCTCTTCCTCGAGAATGTGATCGAGATTGCGATAGGAGAACTCGGCCGGCAGGACATCCAGATTGCGATAGTCGGTCGCCCGGATCACGCGTGACAGGTCCTGCTTGCCGCTGATCAGCTTCTCGACGCCGCCCTTGAGCTTGGGCTTGGTCCGCACATAGAAAGTCGCGGCGGCTTGAGGGTCCAGATCCCACAACAGCACTCTGAGACCACTGTTGGCAGCGACATACGCGAGGTTGATGGCAGAAGCCGTCTTGCCGACACCGCCCTTGATGCTGTACACCGCCGCGATTTTCATTGCAGATCAACTCCCTGTTTTTCTCAAGGCTACCACATCGTGGCGGCAATTCGAGTACAGGGAGATGTCGGACTGATCAGGCGCCTTCACGCCCGGCGATGAAGCCTCTCGCCAGCAGTTGACGCGTCAACCAGCCAAGCAACAGACCGTACATCGGGAGGAAGAGCAGCAGCGAAATGATCAACTTGATGGCGTAGTCCACCCAGGCGATCTCGACCCAATGTGCCGCCATGAAGACGTCCGGGCCATTGCGAAATGCCACCGAAAAGAAGGCGAAGGTATCGGCGAGATTGCCGAAGAGCGTCGATGCCATGGGCGCGACCCACCAGTGAGCATTGCGACGCAGACGATCAAAGACCTGAATATCCAGCAGCTGGCCGATCACATAGGCGATGAAGCTCGCCAGCGCAATGCGTGCCACGACCAGATTGAACTCGCCCAACGCCTCGATCCCGGCAAGGCTGCCGCCATGGAAGATCACCGAGATCATGTAGCTGACCAGCAATGCCGGCAGCATGACCAGCGCGATGATGCGGCGAGCATGTACCTTGCCGAACAGCCGGACGGTCAGGTCCGTGGCCAGGAAGATGAACGGGAAGCTGAAGGCACCCCAGGTGGTATGGAAGCCGAACAGTGTCATCGGCAACTGCACCAGGTAGTTGCTGGCCGTGATGATCAGGATATGAAACAGGGACAGTGCGACGAGCGCACGACGCGATTGACTCGCGGTGAGTAGGAGCATCTGAGGTCCTTTTTGGTTCCAGGCCAACAGCAGGGGTGAGGGAACCCTGACAGACGGCATAACAGCTGACGATAGACGGTATCTCGCGCGATATCTCGCCGTCGAGAACCAGAATGGCCGCGCATCGTATCACGATGCGCGGCCATTGGCATGTCAACTCACGGAGATTCTGACCGGGTGGTCAGGGAGAGGTGGACGCCTCATTCCGCACCGCGGGCTTTCATGGGTGACGCTCATTTCTTCCAGATGGCGGGGTCGACCTTGCCCTTGAGCTCCGGGAACTTCTCGGGGTCGAAGGTCGGCTCCTGACCGGCCTTGTGCTGACGGTCGTAGTCCTTGAAGATCCGGAAGGCCAGCGGCGACAGCAGCAGGATGGCGATCAGGTTGATCAGCGCCATCGCCCCCATCGACAGGTCAGCGAAGTTCCAGATGTTCTTGAGACTGGCGACTGCGCCCAGCATCACCATGCCCAGCACCGCAAAGCGATAGAGCATGATGACCGGCTTGGCGTTCTTCTTGCCCGAGATGTACTCGATGTTGGACTCGCCATAGGAGTAGTTCGCCACCAGCGAGGTGAAGGCGAACAGCAGAATGGCGATCGCCACGAAGCCACCCCCCCAGCTGCCGACCTGCGAGGTCAACGCCGCCTGGGTGATCTGGATACCATCATTGCCGCCATCGTTGCCCAGCGTGCCGCTCATGATGATGATGGCAGCGGTTGCGGTGCAGATGACCAGAGTATCGATGAAGACGCCCAGCATCTGGACGAAGCCCTGGGAGGCCGGGTGCCGGGTGGTCGCCATCGCCGCGGCATTCGGCGCAGAGCCCATGCCGGCTTCATTGGAGAACAGGCCGCGCTTGATGCCGTTCATCATCGCCTGCGCGATGGTGTAGCCCAGTGCACCACCTGCTGCCTGCTCAAGACCGAAGGCGCTGCGGAAGATGGTGCCCAGTGCCGCCGGAAGCTCGGTGATGTTGATCGCCACGACGAAGATGGCCAGCAGCAGATAGAGCAGCGCCATGATCGGCACGATCAGCTCGGCGGTCCGCGTGATGCGCTTCATGCCACCGAAGATGATCGGCACCATCACCACGACCAGAATCACGCCCATGATCCACGGCGGCACGCTGAAGGCCTGCTCCATGGCCAGCGCGATGGAGTTGGACTGCACGGAGTTGAAGGCCAGACCGAAGGCGATGATCAGACACACGGAGAACAGGATCGCCATCCAGCGCTGTCCCAGGCCCTTCTCGATGTAGTAGGCCGGGCCACCACGGAAGGTATTGTCATCGTGTGACACCTTGTAGGCCTGGGCCAGGGTGGACTCGATGAAACTGGTGGACATGCCCACCAGTGCCGTCATCCACATCCAGAAGATGGCACCCGGGCCACCCAGGGAAATCGCCACGGCGACACCGGCCAGGTTACCGGTACCGACACGTGCCGCCAGGGAGGTGGCCAGCGCCTGGAAGGAGGAGATCCCGCCTTCGCTACCCTGACGTGAGGTGGCCAGCAGTTTCCACATGTGCCCGAAGTAGCGGAACTGGATGCCCTTGGTCATGACCGTGAAGAAAAGACCCGCTCCGATGAGCAGGTAGATCAATACGCTGCCCCACAGCAGGCCATTGCCTGCATCGATCAACGCCAGAATCGGCGCTGGAATGATGGACGTTGTTTCCGACATGTCGGTCTCGCTTTGGCGGGTTTTTGATCTTGTCGACGCTGCCAGGCGGCGTGAAAAGCCATGGCCTTCCTGCCGCTGGCAGCGAGCAACCACTACGAAAGGGTTGCTCGACATGCTTTGGTGAGCGCCATTCTTCATATCCGACACGGATTAGCAAGAAGAGCATACTGAACATTGGCGTTTCACAGCGGGATTCTAGTGGGGAACCGGCGAAATGTCGGTCTTTTTCACTGCATCCTAGACTTTAGATGCACAAGGCAATGTTTCGCTGTCTGGTCCTCTCGGGCATAATGCGCCCCCTTCCCACCTGCAGGCATCGGTCAGCCTGATGCTGCAGGACGTGTTCGGCGCATCAGCGACGCCCTCCCCCAGTTGCGACACCACGACTGCGGCCGGTCGGATGCGCCACATCAGGACGGTGCTCTTCCCTGACGCCCACGCACCCTAACAGCCATTACGGCACCCGGCAGCGCGCATTGTCCCGGCGCCTGCCTTTGAAAACAGGTGATACATGGAACTGACCAGCTACGCGGCGTCCCCGCTTTCGCTGCTCGCCCCGATCATAGCCATCGGTCTCGCAATACTGACACGTCGCGTCATGCTCTCCCTTGGGCTGGGTATTGTCTCTGGCGCTCTGCTGCTGAATGATTTCTCACCGCTCACCACGCTGGATTATCTCTGGCGCCAGCTGGTCGCGGTCTTCGTCGAGCTGCCGGACAGCGGTCATCTGGCCGATGTCACGCTCAACAGCTGGAATGTCTATATCCTGCTGTTTCTGCTCGCTCTCGGGGCGATGGTCGGTGTCATCACTCTGGCCGGCGGCACGCGCGCCTTCGGCAACTGGGCGCGTGAACGGGTCACTACCCGTCGCGGGTCGCAGCTGATGACCGTCCTGCTGGGAGTCTTCATCTTCATCGATGACTACTTCAACAGCCTGGCGGTCGGCAACATCTGCCGCCCCCTGACGGATCGCCAGGGCCTGTCGCGGGCTCGTCTGGCCTATCTGATCGACTCCACCGCCGCACCGGTGTGCGTGCTGACCCCCATCTCCAGCTGGGGCGCCTACATCATCAGCTTGATCGCCGGAATCCTGGCCACGCACCACATCACCGATGTCAGCCCCTTCGGTGCCTTCCTGGAGCTTTCCGCGCTCAACTATTACGCGATTGCGGCGCTGGTGCTGGTGATCGCCTCGGCCTGGTTCGACATCAACTTCGGTGCCATGCGCCGACATGCCATCGCCGCGCGTGATGGCGAGCTGTTTGACGCCAGCCGTGGCAATCCTCCCGGCAACACCCATGTCGAAGAGTCGGAACGTGGCCGCCCCGTGGATCTGCTGATTCCGATCATCGTGCTGGTGATCGCCACCTTCTTCATGATCGTGCAGACCGGCGCCAGTGCGCTGGCCGCCAAGGGCGAGGCATTCGGCCTGGTGCGTGCCTTCGAGCTGACCGATGTCGCAGGATCGCTGATCATCGGCGGTGCCATCGGCCTGCTCGCCGCCGTGATGATGCTGCTGCGTCACCGCATGGGCACTGGCCGCAGCATCGGTGCCATCGTCCAGGGCGCGCGCTCGATGCTGCCGGCCGTCTATATCCTGGTGTTCGCCTGGATGCTGACCGGCATCATCGGCTCACTCGGCACGGGCGAATACCTGGCGACGCTGGTAGATGGCGTGGTCTCCCCCACCTGGCTTCCGATGTTGCTGTTCATGCTGTCCGGTCTGATGGCCTTCGCCACCGGCACCAGCTGGGGCACCTTTGGCATCATGCTGCCGATCGCCGGAGACATGGCGGCAGCCACCGAGATCGCGATGATGCTGCCGATGATGGGTGCCGTACTGGCGGGCTCGGTCTTCGGTGACCACTGCTCACCGATTTCCGACACCACCATCCTGTCCTCGACGGGCGCGAGCTGCCATCACATCGATCACGTCATGACGCAGTTGCCCTACGCGCTGCTGGGCGCCTGCATCTCGTTGCTGGCGTACCTGGTGATGGGCCTGACCGACAGCACGCTGTTCGGCTGGCTGAGTCTGGCAGGGCTGCTGGTGGTCAGCATCGCCTGGCTTGCCCGTCGGGAACGCGCCAACCCCGTGGTCGCACGCACCTGATGGACTGATCGCTCCACGCAAGAACACAAGGCCCCCGCCATGATTCATGACGGGGGCCTTGTGTTTGCGGCAGGCGCGATCTGCGCCCAAGCGTTCACTCACCGGCAATGCTCACGTCACTCAAGCACTGCGCGCCTGCCCGGCCAGACCGACGCCTGCCTCGCTCAATGCCTCACGCACATCCTCCAGGCTCGCCGGGTCATCGATGGTCGAGGGAATCTGGTACTGCTCTCCCGCGGCGATCTGACGGATCATCTTGCGCAGAATCTTGCCGGAGCGTGTCTTGGGCAGCCGCTCGACGATCAGTACGTCCTTGAGCGAGGCGATCGCCCCTATCTCATCGCGCACACGCTGCGCCAGCGCCTGACGAAGAGCAGATTCGTCACCGCGCCAGGCATCCTTGATGATCACCAGTCCCAGCGGCATCTCGCCCTTGAGCGAATCCTCGATGCCGATCACCGCACACTCCGCCACTGCCTCATGTGAGCCGAGGACCTGTTCCATTTCCCCGGTGGACAGGCGATGCCCTGCCACATTGATGACGTCATCGATGCGCCCCATCACGAAGAGGTAGCCGTCCTCGTCAAGATAGCCGCCGTCTCCCGTCAGATAGTAGCCGGGGTACGCCGCCAGGTAGGCGGCGTGGAAGCGCGCGGGATTGTGATAGAGCCCCGTGAGACACCCGGGCGGCAGCGGCTGCTGAATGACCACGTTGCCCTGCACTCCGGGTTCGACCTCATCCCCCAGGCCATCGAGCACCTGCACATTGAAACCGGGCAACGGCCAGGTCGCACTGCCCGCGCGTGCCTCGACCGGCGCTCGGGGACCACTCGCCTGGCGAGTGATCATGTCGAGACCGAGCAGATTTCCCGCGACCGGCCAGCCGGTTTCCGTCTGCCACCAGTGATCCACGATCGGCACTGGCAGCAGGTCATTCAACCAGTGATAGGTGGGAGGATCGAGTCGCTCCCCCGCCAGGAACAGGCTGCGCAGACTGGACAGGTCACGCCCGGCCATCAGGCTGGCGTCGGGGTCTTCCTTCTTGATGGCTCTGAAGGCGGTCGGTGCCGTGAAGAAGCAGTTGATCCGATACTCCTCGATCAAGCGCCAGAAGGCTCCGGCATCCGGCGTCCTGACCGGCTTGCCTTCATACATGACCGTCGAGGCTCCCATCAGCAACGGGCCATAGACGATATAGGAATGCCCCACGACCCAGCCGATATCGGAGGCTGCCATGAAGGTGTCCCCCGGGCGGGTCCCGTAGAGAATTTCCATGGAGTAATGCAGTGCCACGGCGTAGCCGGCGTGATCGCGCACCACACCCTTGGGCGTCCCGGTGGTGCCTGAGGTATAGAGGATATAAAGCGGCTCGCTTCCCAGCATGCTGACCGCTTCCGTGGCCTGAGCATGCGCCAGACATTCCTGCCAATCGTGGTCTCGCGGCCCCAGGGTGGCTCGTTGCTGCTCACGCTGCAGGATCAGGCAGGCCTCTGGCGTATGCGTCGCAAGTTCGATCGCCTCATCCAGCCACGGCTTGTAGGGAATGACACGGTCGACCTCGATGCCACAGGAGGCCGCCAGGATGACCTTGGGCGTCGCATCATCGATCCGTACGGCCAGCTCCTTGGGGGAGAATCCTCCGAAGACCACGGAATGCACCGCTCCCAGGCGTGCGCAGGCCAGCATCGCCATCGCGGCCTCCGCCACCATCGGCATGTAGATGATCACGCGATCACCCTTCTCGACCCCCTTGTCACGCAGGGCACCCGCCAGCCTGGCCACTTCGTCGCGAAGCTCTCGATAGGTGTACTGGCACTTGCTGTCAGTGACGGGAGAGTCCCAGTAGAGCGCCACCTGATCCCCGCGGCCATTGGCCACGTGATGGTCCAGCGCGGCATGACAGATATTCATCTCGCCATCAATGAACCAACGGGCGTGCTCCTGGGCATCCCAGGCCAGGATGGTCGATGGATCACGGAACCAGACGATGCGCCTGGCCTGCTCAGCCCAGAAGTCCTCTGGCGCTTGATTGGCACGCGAGACAAGTGATTCGTAGTGCTCGCGTGCGGATCGCTTGGCGGTCTCAGGCATGGCTTACCTCGTTGACGATGCTGGCACGGGGTTCATGGCATGGCGTTGCCATCAGAAAGCAGTATCACGCCTTACGCGCCTTCGACTCAGGACTGCGCCTGGAAGATGCCGGCAGCTGGCGACCCCAAGTGTCCTACCACGTTGATGGCAGGTGACGCGCTTGCGCACTATCAGAACCTTAGGCCAAAACCCGACCGTGTGAATGTCAGATGAGGCATCCAACCCTGGTCAGTTCGTCGTATGACGTCATCGACACGCAGTGAAACGAACGACCGTATGTCGACCAGCGTCAGGAAAAGGAAAAGTCCACCCCTGATCAGGCCACCCTCGATGATTTATCGTTTAATATTGCCTTGGACGTAGCACGCGGAGTTATTGATGATTCACTAAAACAAGGATACTTCATGCCTGACACCACAAGGACGGCCAATCTGATGATGGAATCCCCCAGACAGCACCGGAGCTCACCAATGAATGCCAAGGTCTCAACCGCGAGGAAACCCGCCATGCCTGCGCAAGATGATGTCATCACGCTACACCAGGCAGGTGATCGCGTGATCGAGGAAGCCACTGCCCTGTTGAAGGCGATGGGCAATGAAAATCGCTTGCGAATTCTCTGCCTGCTCAGTGAAAGCGAAATGTCGGTCAGTGAACTGAATTCACGTCTCGAACTTTCCCAGTCAGCCCTGTCGCAGCATCTGGCCATTCTGCGTCGCGAAGGCATGGTGCGGACTCGCCGGGCGTCACAGACCATCTACTACTCACTGCTGGGCCCCAACGCTGCAGGCGTGATCCGCACGCTTCAACAACTCTATCGCTGAAAAAGGGCGCCAGTCGAAGACTGACGCCCTTGAGGGAAGCCATCGGATCATCCGGTCACGCCATGTCACGACGTGATGCCATGACCAGGCTGAGCCAGACCCGCAACATCACCGGGTCTCTCGCACCTTCCTCGCTCCTCGTTTGACGGATGGCCAGGGAATGGCCGCCATTGCCCGCAGACTTGCATTCGAGCAGAGCCTTCCGCCTGCAGATCACGATTCGCGAAGTTCTCAGTGCTGCTGCCAGCGTGACTCGACATTGCGCTCCAGCACGCGGTCAAGCACACGATCCAGACTCAGCGTCACCCCCTTCCCGAATCGATCCATCATGCGACGCGGCTTTTCAAGACTGACTTCAAATATCTTGAGATCCTGCTTGAGATAGCCGGCCAGCAGCGCCTGACTTGTGCCTACCTCATCGATCAGACCGATCGCGATTGCCTCGCTGCCATACCAGATGTCCCCTTGTGACACAGCCTCCACATCCAGTTGCGGACGACGGCTACCGACGTGCTGCTTGAACAGGTCATGGGTGCGGGCCAGGTCAGACAGGAACTTTTCACGCCCTTCTTCCGTATTCTCCCCCAGCATCGTCAGCGTTCGCTTGTAACGCCCAGCCGTCAGGATCTCCACATCGACATCGTGCTTCTTGAGAAGACGGTGCACATTGGGCACCTGTGCCACGACGCCGATGGACCCTATCACGGCAAACGGCGCTGCCACGACGTGATCAGCGGCACACGCCATCATGTACCCGCCACTCGCGGCCACCTTGTCGACGGTAATTGTCAGACGCGCGCCAGCCGCACGCAGACGATCCAGCTGTGCGGCGGCCAGACCGTAGGCGTGCACCAGGCCACCACCAGATTCCAGTCGCAGTACCACTTCATCCTTGTCGGTCAGCACGCCTTCCAGCGCGGTGACTTGCTCGGCGAGGCTTTCCACTCCCGTCGCCTTAATATCGCCGACGAAGTCGAGCACGAACACCCGACGCCCGGCAGTGGAGTCCTGTTCCTGAACGTCATCGGAAGGCTTGCGCTTCGCCTTGGCCTTGAGCGCCTTCTTGAGAGACTTGGCCTCCTGCTTCTCCTTCTTGGCACGTGCCTTGGCATTGGCGGTGCGCTCGGCATCTTCCAACCCGGCCTGTCCCAATTCCCGCTGGAGGTGCTGCATGCGCTCATGCCAGGGGCGAATCTTGAGGCGAGCCTCGCGCTCACCACTGTCCCCGTGACGGGCACGCACGATCATGAGGATGATCGCCCCAATGGCCACCACCACCGTGACTGCCTCGGCGAGAAAGAGGCCATATTCCGATAACCATTGCATGCACTTGCTCCTGAACGACATGGGTGTCGTCGGACACCGCGACCTGCACGGATCTGTCTGACGGACAACGACTTTAGCGGCCACCAGGCCAGCTGTGAGATTCCTGCTACATGGGGGCAAATGACCCTCTCTGCAAGGCGAGCACGGCGCTGCGAGACAGGGTGGCACAACGCGGGTTGATCCGGTCAGCGCAAGGGCCGCTGCAACGGAGGAGATCATCTTCGGCGCTTGATTGGAACGATCGTTTGAAATAGTCTGATGCACAGCCTTGAAAGTGCTGAACCCCATATCCACTTTCCCAGCCTTCACCATTGAAAAGGAATATTGCCATGGCAGACGCCAACGCCGTCATCGAGATGCTGAAAAGTCGCTTCAACCCGGACGCCGCCAAGGGCATGAACGACGTCTTCCAGTTCAACATCACCGACAGTGATGACTACTACATGGTCGTCAAGGATGGCACCCTGGACGTGGGCGAAGGGGAGCACGACGATCCGTCCGTCACGCTGTCCACTGACAGCGATACCCTCAAGGGCGTGATGAAGGGCGAAGTCGACGGCATGCAGGCCTTCATGACGGGCCGCCTGAAAGCGACCGGCAACATCATGCTGGCCACCAAGCTGACCTCTCTCTTCCCGAACAAGTGACGGCAGAACAGCGGATGTGACCTCTGCTGATCGGTATCGCTCGATGAGCGATACCGCCAATGAAAACGCCCCTGCCATTGGCAGGGGCGTTTTCATTGGCAGCCCGGAGTGCCAGGCGTCAGCGGCCGCTGGCCACCGAGCGCAGGAAGTTGTCGATCAAGGCATGCGAGATCGAGAACTTCGGCGGCAAGCCAGGCAAGGATTCAGGTGTGAACCACTGGGCATCCTCTATCTCATGGCCATCAATGGCGATCTCCCCGCCCGCATATTCGGCGTAGTATCCCAACATGAAGGAGTGAGGAAATGGCCAGGATTGGCTCTGGAAGTAACTCACGCGCCCGACCTCGACACCCACTTCTTCCAGGACCTCGCGCCTCACCGCTTCCTCGGCGCTTTCCCCGGCTTCGATGAAACCGGCCAGGGTCGAGTACATGCCGGGCCCGAAACGCGGACTGCGTGCCAGCAGCAACTCACGCCCACGCGTGATCAGCGTGATGATGCAGGGTGAGATTCGCGGATAGCTGCGATGCTGGCAGCCGGTACAGTGCATCGCGAACTCATGTTCCAGACGTTTCATTCGCTTGCCACAACGTCCACAGAAACGATGGTCCCGCGCCCACTTGAGCACCTGCAGGGCACTTGAGAGCAGCGGGAACTGCTCTCTGGGCAGTGAATGCAACCATTGCCGAGCGCCTGGCCACTCGGAAGACCCATTCTCGCCAAGCACGGCGATCGGCGCCCCCTGCCACTCTCCCAGTGCAATCGCGCCGGATGGCCAGTCGCATGGCGGTTGAATGATGCCGCCATCGGGCGCCGGGGCGACCCCGTCGCGCCCGATGCGAATCAGGTACCCCTGACGCTGGTTCACTCGTGACAGATCACGTATCAGCATCAGACAGCGCCTCCCGGGTTGCCTCTGCCGTCGAGGCTGCCCAGCGCGTCGATCGCCACCTTGTCAAAGGCACATTCTGTCTTGGCACGAATTTCCTCGCACCAGGCAGCATGGCGCTCAAGCTCCAGCGCCGAGAGCCCGGGCGTGACCAGACGCGGGCGGTCCGCCCGAAGGCGACGCACCCCGACAATGCCGCCCTCTCCCTCATCGCCATCGTCTATGTCGTCCAGCCCGAGCGCCGTCTGCCCGCCGGTCATCGCCAGATAGACGTCGCCGAGGATCTCCGCATCCAGCAAGGCACCGTGCAGCACGCGGTGCCCATTGTCGATATCGTAGCGCTTGCACAGCGCATCCAGGTTATTGCGCTGACCGGGGTGCTTCTCACGGGCGAGCTTCAGGGTATCGAGGATCGCGCAGTGTTCCGCCACCGGCCCCAGCGGCTGGCTACGCCGTGGATTGATCAGGCCGAATTCATGATCAATGAAGCCGACGTCAAAGGGCGCGTTGTGAATGACGAGCTGGGCGCCCTTGATGAACTCCCAGAAGGCATCCGCCACGTCCGCGAAGACCGGCTCATTGGCGACCCGTTCATCGGTGATGCCGTGGACGCCGATCGCCTCTTCATCGATCAATCGTTCCGGATTGATGTACTGGTGATAAGTGCGCCCCGTCAAACGGCGATTGATCATCTCCACCGCACCGATCTCGATCAGACGGTGGCCTTCCTTCGGGTCGATACCGGTCGTTTCGGTATCGAGAATAATCTGACGCATCTCAGACCTCTTGGTGAACGGGACCTGGTGAACGGGTCCGGGTGAACTTGGCTCTGAAGACACTGGTCCTGATGTATCCGACGCTGGTGCTTCTGACGCTGAGGTTTGTGACTCGGTGGCACCTGACTCTGAGCTGCCGGGCCAGTGGCCGCGTGCTCAACGGCGTGACTGCATCTCATCGATCGCTTCATTGGCAAGGCTATCGGCACGTTCATTGCCTTCGTCGCCACTGTGGCCCTTGACCCAGCGCCACTCGATATCATGACGCTGACTCTGTTCCAGCAACGCCTTCCACAGCGCCTCATTCTTGACCGGTTGCTTGGCAGCCGTCTTCCAGCCGCGCTTGACCCAGCCATGGACCCACTTGGTGATGCCATTCTTGACGTATTCGGAGTCCGTCCACAGCACCACGTCACAGCGCCGGGTCAACGCCTTCAGGGCCTCGATGGCGGCCATCAGCTCCATGCGATTGTTGGTGGTGTCCTGTTCGCTGCCCTTGAGTTCCTTGCGATGCTTGCCACTGACGAGAATGGCTCCCCACCCTCCCGGGCCGGGATTTCCCCGGCAGGCACCATCGGTGTGGATGATCACCCGAGGGCTGGGGGCGGCTGAGGAGGCATCATTGGCGAGATCGGACGAGGAGACACTGTGACTCACAGGGGAACACTCTTGGAGAAAGGACAGGACACAGGCAATGACACGACGCGACGTCACTTCGACGCGGGCTTGCTGCCAGGGCGACATTCTAACCGCTCATGCCGGATAGCGGCAAAGCGACCTGTGTGTCCTTACAGTCCATGTCAGCCCACCTGGCGACACGGACGGCGTGTCGGCATGCCCTGCACGGCTCACACCTTGCCCGAGTCATCCGACGAACGGGAGTCATGATTGTCGCGTGAATGCAGGCGGGTCACCTGCCCGATGGCGACACCGGGAATCGCCACGCGTGAGCGCTTGGCATTCAGAGGCTGCACGTACCCGACATTGCGACGGGCCCGTATCAGCATCAGGCTGCCCAGAGGCAGGTTGTAACGGCGTCCCATCCGCTCGAGCCAACCATGGCGCAGGCGCAAGCCAGGCAGGTGAAACCCCGCGTAGTCGATACGCTCGATCTCGAAGTCCACGAAGGCCAACCAGTCCCTGAGCGCCGCCGGGGTGCGCCAGCTGCCTTCCCAGGGAGTGATGTGCCGCCGCCGGGGGTCGAGGCGCAGCAGCCCTTCCCCGGACATCGGCTGCCAGGCGACGATGATCAGACAACCGCTGGAGCGCAGGACACGCGCCGCTTCGCGCAAGAGGCGATGAGGCTCCGGTGCGACCTCCAGCAGATGATGGATCATCACCATGTCCATGCTTTCATCTGGCAGGGCCAGCTGAGTGAGCGGGCAGATGAGGGTCGATGGCGACTGGGCCAGGGCGGGCTCCGGCGCCCAATGGATGGCATGCCGGATGGGAGACAAGGAGAGCAGGTCATTGTCTCCCGGCCCCAGACACAGACTGTGGAAGCCGAAGCAACGCTCGAACAGTGGCGTCAACATCTCGCGCTCGGCGATGAGAATGTCCTTGCCGTCCGCCCCTTCAAGAAAGGCGCGCATCGCTCGCACGTGGGCGCCCAGCAGCCGCGCGTGCTGTCGGCGACGCGCTTCCGGGGTGAGTTGCGCAGCGGAATCCGCCCCGCGTGAGCGACTTTTCCACATCCCTGCATCTCCCGTCTCTTTCATGGGGGAGCGCCCCACGCGCAAGCAAGATGTCACACACTTCTACATTCTCACACCACAAGAGGTTTGACACTTACCCGCTTGCTCGGCAGGCTTTACGCCTTTGCATGGCGATACGCCAGCCGCTTGCGCGCTGCCAACGCCAGACACCCCGGAAAAGAGCGGCGATGAACGCCCCGGGCTGTCCGATGAGAAATCGCATCGTCGATGCCACGCCAAAACCTCCGTGAGCAATGGCCTCGACATCACTTGAAGACATCGTATCCACCATATGCCTGGCGAAGGCTTGCGCCAATCGCCAGCGGGACGGAACTGCCAAGTTCTTTCATTCGGTCACGTCACCGGCAGCCTCCCCCGTCACGCAATGGGATACCGACACGACAAGAGTACCTGACCACCATGATGAGCGTTACGCCCATAGCGGCCTTTCAGGACAACTATATCTGGCTGATCCAGAGCGACGACAGCGACACGGTTGCCGTCGTCGATCCGGGTGATGCCACGCCGGTGATCGAGGTTCTGGAAACCCGCGGCCTGACTCTGGACACGATTCTGATCACTCACCACCATCAGGATCACACCGGCGGCCTCCCCGAGCTGATCAAGCGCTACCGCCCTCGCGTGGTCGGCCCGCACAACCCGGCCATCGAGGGAATCGATGTGCGTGTCGCCGATGGTGACAGCGTGCGCGTGCAGGGACGCTTGTTCGATGTCCTGGAAGTGCCCGGCCACACACTGGACCACATCGCGTTCGTGAGTGCCGGCATGCCGGGGCTGCTGTTCTGCGGGGACACCCTCTTCAGTGCGGGCTGTGGCCGTCTGTTCGAAGGCACACCAGAGCAGATGCACCAGTCACTCACGCGCCTGGCATCACTCCCGGAAGACACCCTCGTCTTCCCGGCTCACGAGTACACCCTGGCCAACCTGGCATTTTCCCGCGCGGCGGAGCCTGACAACACGCAACGCGATCAGGTGATCGCCGAGTGTGAGCGCGCCCGCGAGACCGGCCGCCCGACCCTCCCGAGTCGCATCGCGCGTGAAAGACAGATCAACCCCTTCCTGCGCAGCGATGACCCCACCTTGCAACAACGCTTGCTCCAGCAAGGGCGCCTCACTGCCTCAGAGGACCAGCCCCTCACGTCACTGGCAGCCTTCACGGCACTGCGCCAGTGGAAGGACAGCTTCTAGACCCGCTGACCGCGCGCCTGCCCACGACCTGAAGATGGGCAGGCGTCTCGCGTGACAGCGGGTCGGGTTCTCGTGATCCCGATCAGCCCCCGCAGTCACAGTTTGCGCCGGAATGTCCGGCATGCTGAGCCCGTGTCGTGCCCATCCGACGCTGGCTCGCCAAAGAGTACTCCGTCAATGCATCAGCAAGACCTCCGTACCGACGACACCTCTGTCATCAAGACATCTGCCGCCGACACGCCGGCCCGCCTGCCACTGACTGCTGAACGTCTGCGTTACCTGATTCGCCTCGCCTCCCTCGGAGCCGGCCTGTGCCTGCCGCTGATGGCGACTCCTGCCAATGCAAGCTCCCGGGCGCTCGACGACCTGACACCCACCAGCGTGCATCAGAGCGCTCCTCTGAATTTCATGCAAGCCATCGATGCGGTGCCTGCGCGCTACGATGATGTGTGGGAGCGCCTGCGTGCCGGCTATCAGCTGCAGCAGGACACCGGACGCCCTCGAGTACGCAAATGGATCGACTGGTATGAAGAGCACCCGGAGCACGTGGAGCGTATCGCCGAACAGGCTCGCCCCTGGCTGCGTTATGTGACGCGTCGCACCGAGGCGCGCGGCCTTCCGGCCGAACTTGCCCTGCTGCCTTTCATCGAGAGTGCCTATGATCCGGATGCCGCCCACCCCGGCGGCGCCACCGGCATGTGGCAGTTCATGCCCCAGACCGGCGATGCCATGGGCCTGACCCGCAACCGCTGGTACGACGGCCGCAAGGACGTCCTGATGGCCACCGATGCCGCACTGGATTATCTGCAGTCCCAGGGCGAGCGCTGGTACGACGGAGACTGGGAACTTGCGCTGGCCGCCTACAACGCCGGCGCCGGCACCGTGAACCGCGCGCGCCGACGTGCCGGCTCAGGGGATGAGGATTACTGGAACATCAAGCTGCCCAGCGAGACCATGGAGTACGTGCCCAAGCTGCTGGCGCTGGCTGCGGTGATCCGTGAACCCGAAGAGTACGGTCTGAATCTGCCGGCGATTCCGGACACCCCGGAAATCGCCGCTGTCGATACCCGGGGCCAGCTTGACCTTTCCGTTGCCGCCAGACTGGCTGGCATCAGCGAAAGCGAGCTGCGCACCCTGAATCCCGCGTACAAGCGGTGGGCGACAAGTCCGGGAGACAGCTCGCTGGTGATTCCGGCCACGGCACGTGACACCTTCCTCAGCAAGCTTGAGACCCTGCCGCAAGAGACCCGCGAAAGCTGGGCGGAGTACCGTGTCCAGCGTGGCGACAGCCTGTCGGTCATCGCCCGGCGCAGTGGACTGACACTGGCGGAGCTCAAGCAGAAGAATCGCCTGAGCGGCAACACCATCCGGGTCGGTCAGCCTCTATTGGTGCCTGACGCCACTCGCGGCGTGGCAGCGGCGCAACTCGCAGAAGCCAACGGCCTCAAGAAGGTGCGCGTCAAGCGTGGCGATTCGCTGTCGGTGATTGCGGCGCGTCACAATGTCACCACCCGCCAGATCGCGCGTTGGAACAAGCTCTCTTCCGCCGATTATCTGCGTCCGGGCCAGATGCTGACGCTCTACAGCGCCAACTGAGCGCCATCGCCTACGCAGCGCGTACGCAACATCAAGACGCCCCCGCCATGCTCCATGGCGGGGGCGTCTTGATATCAGGCACCTGTCAGCCTGGACTCCTCCAGCACTCGGTGGCCGACACTCGGTGACCGACACTCGGTGGCCGACACCCGGTGACCGACACCGCGAGGCAACAACAGACACTGAAACGCCGGCACTGACACCAGTCAGTCGCCCTCGTCGTGGCCGAACAATGGTCGATAACGGGGAACTTCGATACTCTTGGCGAGGTCGATGCTTGCGGACCCCCTGGCAGTGAGTTGACTTGCCTGCCTTGTGTCCACCAGTGCCGCCCGACATTGTCACCTGGCCCTTCGCGCCATGATCCCCCATTCAAGGATGTCCTTTGATGCAGGCTGCTTCTCTTATCCCTCGGCATGCACGCCTACTTCGTGCACTGTGCCTCGGGGCTCTGATTCTCTCCGCCATTGCACCGGCGCATGCATCCTCATCGCGGACCACTGATCAGAAGACTCCCGTGGCCCCCCTGGACGTGCCGACCGTGCACGGACTGGCCATCTATGGCGAACCGGCACATCCGGCAGGCTTCACGCACTTCCCCTACGTGAATCCTGACGCCCCCATCGGCGGACGCATGACTCGCGCCGCCATCGGCAGCTTCGACTCCACCAACCCCTTCATCCTCAAGGGCAACTCGGTGGCAGGGCTCAATTATTTCGGCGGGTTGATCTATGACACCCTGCTCACCCAGTCTGCCGATGAACCCTTCACTGAATATGGCCTGCTGGCCAGCGGGATCCGACTGGCAGAAGACCGCAGTGCCATCGAGTTCGATATCGATCCCCGCGCACGCTTTCATGATGGGGAACCCGTCACCGCCGAGGATGTCGTCTTCACCTATCGTCTGCTGATGAAGGATGGCCTGCCCTTCTTCAAGAGCTACTACCACGATGTCACTCGCGTCAGCCTGATCGACACCGATACCGTTCGCTTTGACATGGCCCCCGACGCCGCCCGCGAGCTGCCCTTGATCATCGGTCAGCTGCCGGTACTGCCCGAGCATTACTGGAAGACACGTGATTTCACCCGCGCCACGCTGGAACTGCCGCTTGGCTCAGGGCCGTACCGCATGGCCTCGCTGGATGCCGGACGCCAGGTACGCTATGAGCGTGTCGCGGATTACTGGGGCAAGGACCTGCCCGTCAACAAGGGGCGCCATAACATCCAGACACTGGTCTATGACTATTACCGCGACCAGAGCGTGTCGCTGGAGGCCTTCAAGGCCGGCAGCATTGACCTGCATGTAGAGAGCAGCGCCAAGAACTGGGCGACGGTCTATGACACGCCTGCGCTCAGAGACGGGCGTCTGAAGAAGCTGGAGGTCCCGGACAGCAATCCTGCCGGCATGCAGGGCTTCGTGCTCAATGAACGCCGCGCGCGCTTCCAGGACCCGCGGGTACGCGAAGCCCTGGCACTGGTCTTCGATTTCGACTGGGTCAACCGCAATCTCTTCTACGGCGCCTACCAGCAGACCCACAGCTATTTCGAGAATTCGGACATGGCCGCGAATGGCCTGCCTGAAGGACGGGAACTGGCCCTGCTTGAGCCGTTCAAGGACCAGTTGCCCGCCGCCGTCTTCCGCGACCCGCTGCCCATCGATGAGCCCACGGAACTGCGCCCGCGGCTGCGCAAGGCACTCAACCTGCTTCGGGACGCTGGCTATCGCGTCGCGGATGGCCAGCTGGTCAATCACGAGACGGGCAAGCCGCTGACACTGGAAGTCCTCAACTACGACACCCAGTTCGAACGGGTCATCCAGCCGTGGATTCGCAATCTGGCACGCATCGGCATCCAGGCGCGTATCCGCACCGTCGACGTCAACCAGTACATCAATCGTCGGCGAAGCTTCGATTTCGATGTCGTGGTCGGCAGTTACCCCCAGTCCAACAGTCCCGGCAGCGAACAGCGCGAGTACTGGACGAGTGACTACGCCGATGTCGCCGGCTCGCGCAACCTGATCGGCCTGAAGAGTCCGGTCATCGATGCACTCACCGATGCCCTGATCCAGGCCCAGACCCGCGAAGATCTGCTGAGCGCCACACGAGCACTGGATCGCGTGCTGCGCTGGGGCTTCCATGTCGTGCCGCAGTGGCATCTCGCGGCGACTCGCATCGCGCTGTGGGACAAGTTCGGCTATCCGCAGCCGTTCCCGGAGTATCTGCTGAGCCTGGACAGCTGGTGGATCGTCCCTGGGGCTGAGGCTGATGACGAGTCAGACGACTGAAACACTCGCGTGAAGATGGCCAACTGCCGCGCATCCCTCGGCATTGGCCAGCACGACCGACATGGGGCGTCTGCAAGGCTCGCCCCGGCGATTGCTCAACCATGAATGAACACGATGCCATCCGGACCGCCCCGCACAGGGCGGCCGCATGATACGCAGGGAGATTGCTCTTGGGTGCCTATATTCTGCGCCGAGTCCTGTTGATGATTCCGACACTGCTTGGAATCCTGTTGCTGAATTTCCTGATCGTCCAGGCGGCTCCTGGCGGGCCCATCGAGCAGCTGATGTCGCGTCTTGACGGCCTCAGCGCCGGGGCCAGCACACGGCTGAACAGTGGGGGTGGCGATGGCGTCACCAGCGGCTCCGGCACCAGTTCCACCTATCGCGGAGCCTCGGGAGTCGACCCGGCCCTAATCGCCGAGCTGGAGCAGCAATTCGGCTTCGACAAGCCCGCCTGGGAGCGCTTCCGCGACATGGTGGTCGACTACGCGCAGTTCGATTTCGGCGATAGCTTCTTCCGCGACCGCCCGGTGATCGACCTGATGCTGGAGCGACTCCCCGTCTCGATTTCCCTGGGCCTGTGGACGACGCTGCTGGTCTATCTGGTGTCGATTCCACTGGGCATTCGCAAGGCACTGGTGCATGGCTCACGCTTCGATGTCTGGACCTCGGGTGTCGTCATCGTCGGCTACGCGATTCCGGGCTTCCTGTTCGCGATCCTGTTGATCGTGGTGTTCGCCGGCGGCAGCTATCTCGACTGGTTCCCGCTCAGGGGGCTGACCTCCCCGGATTTCGAGGAGCTCTCGACGCTTGGCAAGGTCCTCGATTATTTCCATCACATCGCCCTTCCCGTGCTGGCCTCCGCCATCGGCAGCTTCGCCACCCTGACGATGCTGACCAAGAACAGCTTCCTGGATGAGATCCACAAGCAGTACGTGCTGACGGCACGCGCCAAGGGGGCCAGCGAGAACCGCATTCTCTACGGACATGTCTTCCGCAACGCCATGCTGATCATCATCGCGGGGCTGCCGGCGGCGCTGGTCGGCATCTTCTTCACCGGCTCGCTGCTGATCGAGGTCATCTTCTCTCTCGATGGCCTGGGCCTGCTGGGCTTCGAGGCGGTACTGCAGCGCGACTATCCGCTGATCTTCGGCACCCTGTACCTGTACACCCTGATTGGCCTGATCCTGAAACTGGTATCAGACCTGATGTATGTGTGGATCGACCCGCGCATCGACTTCGCGACCCGGGAGGCTTGAGATGCGTCACGACACACCCCTTCAAGGGGAGACCAACGTCGTCCAGGACGTGCCGGAACGCCTGCACCGCTCGCGCCTGTCGCCCATCACGCGGCGGCGTATCACGGCGTTTCGTGACAACCGGCGCGCCTGGTGGTCACTGCTGATCTTCGGCGTGCTGTTCATTCTGTCGCTCGGGGCGGAACTGATCGCCAATGACCGCCCACTGCTGGTCTCCTATCAGGACGAGCTCTACCTGCCGATGCTCAAGGAGTATCCGGAAACGACCTTCGGCGGCTTCCTGCCGACCGCCACGGATTATCGCGATCCCTATGTGATCGACGCCATCGCGGCGCAGGGCTTCATGCTCAACACTCTGATCCCGTATTCCTATGACACCCTGGATCTCAACCTGGGGTCTCCCGCGCCTTCGGCTCCCAATACCCGTCATTGGCTTGGCACGGATGATCAGGGACGGGACGTGCTGGCGCGGGTGATCTACGGCTTCCGCCTGTCGGTCCTCTTCGCTCTGGTGCTGACCGCCGGTTCCATCGTGCTGGGCGTGCTGATCGGTGGCGTTCAGGGCTATTTCGGCGGCAAGGTCGATCTGATCGGGCAGCGCTTGATCGAGATCTGGTCTGGACTGCCGGTGCTGTTCCTGTTGATCATCCTGGCCAGCATCGTGGAACCCAATCTCTGGTGGCTGACCGGCATCATGCTGCTGTTCTCGTGGCTGGGGATCGTCGATATCGTGCGCGCCGAATTCCTGCGTGCGCGAAATCTGGAGTATGTGCGCGCGGCCCGCGCCATGGGCCTGCCCTCACGTCTCATCATGTGGCGTCATGTACTGCCCAATGCGATGGTCGCCACCCTGACCTTCATCCCCTTCCTGTTCACGGGCGCCATCACGACCCTGACCGCGCTGGACTTCCTGGGCTTCGGGTTGCCGGCAGGCTCCCCGTCGCTGGGCGAACTGGTCGCGCAGGGCAAGAACAATCTCCAGGCCCCCTGGCTTGGCATGACGGCATTTCTCAGTCTCGGCATCATGCTGACCCTGCTGGTCTTCATCGGTGAAGGGCTGCGCGATGCCTTCGACCCACGTCATATCAGTGCCCGGGAGCAGGACGCATGAGTCAGTCAATGCATGAAGCCACGACAGCAGCCAACGCCGAGCCGCGCTCCCGGGATCACTGCGTGCTGCGGCTGGACGATCTCTGCATCCGCTTTGGCAAGACACCTGTCGTCAGACATCTGTCGCTGGAGGTGAAGCGCGGCGAATGTCTGGCCATCGTCGGCGAATCCGGCTCGGGCAAGTCAGTAAGCCTGCTGGCAAGTCTCGGCCTGCTGCCGGGGCATGCCCATGTCACCGGCACGCGGGAGTTCACCACGCTCGAGGGAGAGAGGCTGGATCTGTCAGCCCTGACGAGCCGCCAATGGCAACGCGTGCGCGGCAACCGGATCGGCTTCGTGTTCCAGGAACCGATGACATCCCTCAACCCCCTGGCCCGAGTCGGCGACCAGATCAGCGAGAGCCTGCGGCTGCATCAGGGCCTGCGTGGCCATGCGGCACGCCAGCGAGTGATCGAGCTGCTCAAGCAGGTTCAGCTGCCTCGCCCGGAAGAACTCCTTGAGGCCTGGCCGCATCAGCTCTCTGGCGGTCAGCGCCAACGCGTGATGATCGCCATGGCGATGGCCAATCAGCCGCCTTTGATGATCGCCGACGAGCCCACCACGGCGCTGGACGTCACGGTGCAGCAGGACATCCTCGCTCTGCTCGACAGACTGCGGCGAGACCAGGGCATGGCCATGATCCTGATCAGCCATGACCTCAATCTGGTCCGCCGCCATGCAGACCGGGTCATCGTGATGCGGGAAGGCGAATGCATCGAGCAAGGGCCGGTGTCAGAGGTCTTCGATTCTCCCAGCCACCCGTATACCCGCGAACTGCTGGCCGCCGAGCCTGAAGGGGTGGCCGCGCCACTCGACCCTGAGGATGCGGGCACGCCCGTTCTGGAAGCACGTGATCTGGAGGTGCGCTTCTCGCGTCCTCGCAAGCTGTTCCAGAAACGTCCAGCGGATTTCATCGCGCTTCAGCCGCTGGATCTGACCCTCGCGCGCGGGGAGACCCTCGGGATCGTGGGCGAGTCGGGCTCCGGCAAGACCACCCTCGCCCTGGCGCTCTTGAAGCTGCAGGCCGCACGCGGTGAGATTCGTCTGGAGAATGCCCGTATCGATACGCTGGATCGCAACGCCCTGCGTCACAAGCGACGCCAGATGCAGATCGTCTTCCAGGACCCCTATGGCTCGCTCTCGCCGCGCATGCCCGTCACGGACATCATCAGTGAAGGCCTGCGCTTTCATCAGCCTGAGCTCTCAGAGGACGAGGTACGCCAGCGCGTGACGCAGGTCATGCGCGAGGTCGAGCTGCCTGCCGAGTGCGCCGATCGCTATCCTCACGAGTTCTCCGGCGGGCAACGCCAACGCATCTCGCTGGCCCGCGCCCTGATTCTCGAACCTCACCTGCTGGTGCTGGATGAACCCACCTCGGCGCTGGATCGCAGCGTCCAGAAGCAACTCATCGCCCTGCTGCGCGACCTGCAGGCGCGTCATGGCCTCAGCTACCTGTTCATCAGTCATGATCTGGCCGTGGTGAGGGCCCTGGCCCACCGCGTGATGGTGTTGCGCGAAGGCAAGCTGGTGGAGAGCGGGACGACTACCGAAGTGCTGGGCAATCCGAGGGAGGACTACACGCAGGCCCTGATCCAGGCGGCAGGACTGACGTGACAGTCCCGCTTGCCACTCAAGGGCGCGCCCGCCACCAAGGCAGCGGAGGCCTCGTCCCTCATGTGGCGAGTCTCGAGAAGACAGGCATCCTGCATTGCACGGAACGCACTGCTGAGTTGCCTGACTGACTCTGGACGATTGCAAATAATAAAGGTTCTCAATATGATTCCGTCAGAGGTGGGCCACGCGACACCGAGCACGACATGACACCTGTCACCGTCGCGTCGAGCCTTCACGACATCGCGTCACGCGATCTGCATAATAAAAGACTGTTCAAGGGAACCTCATGTCCGCACATTTCCGCCCTATCGCTCGCAAGCCGCTGGCTGCCGCCATCGCGCTCTCCGTGGCACTGATCGGCTCTGCCGCCCAGGCGCATGAAGGCCATGCACACGATGATCGCAAGGTGAGCGCTGAAGCCGTCGTTGACCAGTACGCCAACGTGGCCCATGCCACCTACAGCGATGCCCTGGCCAGCGCCAATGCCCTGCGCGCCGCCAACGCCGCGCTGATCGAAGCTCCGTCCGAGGCGACGCTTGCCGCGGCTCGCACTGCCTGGAAACAGGCGCGCGTGGCGTACCAGCAGAGTGAAGTCTTCCGCTTCGGCAATGCCATCGTCGATGACTGGGAAGGTCAGCTGAATGCCTGGCCGCTGGATGAAGGCCTGATCGACTACGTCGAAGGCGACGGCTATCAGGCGGAACTGGGCAACCCGGGCGCCAGCGCCAACATCATCGCCAATGACAGCGTGCAGATCGGTGCCGACAAGATCGACACTACCGAGATCACCCCGGAGCTGCTGGCCTCCCTGAACGAGCTGGGCGGATTCGAGGCCAACGTGGCCAGCGGCTACCACGCCATCGAATTCCTGCTCTGGGGCCAGGACATGCATGGCTTCGAGTCTGGCGCAGGCGAGCGTCCGGCGTCGGACTATGCCAAGGGAGAGGACTGCACCGGCGGCAACTGTGACCGCCGTGGCGCCTACCTGCTGGCGGCCAATGACCTGCTGATCAATGACCTGGAATACATGGTCGGCCAGTGGGCACAGGGCGACAAGGACAACTATCGCGCCGAGCTGACCTCCCTGCCGGCCGGTGAAGGCCTCGAGAAGATGCTGTTCGGCATGGGCTCCCTGTCACTGGGCGAGCTGGCCGGTGAGCGCATGAAGGTCGCGCTGGAAGCCAATTCCTTCGAGGACGAGCACGACTGCTTCTCCGACAACACCCACTACTCGCACTTCTACAATGCCAAGGGCATCCAGAACGTCTATGAAGGCACGTACGTGACGCTGGATGGCCGTACCTTCGAAGGCCCGTCATTGCACGCACTCGTCGCCCAGAATGACCCGGAGCTGGCCGAGAAGATGCACGAGGCGCTGGACACCACCATGGGCCAGCTGCAGGTGATGGTGGATACGGCAGACGCCGAAGACGGCATGAAGTTTGATCAGATGATCGCCCCGGGCAATGCCGAGGGTGCCGAGATCATCAATGCCAGCATCGAAGACCTGGTCGCGCAGACGCGCCTGATCGAAGAGATTGCCAACGACGTCGGCATCAGCGGACTGAAGGCCGATACCGCAGATCACGAATTCTAGGCACTCACCCGAGATTGCCAGGCCATGGGCGGTGATGAAACCGCCCATGGCCGCGCAGCCCCCTCGCCCGAACCTGTCTCGTACAGGTTCGGGCGTTGATGCTTTCGTGCCAGCATTTTATGCGCGCCTGCTAATTCTTCAGAGTGCCTTGCCCGAAGGCCACTGATGGACTCGCAGCCTGACCGCGCAAGCCAGGACCTACATCGATGCCACACGTCATCCCGAAACACCCGATCCTTCACGCGTTGTCGCTTGCCATCGCACTGACCGCCCTGCCCCAGGGCGTAGCACAGGCCACCCAGACACCGCTGACCGTCAGCGCCTATCTGGCCGCATTGCCACTGCAGGACACCGCGAAGAGTGGTGGCGAGGGCAGCGTGCGCAAGCACGATACCAATGCCTATTCCCTGCCGGCCAAGAACCTGAGCTTCGATCAACGTCTGTCCTTCAGCGTCGGCAACAGCTTCTTCAAGAGCCCATGGGTGATCGCGCCCGCCAGCACCACCGCTCGCGATGGCCTCGGTCCGCTGTTCAACACCAATGCCTGCCAGAACTGCCACGTCAAGGATGGACGCGGCAGTCTGCCGGCCGAGGGCGACCCCTCGGTGGGCCTCTTCCTGCGCCTGGGCATGCCGGACAGCCACGAGGACAGCTGGAGCGATGAGGAGCGTGAATTCCGCCGCATCGCTGGAGTGATGCCGCACCCCGTCTATGGCACTCAGCTGCAGAATGCCGCGGTGCCCGGTATCGAGCGCGAAGGCCGCATGCAGGTCGTCCATGAAGAGATGCCCGTCCCGTTGGCGGATGGAGAGGTCGTTCTGCTGCGCAAACCGCGCTATTCCCTGGTCGAGGCTGGCTTCGGCGACCCTGGCCCCATTGCACTCTCACCGCGCCTTGCCCCGGGCATGGTAGGCCTCGGGCTGCTCGAGGCGGTCAGCGAGGAGACCTTGCTCGAGTGGGCCGACCCGCAGGATGCGGATGGCGATGGCATCAGCGGTCGCGCCAATACCGTCTGGTCACTGACCGAGCAGCACGAGGTCATGGGGCGTTTTGGCTGGAAGGCCGGCCAACCCGACGTTCGCCAGCAAAGCGCCAAGGCGTTCGCCGGCGACATGGGCCTGACATCGAATCTGGTCAGCTCCACCGATTGCACGCCGGTCCAGAAATGCGCAGACCTGCCCAACGGGGGCACCATCGAGGTGGAAGACAACGTCATGGACAATGTGGCGTTCTATTCGCGCAATCTCGCCGTGCCGACACGACGTGACCTCGATGACCCGACGGTGCGCGAAGGCGAGCAACTGTTCCGGGAGCTTGAATGCGCCAGCTGCCACCGACCACGCCTGACGACCGCGTCCGGTGGTGTGGCCGCCCAACTGGCTGACCAGACGATCTGGCCCTACAGCGACATGCTGCTGCATGACATGGGCGATGGCCTGTCAGATGATCGCCGCGAATTCGAGGCTACCGGCAATGAGTGGCGCACACCGCCACTCTGGGGGATCGGCCTGGCGCAGACGGTCAATCCCGCGACGGGCTTCCTGCATGATGGACGCGCCCGCACCCTGCTTGAAGCCGTGCTCTGGCATGGCGGGGAAGCCAGGGCCAGTCGAGACAAGGTCGTGGCGTTGCCGACTGACCAGCGGCAGGCGCTGCTGCGCTTCCTGGAATCGCTCTGATCTCCACTCAGCCCCTACCCGCCAGCCGACTCTGGCACGCCCCCGACTTTCGCCTGGCGTGCCGTTCTGACAAGGAATCCCGCGACATGTCCCGTGACACCTTCACCACTGCTGCCATCCCGATGAAACCTTTCACGCGCAAGCCCTCGCCCCTGGCGCTGATGACCTCCGCCATGACCCTGCTGGGTACCGCACTGCTGTCGACGAGCACACTGGCGGCATCGGACTCTTCTAGCGCCAACACCACCAGCGCGGACGCCGTCAGCCAGTTTGCCGCTGACACTTTGAGCGAAGCCCACCAGCAGCTCGCCAACCGCCTGACGCAGCTCTCGCAGCACAGCCAGGCGTTCTGCTCCGCCGAGGGTGACGTGACGCTCGAGACGCTCAAGGAGGATTGGCGCAGCGCCATGCTGGGTCTGAATCAGGTCAACTGGGTCGAGATGGGCCCCATCCTGCAGAATTCTCGCCAATGGCAGCTGTATTTCTGGCCGGACAAGAAGGACCTGGTGTCAGGCAAGACACGTGCCCTGCTCGCTGGCGATGCCCCGATCACGGCCGATGGCTTGGCGGAGCAATCCATCGTCATGCAGGGGCTGGGCAGTGTGGAATTTCAACTGTTCGATGCCCGCTATGCCGACTCGCCCCTCACCGCCAACACGCGGCGGTGTGAGCTGATGACGGCCAACACCGCCTACGCCGCCAGCACCGGCAAGACGCTGCTCGAAGAGTGGCAGCAGTTCGCACCACAACTGGCCGATGGCACTGGCGCCTTCAGCGATCCACGTGACGCCGTGCTTTCCCTGGTACGCGCGATGACCGTTCAGCTTGAGGCCATCAAGGACCGCAAGCTGCGCCGCCCGATCGGGCTCGACAACGGCGGCACGGCCAACCCCTACGCGGCAGAGTCCTGGCGTGGCGGCATGGGGCTTGCCAACATCGGGGCGACGCTTGCGATGATGGAGACGCTCTGGCTCGGCAATGACGAGGTCGCAGGCATTCAGGGCTACCTGAATCAGCAGGTCGACCCGCGCATGGTGGCCTCCACCACCGGAGACTTTGCCGATGCGCGTGACGCCTTCGCCGCCCTGCCGGCGGATCTCGCTGGCATCTTGCGCGACGACCCGCGCAATGGCGATCTGCAGCAGGCCATGATCCACCTCGAGACCCTGCAGGCCGGCTTCGCTGACACGCTCAACCCGGCACTCGGGCTGTCTCTGGGCTTCAACAGCACCGATGGCGATTGATTCGGGAGTGGAGCGCGTGAACAAAGCAGGACACAGCATGCTGGATACCCAACCAGCGGAGGCACGTCAGCGCCGCCGTCTGCTCAAGGCGCTGGCGTGCACGCCTCTGATGGGGCTCTCCGGCGGCAGGGTCCTGGCGGGTGGCAACAATGCCGCCAGTGCTCGAGGCCATGTGCCAGCCGGGGTGGCCATCTCGGCCTGTGACGATGACACGGGGCAGCACTTTGCCAGCTGTACCAGTTACCAGGGACAGGAGCGCTGGCGTCAGCCCATCAAGGAACGCGCCCATGGCGCCACCCGCCATCCTCACAAGCCCTGGGCGCTGATCTTCGCCCGGCGCCCCGGCACCGAAATCAATGTCTTCGATCTCGAGACCGGTGAGCGGATCACGCGCATCGAAGCCGCGCCGGACCGCCACTTCTATGGGCATGGCGTGTTCAGCCCGGATGGCGGTCTGCTCTACACCACCGAGAACGCCATCACCTCCGGGGAAGGCCGTATCGGGATCTACGACATGCATCGCGACTTCGCGCGACTTGGCGAGTTCGCCAGTGGCGGGATCGGCCCGCATGAGGTCCGTCTTCATCCGGACGGTCGGCAGCTGATCATCGCCAATGGCGGAATTCTCACGCGCCCGGAGACCGGTCGCGTGAAGCTCAATCTGGAGTCGATGCAGTCCAATCTGACGCTGCTGGATCGCGTCTCGGGCGAGATTCACTGGCAAGGCGAACCATCGCATCATCAGCTGTCATTGCGTCATCTGGATGTCAGCCGCGATGGCACCATCGTCGCGGGGTATCAGTATCAGGGACCTGCCTCGGACCATCACCCCCTGGTGGTGATGAAACGCCCCGCCAGCGAGACCTTGCAGGAATTGCCGCTACCGCTGGAATACGTCCCTCAGTTCAAGCAGTACATCGCGAGCATCGCCATCGCCCCCGAGGGCCACCTGGCGGTGGCCACTGCCCCCAGGGGCAACCTGATCACGCTGTGGAACCTCGAGACCGGCGAGCTTGAGACGACACTGGACTTCGCCGACTGTGCGGGGGCGCTGGCAGTACCGGCCACTCAGGAGACTCCCGCGGGGTTCGTGGTCAGCAATGGTCGCGGAGAATGGCTGCTGATCGATGAGGACGGGCTGCCGGCGCTGGGGCCGGTGCGCCTGGCCAATACCCACTGGGACAACCATCTGGCGTTGATGTAGACGGCGCATCACGGGATGACCACTGCTCCAGGTCGCGGGAGAGTGTGGCACGCGGCAGGAAACGACGACGCCCCGCAGGCGGATGCCTGCGGGGCGTCGTCGTTCAAAAGGACATGATGCAAAGGCGCAAGGAATCAGAAGCGATAGCTCAGACTGCCGATGATGCTGCGGGATTCCCCGTAGTAGCACCAGTAGCTGCAGCTGGCGACATATTCCTCGTCAGTGAGGTTGCTGACATTGACCTGAGCGCTCAGCTCGCGGGTGAAGTCATGCCCGACCATCGCATCGAACAGCAGATAGTCGGGCACTGTGGCATCGCCATCTACCGATTCGCCGACATAACGGGCACCCGCCCCAAGACGCAGCCCCTCCAGGGCACCACGCTCGAAGGCGTAATCCAGCCAGCTGGAGGCCTGGTGGCGCGGTATCAGCGGGGCACGCACATCGTCTTCCAGACGCGCATCGGTATAGGTATACGCCGAGGTCAGCTTGAGATGGTCCGTCAGATAACCGACCATTTCCAGCTCGAAGCCACGCGACTGACGCTCGCCCTCCTGCACCTGGATTCCGCCGGTGGTGACCAGCGTATTGTCTTCGGTGAGATCAAAGACAGCCGCCGTCACGTAGCCATCCCAGCCGGCGGGCTGGTACTTGGCGCCCAGCTCCCACTGGCGTCCTTCGCGAGGCTCATAGAGCGAACCGCGATCATCGGTCGCGCTGATCGGCTCGAAGGATTCGGTATAGCTCAGATAGGGGTTGAGACCGAAATCACTCAGGTACATCACCCCGCCCGACCAGCTGATCTCGTCATCATCGGAGCGCTCACGTGACCCCGTCGTCTGATTGACGTTCTCGGTCTCGGCCTGGTCGTAGCGCACCCCCGCCAGCAGTACCCACATGTCGTCGATGCGCAGCTGATCCTGCACGTAGAGGCCGATCTGCTCCTTGTCGATATCGCGCCGCGTGACCTGGTCATCGCTCAAGGCGGTGTAATTGCCGTATTGCGGGTCAAACAGATCGATCGGATCGCCGAAGGCATAGTCATCCGCTTCCTTGCCCGACAGGCTCAGATTCTGATAATCCACGCCCAGCAGCAAGGTGTTCTCGGTGCGCTCGCCATACCACTTGCCGATGGCCCGATTGTCGACGGTATAGCTGTCGATGGTGCCCTCGCGGTACAGCAGCCCCCGCTGTCCTTCGCGCGCCGAGGACTGATAGAGGATGTAGCTGCTGATCAGGTCGAGATCCAGCTGGCTATAGCGGAAATCCTGCTCCAGCGCCCAGGTGTCGTTCAGCTGGTGGCGCAGCTCATAGCCCAGGGAGGTCTGGGTACGCTCATCCTTGTCATACCCCGGCTCACTGTAGTTGGTCTGCGGGTCCACCTTGCCGAACGGCGTATCATCATGGGTGCCATAGGCCAGCTTGAAGGCGTTGGTGGGGACGCCATCATCCTTCTGGAGGCTGGCGAGCAGCGTCAGCTGGGTTGCCTCCGAGATGTCCCAGGTCAGACTCGGCGCGAAGTAGTAGCGCTCGTTCTCGGTATGATCCAGATCCCCATCACGTTCGCGGTAAAGCCCGACCAGACGATAGCGCACATCCCCGTACTCGCTCAGATACCCACTGGTATCAAGCCCCGTCTGGCGCAGACCGCGATTGCCGACCTGAATCTGAATCTCGCTCTGCGGCTCATCGGTGGGGCGCTTGCTGATGGCGTTGATCAACCCGCCGGGAGGCGCCTCACCATAGAGAATGGAGGAAGGTCCCTTGAACAGATCGACCCGCTCCAGGCCCCAGGTCTCCGGCAACCACTGATAGAAGCCTTCACGGTAGATGCGCAAGCCATCCTGATAGGTGGATTGATCAAAGCCACGCACCTTGAACCAGTCGGTATTGTTGTCGGACCCATAATGGCCAGACAGGACGCCGGCACGGTAACGGAAGGTTTCATCGAGCTGCTGGACGTTGCGCGTGTCGAGCTCTTCGCGATTGACCGTCGAGACCGGACGCGGCGTCTCCACCAGTGGCGCATCGACTTTCAGTGCCGTGCCGACCACGACCATGGTGTCATCGGTCTCGGCGGCCAGCGCGCTGGCCGACTGTGACAGGAGCCCTGCCGCGATACAGAGCCGTATGGCATGCGACAGAGGGGCGAGTGCCGGCCGGACAGGTGTCTGCCGTGATGTTGGATGTCTGGACATATCGTGTTCCCTTGCAACGATCGTTGTGTGGTCAATCTCCCCTTCCGTCTCGTGGCGTCTCTCACTGGCACGCTCATGGCGAATACGGAATGGAATCAGGATGATTCGTATTCATCTAATGTAAACCGTGGTGACACACCGTTCTGCATGCACCAGCATGCAATCCCGAGAATGGCGCGTCTGACCGACTGCAACACCCCGAGGGGCGATTTACGCTGCAGCCGGGCATCATCCCTGATACATCACATGAGACCGCCTCCGGGGCTCACGTCCTGCCACTGCTTGTCTGGTGATGTCGGAGGAAATGAGCGCCCGCGGCATCCCGCGGCCGCCCCCGCCGCCAGCCCGAACGGGTTGTTTCAGGCCTCATCCAGACGCGCGACGGCATCCTGGCTGATGCGATCACGCTGGGCGCCCGACAACTCCTGCAACGTGCCGGTGCGCATCTCGAACAACCTGTCTGCCTGCGCGAAATAATGATCATCGTGACTGATGGCGAAGACCGTCTTGCCCATCTCGCGCAGACGCGGCAACAGATCGCGATAGAAGATACGGCGGAACTGCGGGTCCTGATCTGCCGCCCATTCATCCAGCAACACGATGTCGCGACGCTCTGCCACGGCCATCAACAGCGCCAGTCGCTTGCGCTGCCCTTGAGACAGCTCGGTGTTGATCACACGGTTCTCCTCGAGCACCAGCTTCTCGCGCATCTGCAGGTAGTCGATCCACTGTGCGATCAATGCCGGATCTGCCGGCTCACCGGTCGGACCCAGCAGGCGATCGAACTGATGGAAATCAGTGAAGACCGCCGAGAACTGCTGACGCCAGGCTTCCCGCTCGTCTTCTCCTATCGGGTGCCCGTCCCGCAGAAGTGAGCCTGATGTCGGCCGATAGAGGCCGGTCAAGAGCTTGGCCAGGGTCGACTTGCCGCTGCCATTGCCACCGATCAGGAAGACCAGCTCTCCGCGCCTGAGGGTAAGATCCAGCGGGCCGACGCAGAAGGCCTGCGCGTCGTTGTGCGCAATGTCCTGTCCCAGGGTCTCGCGGCCGGCGTAGCGGAAGCAGACACCCTGCAGACTCAGGGTCTGCCAGTCAGACCCGGCCGACGTGTCTGCGGCTGACGCATGTCCCTGCGGCGGTGCATCTTGAGGAGACGCGAAATCGGCGTTGACCGGTGCCAATGCCAGCTTGCGCAGCTTGGCAAAGGCCACATCCGCCCCCAGCAGAGTCGGCAATGCCCCCACGGCCTGGATCAAGGGCGTGCGCAGAAACAGCAGCGTCAGGGAAAAGGTCGCGGCGACCTCACCGCTGGCCCAGCCCAGACCATTGGCCAGATAGAAGACGATGCCGATGGCGCCCAGCATCATGATGTTGGAGAAGTTGACGGCGCTCAGGTGGTAGGTATCCGCGCGCACGACGTGATGGCGATACTCTTGGGCATTGACGCTGTAGCGGGTGTCGAAATAGTCACGCGCACGGGGTCGATTGAGCGCCAGCTCCTTGCGCCCATCGATGACCGCCTCATAGTCGGCGTACAGGCGACTCTCCGCTTCACGCACCTCGGCCAGGTGGCGATAGACTCGCGTGACCAGCCAGCTGCCCCCCATGATGGTCAAGGTCACCCAGATGGCGGTGACCAGCATCATGCCGGGGGATAGCCAGCCAAGATAGAACACGGCTCCGAGGGTCAGCACGATGCCCTGAACCAGTTCCGGCAGGCGCACGAACGCCAGAGTGATGTTGCGGATGTCACTGGACAGACTCGCCAGCAGATTGGCACTGCCCAGCTGCTCGAGCCGCTCGATATCGGTATCGAGGATCTGCTTGACCAGACGCCCGCGCAGTCCGTGCACGAAATGATGCCCCAGCGTCGTCAACGCCAGTTGTGCCCCCAAGGTGATCGCCAGCAACAGCAGAATCAGTCCGAGAAACTCCGGAAGCACCCCGACATGGGCCGCAAGCCCCTCGTCCAGGGGGACGGTGGCAGATTGCGCGATGAGTCGCTGGTTGATAAAGGCAATGACACCGATTCCCAGCCCTGCACTCACAAGGCTCAGAAAGATCACACCAATAAAGGACCAGCGATAATGGGCAAGAACCACTTTCAGTAACGTCACACCTGCTCCCGGGCACCATGGCAATCAGACCGCCACCAGAAGGCGGCGACGCAGCTCATGTGACTGCGCCGACAGGAATCTTACGGCGCGCATACTTTAATGCAAGAAATAATGAGAAATATTATCACTACGAAATGACAGCGGTAGGTGCCGTCGTGCGATCCCGCTCTCTGCACCTGTCCCCGCGAGGACTGCCCCCGCGAGGACCGCCCCCGCTCATGGCGCTCGGCGGTCACGGACCACTCAAGTGGCCGTGAGTCTCACCATAGCGTCATCTGGCGATCCAGCAGGCGATCGAAATCATCCTTCACGAACGGAAGAATGCCATCGGCAACGGGCTTGAGCTGACGACTCAGATAATGCTCCACATCGATGGGAGAGCGCAGGTACTCGACAGGCTCCGGCCCGGCAGTGGTCATCACGTAGCGAATCCAGCCGCCACGCTGGTAACGCAACGGCAGGCCGCGCCTGCGATTCTCGTCATCCGCCAGACGCGCTGCCCGCACATGCGGGGGCACGTTGCGCTGATAGTCATCCAGACGTCGCCGCAGGCGCTTGCGATAGATCAGCGCATCCACGTCAGAGTGGCTGTCAGTCCCTTGAGCATGGCGCTGCAGAGACTCCTGCACGTAGCGCTTGAGATACTCCTGGTAGGGGCTTCCCTCGAAGATGCGGCGATAGAGGCCTTGCTGGAATACCTTGGCCAGCGGCGTCCAGTCGGAGCGCACGGACTCGAGCCCCTTGAACACCAGCTCGCTCTCACCTCCCTCCCCCATCTGCCGGAGGCCTGCATAGCGCTTCTTGCTGCCCTCCTCTGCTCCCCGGATGGTGGGCATCAGAAAACGCTGATAATGGGTCTCGAACTGGAGTTCCAGAGCACTGGCGAGCCCCAGACTGTCCTTGAGATGTCGCTGCCACCAGGCGGTGACATGGGCGGCCAGTTCACGGCCGATCTCACCGGCCTCCTCCTCCGTGTGCGCCTCGCCAAGCCAGACGAAGGTGGAGTCGGTGTCACCGTAGATCACGGTGTAGCCGCGCGCCTCGATCAACGCCACCGTCTGCTGGATGATCTGATGGCCACGCCGTGTGATCGAGGAGGCCAGACGCGGGTCGAAGAATCGGCAACCGCGTGAGCCCAGCACGCCATAGAAGGCGTTCATGATGATCTTGAGCGCTTGCGTCAGCGGCACATCGCCTGCCGCCCGGGCGGCGTCCCGCGCCTGCCATATCTCCGCGACGATGGCGGGCAGACAATGCTTGTCACGCGAGAACCGCGCACCGAGAAACCCCGGGACGCTTTGGCCCAACGACACATCATCCGACTCACGCAACCCTTCGATGAGCCCCAGCGGGTCGATCAGGAAGGTCCGGATGATCGAGGGATACAGACTCTTGAAATCCAGCACCAGTACCGAGTCGTAGAGTCCGGGCTGGGAGTCCATCACGAAGCCGCCGGGACTGTCCTCCCCCACCACATCTCCCAGATTGGGCGCGACCTTGCCGAGTCGATGCAGGCGCGGCAGATAAAGGTGGGTGAAGGCCGCCACCGAGCCACCGCTGCGGTCGGCTTCAAGTCCGGTGACACTGGCCCGCGCCAGCAGAAATTCCATCAGCCGCGTCCGCTCGAAGATGCGCGTGACCAGCTCGCAATCCTTGAGGTTGTAGCGCGCCAACGACGGCTTGTCCTCGGCGAACATGCGCAGGATCTCGTCCAGACGGGAATAGGGATCATCGATGGCCTTGCCTTCCTGCAACAGCTCACGCGAGACATTCTCGAGGCTGAACGACTCGAAATGCCAGAAGGCCGACTTGAGCGCCTCGATGCCGTCCACCACCCACCGGCCGGGAATCTCGGCGAAATAATGCTCCGCCTGACGCGAATGCGCTCGCCACTGCATCGTGCTGCCATCGCGCCCCAGGCGCAGAGGCAGATTCTCGGCCTCCGAGAGCCGCACCAACATGCGCAGATCGAACTGGATGACATTCCAGCCGATGATGACGTCCGGATCGTGGCGTGCCACCCAGTCGATCAGGCACTGCAGCAATTCACGCCGGCTGTCCCGATACTCGAGCCCGAAATCGCATCGGGCAGTCGTCTCACCGTTCGCCGGGCCCAGCATGTAGACCTGACGCTGGCCGCAGCCTTCAAGCGCGATGGAATACAGGTTGCCCCGGGCATCGGTCTCGATGTCCAGCGATGCCCAGCGCAGGGGGGGACGGAAGCTGTCAAGCGGCATGAGGCGTGCATTGTGCAGACTGCCATCGGCGTGACGCTCACCACGCGCCGTGACGCCCGCCGTGATGAAACGCTCCATCAGATAGCGATCAGGCGGACGGACATCCGCCTCATAGACGTCGACACCGATCGCTTTCAAACGACGTGCCAGCTGCCCCAACGTGCGGTATTCGCGACAGTAAAGCCCTACCACCGGACGATGATGAAAGTCTTCCAGTGCCAACGGACGCAACTCGGCCCCGGGCTGGAAGCGGACCAGAGTCTGCGCCAGCACCTGCTGTTCAGCTGGCAGGAAAGCGACCACCTCCTGGGGCTGAGTCTGGACTCGCATCCCGCCATCCTCGGTGCGAATCCAGACGCTGATCACGACACCTTCCGGCGTATCCCGCCAGTGTCGCGTGATCACGAAGCCCTGATGAGCCGTGGTGGGAGTCGCTTTCACGCCTGTGTCCGGCTCGAGGACATCCTGGCGAGTGGACGGTTGGGGGGAACCTGACGATACGGCCTCTGGCACTGCAATACCCTTACGTTGAATATACGAATGCCGAGCGGGATGAGATCAAGACGCGACTGCATCCCCATACGTTAAGATGAATTCAGTAACGTGCAACAGCCGTCGCGACGCCACTGCTTGATGACGGTAACGTCCGTGCCTTCCCAGCGATGTGAATGACGACTGCGGCAAGGAATGCCCCTCCCAAGATACCGGCACGACTCAAGGAGCATGCGTCATGCAACGCTTTGAGATGATTCAAACCCTGCTGGGCCAGATGCTTGGCCAGATCGACGATATCATCTTGCTTGCGGATGATCAGCGACACATCACCTACATGAACGACAGCGCGGTAAAGGCATTCGGCTATCCGCGTGACGTGCTGATCGGCCAGCAGACACGCATACTGTATGCCTCCAACGATGAATTCGAGCGCCAGGGCACGCGACAATTCCGCACCGATGCCCTGCCCCCCAGGGAGGGGCGGGTCATTCGCTATCGACGTCAGGATGGCAGCTTCTTCTATGGCGAGACACTCGGCGGCCCCATCAAGGACCCGTCCAGCGACAACACCTTCATGTTCGGCCTGATTCGCGATGTCTCTCGTCGCGTGACAGCAGAGCACACCCTGCACCGACTCCACGCCATCACCTCTTCGCGCCAGCTGTCCTTCAATGATCGCATTGATGAACTCCTGAAACTGGGATGTGCCCACTTTGGCCTGCCCATCGGTATCTTCAGCCGCATCACGGATGGCGATTACGTCGTCCAGCGTGCCTGCCATCCGGAAGACCTGCTGGCACCGGGACTGAGTTTCTCTCTCAGCGATACCTACTGTGATCACGTCTACAAGGCCGATAGCGTACAAGCCTTCCACCATGTGGCAAGCAGCGAGATCAGAAACCATCCCTGCTACTCCAACTTCAATCTGGAAGCCTACATCGGCGCGCCGGTGATCGTGGATGGTGAACGCTACGGTACCTTCAACTTCTCGAGCCCCGATCCGGTGAAACCCTTCACTTCGCAGGATATCGAGCTGGTGCGTCTCATCGCACTGTGGGCCGGACATGAAGTCGCGCGAGCCAATGACATCAATGCTCTGAAGGAAGCCCATCAGGCGCTCGAGAAGGTCGCGATCACTGACCCGCTGACCGGCCTTTACAACCGACGTCATGCTCAGAAAGTGCTGGAGGAGAGCATCACCGCGCTGTCGACTTCCCAGGTCGACCAACCATTGTGCGTCGCATTGCTGGACTTCGATCACTTCAAGAAGATCAACGACAACTACGGCCATGACGCCGGTGACCTTGCCTTGCAGCAGCTGAGTGTCCTCGCCGAGGACATTCTGCTGCCCGGGGATACTCTCGCCCGCTGGGGAGGTGAGGAATTTCTGGCCATCCTGCCCAATTCACTGCTCAGCGACTCTGCCACACGCATCAATACGCTGCGTCAGCGCATGAAGGACAGTGTCGTGGAGCACGCTGGACAACGCCTGCCACTGTCATTGAGCATCGGACTTACCTGTCTTGCACCCAGCGAGCGTGCCACGCGCGAGCAGCTCATCGCTCGCGCGGACGAGGCCATGTACGCCGCCAAGGAAGATGGGCGGAACTGCCTCAGAATGGTGTGACAGAACGTCTTGCTGCCTGCCTTCACGCCATACGGGCCCGAGATCACACTCGGGCCTCTTGTTTCTCGCCAACCGCCCTCCCCCTGATGACCCGCTAGCGATCGAGCGGGGATTGGCTGACGCCTCGCACTCTGCCAGCGAACAGGCTAATGTCATGGGCTTCGACTCGATGCCAAGCCACCCGACGCCTTCATTGCCAGAGCGTTCATGTCATCACACGACTCCCATGCCTCCTCCCCTGATTCCCGCAGCGCCGTCGGCCTGGCGGAAGATGGCGTTCTGTCAGCGCAGCCCACCGGCATCGCGCCCCTGACGGCAGCGCTCGCCTCGCCGACTCAGCACGAGCGCCACCAACTGGGCATCTTCCTGCTGCCGGGCTTCGCGATGGTCGCGCTGTTCTCGATGATCGAACCGCTGCGCATCGCCAATCGCCTGCGCGGGACGCGCCTGTATCAGTGGACACTCGCCAGTCAGGATGGCGCACCGGTCAAGGCCTCCAACGGCATGGTTCTGCCGGTGGACACGGCACGTGACGAGCTCCCCTCGGTGGACAAGCTAGTCGTATGTACCAGCTTTGCCCCGGAAGCCTATCTGGAAGATCGTACTCTCCAATGGCTTGAGCAGCGCTCCCGCAGCGGCTGCCAGCTCGGGGGCGTGGACACCGGCTGCTTCGTGCTGGCACGTGCAGGCCTGCTGACGGGCAAGACGGTCACATTGCACTGGGAGAGCCTGCCGGAATTCACCCAACGCTTCGATGAGGTGGATGCCGTGGAGTCTCTCTATGAAATCAGTGATGACGGTTTCTTCTGCGCCGGAGGCAGCGCCCCGCTGGACATGAGTCTGGAGCTGATCCGCCGCCAGCATGGCCAGACGCTCTATCAGGCGGTGCGCGAACAGTTGATTCTCGATCAGGGACGACTGCCCGCCAGCCGGCAGCGCGGCCTCAGTCAACAATCGGCAGACCTGGCAGATCCGCTGCTCAGACGTGCCATCACGCGCATGGAAAACACCCTGGAGGCGCCACTCAGCATCGAGGCACTGGCCGAGGAGCTCGGGCTCTCATGGCGTCAGTTGGAGCGGCGCTTCCAGCAAGGGCTGGGATGCACGCCTCAGGCCTATCAGGGAGAACGTCGCCTGCTGCATGCGCGCACTCTGCTTCATGACACCCGCCACGGCATCACCGATATCGCCCTGGCCTGCGGATTCACATCGCACTCGAGCTTCACCCGCGCCTTTCGTCGCCGCTTCGGGATCACCCCGACTCAGGCACGACGCCAGCCACCGCGTCCCGTCTCATGAGCTGACACGCCACGCGCGCACCAGATGTCGAATTGGGCACAGATGGCGTCGAATTGGGCACAGAAGACACCTGCATGGACTGCCATTCTGTCGGGGAACTGATCACCGACAGAAGGAAGGACTCTCCATGGCGCTCCCGATGACACCCGACTACGACAGCTGGCCGATTGACGAGACTCTCGTGAAGGTCACCCACGAAGCGCGCTATCTCAGCGTGAGCTGGAGCGACGGGCGCGTCAGTCGTTTCCACAGTGTCTGGTTGCGCGAGAACGCCGCGGATGACACCACCATCAATCCAGCGACGCGCGAACGCATACTGGATCTCTCCCAGCTGCCAGCATGGCCGGAGATCGCCAAGGCCAGCATCGATGAGGATGGTGCGCTCAGCGTGCTGTTCACGCCGGAAGACCGCCGCCTGCGCTTCCACCCGGGCTTCCTGCGTGCCAATGATTACGACAACCAGAGTGTCTTGCCGCCAGAACTGCCGCCGCTTGCTCTCTGGCATGGTGAACAGCTGGAACAGCCCCCGACCATCGACGCCGCCCGCCTGGCCAGTGCCGAGCATGGCAGCCAGCAGGAGTCCGAGATCCTCAATCCGGCCCTGCACGAGCTGCTCGGCAAGGGACTGGTGCGTCTGCGTAATCTGCCGGCGGAGTCCGGCGCCCTGGAGAAGGTCGCCGAGCGCATCGGCTCGATCCGCACCACCAACTTCGGTCACCTCTTCAATGTCCGCGCGATCCAGAACCCGGACTCCAACGCCTACACCTCCATCGCGCTGCCACCGCATGTAGACTTGCCGACCCGGGAATACCAGCCGGGCCTGCAGTGTCTGCATTGCATCGAGAACAGCGTGGAAGGCGGCATGGCGGTGATGATGGATGGCTTCGCCATCGCCACGGCACTGAAGGAAGAACACCCAGAGGCCTATGAGACCCTCACCACGGTGCACTGGCGTTACGCCAATACCTCGCGCAATACCGATCACGTCTGGCATTCACCAATGATCGTGCTGGGCCAGGCGGGAGAGCTGCTGGAAGTGCGGATCGCCGACTTCCTGCGGGGCCCGATGATGGCACCGTTCGAGCAGACCGAAATCGCCTACGATGCCCTGATGACAATGCAGCGCATGCTGCGTGAGCCGCGCTTCGCCCTGCGCTTCACCTACGCGCCAGGTGACCTTGTCATCTTCGACAATCGCCGCCTGCTGCACGCCCGCGATGCCTTCGAAGGCGACAGCGGCAGCCGCTGGCTGCAGGGCTGCTACCTGGAGCGTGACGAGGTGCGCTCTCGCTACCGCATGCTCAAGCGTGCCGAGCGCGCGGAGCGGGTCGAGGCCTCTTCACCGGCCTGATTCAACCTCTGGCATGACGCAGAAGACTGAAGCCCCTCAAGCCCATGACGGCCAGAGGGGCTTTTCATTACTGGCATTTCTTTCCTGACGTTGCATCACCAGTTCATTCGTCAGCGGAGACTTTGCAGACAATGGCACCCTGGATGAGTCCACACATATCCCAAAGGCAATACTGTGCAGCGCCGCCTGCTCAAGGTAGCCTTGCACGCCTGTCAGGCAGGTCATGCATCATGTCGTCTGCCTGAGACCCTATCCATCTTTATTGGCTATCTGCACAGGATGCCTGCAATGCCCGCCAATCCCGCCGATATTCCCTACCTCGCAAGCCTGCTCGATGGCCTCGCGCAGTATTTCCCGCTCTCGCTGCCCATCGTCTTCGCGTTGATCCTGCTGGCTGCTGCCACCTCCGCGCTGTCTGCGGCTGTCGGGGTTGGCGGTGGAACGTTGCTGATCATGTTCATGGCGCAGTTGATGCCTGCTACCGCCTTGATTCCGGTGCATGGCATGGTGCAGCTGGGTTCCAACGGCGGGCGCATGGCGATGACCTGGCGCCATATCGACATGCGCCGGCTGCTGGCCTTTCTGCCGGGTGTGGCGCTGGGTGCGCTGGTCGCGGCCTGGGTGTTGATCCGCTTGCCTGAGGGGGTGCTGGAGCTTTCCATCGCGCTGTTCGTGCTGTTCACCTGCTGGGGGCCGCCGCTGCCCAAGCGGGCATTGAGCCGCACAGGCACCTTGATCGCCGGTGCCATCACGACGTTCCTTTCGAGTCTGATCGGGGCCAGCGGCCCACTGGTCGCGAGCTTCATCAAGCAAGGCGGCGGCGAGCGTCACACCAAGGTGGCGACCTTCGCGGCCTGCATGGTCGCGCAGCATCTGACCAAGGCGTTCATCTTCGGCATGGCAGGGTTTCTCTTCCATGAGTGGTTGCCCCTGATCGTGCTGATGATCGGTGCGGGCCTGATCGGTACCCGCCTCGGACTGCGTTTTCTGGATCGTGTCTCCAACCGGCACTTCGATGGCCTGTTCAAATGGGCGCTGTCATTGCTGGCACTCAGGCTTGCCTGGCTGGGTAGCGTCTCTCTGATCAGTCATTGATCCGCCACCAGGCGGAACTCGGGGTGCGACATTATTGCGGGGGACACCACAGTGCTGGCTGAGGTAACGTGCCCCTTCTGCAAGTGCATACCTCTGGCCAGAGGGTGTGAATCCCCATGGCTGGACCATGCACAAGTCAACGCGACCGAAGTCCAGAGGACATCAAGATGACGCATGCAAGACATTGGCTCACCACACTCGTCGCTGGCAGCCTGCTGTTCAGTGGCCAGGCATTCGCTCACGCCCATGTCAGCAGTGCCAATCCCGCGGACGGCGCCAGAATCGCCTCGCCGACTAGCATCAGCCTCACCTTCAGCGAAGGGCTGGAGTTGCCCTTCAGTGGCCTGGGTCTCAGCAGAGTCGATGGCAACCCCGTCTCCCTGGGGGATGCCACTCTCGACAATGGCGGCAAGACGTTGAACGCTCCGGTCAGCAAGACGCTCGAGGCAGGAAAATATGCCGTCAAATGGCATGTGCTTTCCACCGATGGTCACAAGACCGAAGGCCAGTATCAGTTCACCGTCACGCCGTGATCGGCCCCGATAACGCCCTTGCCGCGAGCCGCTTCGTCCTTGACGGAGCGGTCGTGTTCCTTTGGGGCGTCAGCGGATTCCTGCTGACATCGTCATCGCGCGAGCTGCGCCTCTGGCTTGAGGAGCGCTGGTCGGGGGCCTTGCGCCTGGCACTGGCATTGGCCGTGATCGCCACTGCCTGCCAACTGCCACTCCAGACTGCCATCATCGGGGCTGGCTGGGGAGATCTCTCCAATGTCTCCCTGGCATGGAGCGTCATGACCCAGACGACCTCGGGGCTTGCCTGGGCAGGCAAGGCAGGCATCCTGTCGATGGCACTGCTGGCGCTGATGGTGATTCCCGCACATCGCCTGGTGGTCCTGGCGCTTGCGAGCATGGCAATGTTGGCAAGCCTTGCGTTCTCCGGTCACGCCGCCATGCACGGTGGCTGGCTGGGAGGTATTCACCGCGCCAATCAATGGCTGCACCTACTCAGTGGTGGCTTCTGGATCGGAGCGTTGTTCCCGGTGGTGTCCACCCTGCGTGCATTGCATGCCGAAACTTTGTGCCAAGCCGCCAGAGCTGCCTTGATACGCTTCTCCCGCATGGGCCACCTCGCGGTCGCTCTGGTGGTCGTGACGGGGGCCCTCAATACCGGGCTGATTCTCGGGACACCCCCGCTGGACTGGTCACACCCTTATCAAGGACTGCTGGCCATCAAGATCGGGCTGGTGCTCAGCATGGTCAGTATCGCCCTCTTCAATCGCTATTGGCTTGTGCCGAAGCTTTCCGGCCAGGGCGGCACCACACGAGCCCTTGAGTGGATGACGCGACTGGAAGTGATGTTGGCGGCGCTGGTACTGGGGCTGGTCGTGACGCTTTCCGCCCTCGATCCCTACTGATGATCGCAGCTTGCGTCTCTGTCCTCTCTACAGCGCCGCCCTTGCTGTCAAGATCCCTAGGCCTTCTTGCCTGCATCATCACCATGACGTGTCTGCATTACTCACCATCAAAAACGCCCCGCTCAGCCAGCAGGCTGAGCGGGGCGTTGTTTGTCATGCGCAACTACAGATAAGAGGGATCAGAACGGATACTGGCGGGGCTCGACCTGCAGACTGACCCATTGATCGGTGGTGAATTCCTCCAGCACCCAGTCGCCATTGAAGCGCCCAAGGCCTGAATTCTTCTCGCCGCCGAAGGGCGCGCGTGGATCATCATTCACCGGCATGTCATTGACGTGCACCATGCCCGCCTCGACCTGACGCGCGAAGCGCTCGCCGCGTGCGATATCCGCGGTGAAGACGGAGGCTGAGAGACCATATTCGGTGCCATTGGCAAGTTCCAGCGCATGCGCTTCATCACGGGCTTTCTGGATGCCGACCACCGGGCCGAAGATCTCGTTCTGCGCCAGACTCATGTCATTGGTGACATCGGTGAACACATGCGGCGGCACCAGCTGACCCTGCGCCTCGCCCTCAAGCATCACCTTGGCGCCCTCGCCCTTGGCCGTCTCGATCATCTCGAGCAGACCATCACGCTGCTTGGCATTGATGATCGGCCCGATGACGGTATCGACCTGAGCGGGGTTGCCGACCTTCAGCTCACGGGCACGCGCCACGAAGCGATCGACGAAGGCGTCATGGACCGACGCATCGACGATGATGCGGTTGATGGCCATGCAGATCTGCCCTTGATGCAGGAACTTGCCGACCAGCGCGGCGTCCACCGCCTGCTCGATGTCCGCATCGTCAAGCACCACGAAGGGGCTGTTGCCGCCTAGCTCCAAGGCAACCTGCTTGAGATGATCACCACCGACGGCGCGCCTGCCGATGCCCTTGCCCACCTGGGTGGAACCAGTGAAGGAGATCAGCCTCGGTACCTCGTGATCCACGAAGGCATCGCCGATCTCGCTGCCGGCACCGACCACCACGCTCAGGACACCGGCAGGCAGCCCCGCCTCCTCGAATAGCCTGGCCAGCAGCAGGCCGCCGGTCAGCGGAGTGTCACTCGCCGGCTTGATGACGACGCTGTTGCCGAGTGCCAGTGCCGGCGCCAGGGAACGCTGGGTCAGATGCAGCGGGAAATTCCACGGGCTGATGATGCCGATGACACCCAGCGGCTTGCGGAAGACACGGCTCTCCTTGCCCGGTACCTGAGCCTCCATCGTCATCCCGGCCACGCGATTGGCCATCGCGGCGGATTCCAGCGTGATTGCACGGGCTGCCGCCAGTTCCGCCTGAGCCTTGAGGCGGGTACTGCCCGACTCACGAATCAACCAGCCGAGCAACTCCTCGCGTCGCTCGTCCATCAGCTCCACCACCTTGTGCATCACGCCAGCGCGCTCGCTTGCCGGTGTCAGAGCCCAGTCAGGCTGGACATCACGCGCCCTGCGATAGCTGGCATCGAGATCCTCGGCATTGGCCATGGGAATCGAGAGCAGCAAGCTCTGATCGAAGGGGTCCATCACCTCAAGCGTCCTGCCGGCTCGGCCGTTACGCCATTCTCCGGCGAGGGGTAGCTGCTCGAGATTCTGATAGTCGCGGGACATGAGTCACTCCGTGTCATGAGTATGATCAGAACATGGCGGTGCCGGAGCAAAACCCAACCGTTGCATCACAGCTGTGCCAGAATGGCACCTGCAACTGACCAGACCGTCCTTAACCGAGTGGAATGAGAGTCACTGGATGAGCCCCGAAGACCTGCAGAAACTGACGACCCGCCAGATGCCCTATGGCAAGTACGCCGGACGATTGATTGCCGACCTGCCCGGCGATTACCTGGGCTGGTTTGCGCGCAAGGGATTTCCGCAGGGCGAGATAGGTCGCTTGCTGGCGCTGATGCACGAGATAGATCACAACGGGTTGAATGCCCTGCTGGAGCCGCTGCGACGTCGCTGACATGCAGAAGATGAGGTTCACGACAGGCGGCCGCTGGCCTCCAGTTGATCGAACATGTCGTGCAGCGTCGTCTCGAGAGGCCGGTAGACCAGCCCCAGCTGCTCACGGCTGCGGGTATTGTCGAACACGAAGGCATGCCCCACGTTGCGTGAGACGACCTTGCGGGTCACCGCCCTGTTGGCCAGCGGACCCGCCAGCCACACCAGCCATCTGGGCAGCTGGCGAGTGGGAATCGCATATTGCGGGCCGGCGTGATGACTCAACAGGCGCCCCAGCGCGATGAAGCTTGAGGAGTGCCCGGCGACCAGATGACGCCCGGTGGCCGTGGGTAAAAATCCCGCCGCCAGATGCGCCTCGGCGACATCCCGCACATCCACCACGCCCATGCCGTAATCCGGTGCGCCTACCCTGAGCGTGCCGTCACAGAGCTGCGTCATCAGGCTGAAGGATTCGCCGTGCGTGTCATCGCTGATCGCGGGGCCGAGCACCAGCGAGGGATTGATCACCACCAGCCGCCAGCGCGACTGCTGCTCGGCAATCTGCCAGGCGGCCTGTTCCGCCAGCGTCTTGGAGTGGGAGTAGGCCTGGTGTGTCAGCGACGCCGTGGTGTTCCAGACACTCTCGTCGAAACAGCCACGCGGGGTGTCCAGCACGTCGGCATTGTCACTGTAGATGGCAGCACAACTGCTGGTCAGCACCACGCGTTCGACACTGCTCTGACGATTGGCTTCCTGGAGCACGTTACGCGTGCCCTCCACTGCTGGCCGCACCAGATCTCGCTGTGCATCCTCGACACTGACGACAAAAGGCGAGGCGGTGTGAAAGACCACACGACATCCCGCCATCGCCTCGGCGTAAGAGCCCTGCTCGAGCAGATCACTGGCGAAGACGCGCAGCTTGCCCGACATGCTGTCTTCCAGTGCCTTGAGTGCCGCCAGACGCTCGGTGTTACCTGGATCACGCACGGCGGCATGCACTGTCAGACCCTCCTGCAGCAAGCGACGGATCAGCTGTCCCGCCACATACCCCGTCGCTCCTGTCACCAGAACGGGTTGCGACCTGTCCAAATGAGCCAATGCGGCTAGCGTATTGTCATTGAGCGGCATGAGAGGCCTCAGGGAAGGGGAAAACAGCGGGAATCGCTCTCTGCCTGGGAGACCCCTCTCAGGCGGACAGCTTGACGAACCAGGTCCACAGGCCGCCGAGAATCAGCGACTCGGCAGCAAAGCGGAACAGATGACGCATGTCGATGCCATCCAGCATCAACCCCATCAGGCGTGCCGTCATGATGCCGGCGATACCCGCCACGGCGAGTGTCACCAGCACCGGCAGCACTCCCAGACCGATCGGCGGATACATCAGCAGGTACCCTACCGCGATGACCCAGCCCCAGCGAATCCGACGCGAGATCGCCGCACCCGTTTGTCTGGGCACGGTCAAGGGCGTGTCATCCGGGCCCTTGAAGCGATTGACCAGCTCCGGCACTGCCGCAAGCAGCACACCCGCCGCCAGCACGAAGCCCCCCAGAATCTGCAATACCATCATCATCGTGCCATCTTCCCTTGTCCGGTAATCAATGGCGCACATGCTACCAAGACTGTGCGGGCTTTGTCTGACCGGAATACGCGCCCTCACAAATCCTCGAGAATGGCCAAGGGCTATCTGCACCCATTCTTTCCTCCGGGCATCTTCCCATATGCGGCACGCTGATCTATCATCGCACCATCGTCATTTCGACAAGTCTCGACATATGGACAAGATGATATGAATGATACTGACAGCCTGCCCGACCCGCAGGCCACGCTGGACACCTTCGCGGCGCTATCCCAGGCCACGCGTCTGGACACGTTTCGCCTTCTGGTACGCCATGAACCAGAGGGACTACCGGCCGGCGAGATCGCCCGTCGTCTCGAGGTGCCGCACAACACGCTCTCGACCCATCTGGGCGTGTTGAGTCGCGCGGGGCTGATCCACTCCCAGCGCGAGGGCCGTTCGCTGATCTACCGCGCCAACCTCGAGCACATGCTCGCCACCGTGCAGTTTCTGGTACGCGACTGCTGCGCGGGCTCCTCGGTGGTCTGCGATCCGTTGCTTGCCTCTCTCACCCTGCCCAGCTGCGGTGACGCCCACACTCCCGGTACGTCGCAGGAGCCCGGAAACGATGACTGAATCCACTCGCTCTTCCCATACGATCACGATCTACCACAACCCGGCCTGCGGCACGTCACGCAATGTGCTGGCCATGCTCAAGGCTTCCGGTGAGACACCGGAAGTCATCGAGTATCTGGTCACACCCCCGACGCGCGAGACGCTGGAAGCATTGATCGACGCCATGGGCGGTGGACCGCGCCCGCTGCTGCGCCGCAAGGGTACGCCGTATGACGAGCTCAATCTGGATGACCCGTCCATGAGCGATGCCGAGCTGATCGACGCCATGATGGCCCACCCGATCCTGATCAATCGCCCCATCGTGGTGACGCCCGAAGCCACGCGCCTGTGCCGCCCGTCGGAGACGGTACTGGAGCTTCTGGACAATCCGGTCGCGCACTACACCAAGGAAGACGGCGACGTCGTCCACGCCCCAAGGACTTGACCCATGAACGCACACACTTCCAGAACCTCTCACCTGCCGACAGGCGACACCATGACAGACGCGATGAAAGCGGCATTGGCCGACCTGCCCAATATCGACGCCGAACACTGGCGCCCGCTGGAGATCGACCGTCTGGTCGGGCCGGATGCCCCGCGTCACGCGCCGCGCATTCTGGTGCTGTACGGCTCCCTGCGTGAGCGTTCCTTCTCGCGCTTCGCCGCCGAGGAAGCGGCGCGCCTACTGCGTGCCTTCGGTGCCGAGGTGCGCCTTTACTCGCCGGCCGGCCTGCCGCTGCCGGATGACTGCGATGCCGATCACCCCAAGGTACAGGAGCTGCGCGAGCTGGCTCAGTGGTCCGAGGGCATGCTCTGGGCCAGCCCTGAACGTCATGGCGCGATGACCTCGATCATGAAGGCGCAGATCGACTGGATTCCGCTGTCACTGGGCGGCGTACGTCCTACCCAGGGCAAGACGCTGGCCATCCTTCAGGTCAGCGGCGGCAGCCAGAGCTTCAACAGCGTCAACCAGATGCGCATTCTGGGCCGCTGGATGCGCATGCTGACCATCCCCAACCAGTCATCCGTGCCCAAGGCCTTCAATGAATTCGATGAAAACGGCCGCATGCGCATGTCACCGCTGTATCTGCGCATCGTCGATGTCTGTGAAGAGCTGATGAAGTTCACCTGGATGAACCGCGAGCGCAGTGACTATCTGACCGAGCGCTATTCCGAGCGTGTCGAGAGTGCCGAAGAGGTCTCGAAACGCGTCAATCAGAGCACGATCTGACGCTGTCCGTGTTCGCACACGTCGTGCTTCTCTTGCTCTTCCCCCTCGACAAGGAGACGTCATGCTTGCCTTGGCAATCTTCGTCATCACGCTGGCACTGGTGATCTGGCAGCCACGTGGGCTGGGCATCGGCACCAGTGCACTGGGCGGCGCCGTGATCGCACTGGTCTGCGGCGTGGTCACGCTGCCGGACGTACTGGTGGTGTGGGACATCGTCTGGGACGCCACCTTCACCTTCGTGGCGCTGATCATCATCTCGCTGATTCTCGATGAAGCGGGCTTCTTCAGCTGGGCGGCACTGCATGTCGCACGCTGGGGCGGCGGCAACGGACGCAGGCTGTTCCCGCTCATCGTGCTGCTAGGCGCGGTGATCGCGGCCTTCTTCGCCAATGATGGCGCGGCCCTTTTGCTGACACCGATCGTGATCGCGATTCTGGTACGCCTGGAATTCTCGGCGGCTGCCTCGCTGGCCTTCATCATCGCCACCGGGTTCGTGGCGGATTCCACCAGCCTGCCGCTGGTGATCTCGAATCTGGTCAACATCGTCAGTGCCAACTACTTCGATATCTCCTTCACGCATTACGCCGCGGTGATGGTACCGGTGGATCTGATCGCACTGGCCGCCACGCTGATCGTGCTGTGGCTGATGTTCCGCAAGGAACTACCGTCACACTATGCGCTGGAGAAACTCGAGGCACCGTCGAGCGCCATCAAGGACCCCCAGGTCTTCCGCGCGGCCTTCCCGCTGCTGGGGGTGCTGCTGGTGTCCTACTTCGTGACCGCGCCCTTGGGCATTCCGCTCGCCGTCGTCACCGGCAGCGCCGCGCTGATGCTGCTGGCCATCGCCGGGCGTTGGCTGGGCAGCGGTGATGCCGTGATCGAACTCGGCCCGGTGCTACGCGGCGCGCCGTGGCAGATCGTGCTGTTCTCGGTGGGCATGTATCTGGTGGTCTACGGGCTGGGCAATGCCGGCCTGACCGACCACGCCAGTGACATTCTCGCCTGGCTTGCCAGCCAAGGCAGTCTGGTCGCGACCCTCGGCACCGGTGTGCTGGCTGCCGTCACCGCCTCGGTGATGAACAACATGCCGGCCACGCTGATCGGCGCGCTGGCCATCGACCACCTCACTGCGCAGCAGGTCAGTGACGCGACACGCGAGCTGATGGTCTACGCCAACGTGATCGGCAATGATCTGGGCCCCAAGTTCACCCCGATCGGCAGTCTCGCCACACTGCTGTGGCTGCATGTGCTCGATCAGAAAGGCCATCACATCAGTTGGGGGCAGTACATCAAGGTCGGTCTGGTGCTGACCCCGCCGGTGCTGATCGCCACCCTGCTCGGCCTGTGGGCCTGGCTTGGTGTGCTCAACGGCTGATCAGATCTGCAGTCAGCCAAGAGACACCCTTGGCCTGAGAGCAACATTGGACTCAGGGATGAAACAGAACTGGCGCAGGTAGCAATCCCTGCGCCAGTTCTGTTTCATCCTCCCGAAGGTTTCATCTGCACCGAAAAATGTACTGAAGCGCCTGACGTGGCAATCTGACAGTGGACGTCGTCCTTGCTCAATTTCATTATCCGACAATGCCGCCATCGATCCTCAATGAGAGACCAGACCTGACAACCCCGGGAGTCCTGTCATGAGTGATGTACCTGCCGCCTATCAAGCCAGCAAGGGATCGATTCTGGACATCGATCGCGACTTCTACGACAGCCTCACCGAAGGCAAGGCCGAGCGCACACTGGTCGCGACCCATACCGTGCCGCTGCGCGATGGCCTGGCATGGGAAGTGCCGGCGGGCCACGTGCTGCGCATCAAGATCACCGAAGGTTCACAGGTCGGCGATTTCAACATGTGGAACCTGCACAATCCGCGTGAGCGCATGTGGGCGTCTCGCACTCGCCAGCTGCAGCGCGCGCATGTCAGCACCTATGATCGCCTGTGGTCGACACTGCCCTATTTACGTCCGATGGCGACCATCATCGATGACACCCTCGCCGACTATGGCGTCGATGCGGAAGGCGGTCGCGTGCATGACCTGCTGGGCACGCGCTGCGATCCCTACGTCAATCGCCTGCTGACCGGCGAGGACTTCGATCACCACTGCCACTCCAATCTGGTCCGCGCGGTGGCGCCCTGGGGCCTGACCGAATTCGATATCCACGATGTGCTCAACATCTTCCAGTGCACCGGCCTCAACAATGAAGACAAGTACTTCATGAAGGCCTGCCCGGCTCGCAAGGGCGATTACCTGGAGTTCTTTGCCGAGACGGACCTGCTGTGCGCGATGTCCTGCTGCCCGGGTGGCGATCTGTCTGTGGACCTGTGGGGCCCTGATGCGCGTGACCCGCTCGAGACCTGCAACCCGCTCGGTGTGGAGATCTACCGTCTGGAAGGTGATGTTCTCGCAGACTGGGAGTCGCCCAAGATCGCGGCCTATGCCGGCAATCATGGCCGCCGCAATCCAACTACTGACTGGGCCGCCATCAAGCGTGAGCGCTGCAGTTGATGACGCATTGCTCGCATGGCACTTAACTTCAAAGGCCCCTGTCGATGTTCATGACAGGGGCCTTTGAATGTCCCGGAGAGACATCACCACGCTCAATCACTTCGTGTCTGATCAAGCAACTGATGATGCACCGCGAGCAGTTCCTTCCAGAGGGGTGAGAGGCGACCGATCAACTGCGGGTCGAACTGACGCCCGGCCTGGGCAACGAACAAGGCGATCAATCTGTCCAGCGGCCATCCCGCCTTGTAGGCCCGAGGAGACGCCAATGCATCAAAGACATCCATGAGCCCGACCACTCGGCAATGCAAGGGCAGTGCCTTCGTCATGATCTGGCCAGGGTAGCCAGAGCCATCCCAGCATTCGTGATGCCCTACCGCAATCTCGATACTCAGCGTACGCAGCGGCTCCTCTAGCGTGTCGAGCAGCCTGGCATAGAGCGAGGCCGAAAGCCCTGCCACCCGCCAGGAATGCGCCAGGGTGTCAGCGTCATGTCGGTACAGCCGTTCCAACAGGTCAAGCGCCTCCGGCGCGAGCGTCGCTACACCGTAGGGCGGTTGATAAAGGTAATTCGGCAAGTGGCGCATTCAGACTGACAACGCACTGGCCAATGCAGCGATCAGGTTCATGAGCGACTCCCTGTCAGATTGATCCCACCTGGAAACTCCGTGACTTGCCGCCAGCACATCGCGCACGCAATGTGTGAATCCCCAGCGGTTTCCCACTGAAGGCCGACATTAACGGGAGCATCGTGCTCCTAATCAACTCAGTATGACTCACTTGGTAATTAAGCACACAATCAGGCATTGCGCTCATCAAACCAGGTGACCAGATGTTCGATCAGACGCATGGTACGTAGCGGACGATGGCGCTCACGATGGTAGATCAATGACAACGGCACATCCGCCGGCTGCCAATCCTGCAGGATTTCCTTGAGCTCTCCGCTTGCGATGGCGTCATCACAGTAGAGTCTGGGCACGCGAATGATGCCGTTGCCGGCCAGGGCACCACTGACCAGCACATGCCCGTTGCGACACTGCAACTGGGCACTGATATCCACCTGTGTCTCGCTTTTCGGGTCATGTCGGGCGCGAAAGCTCCAGCGCGCGACCGAGCCCACCAGGCAGCGGTGAGCCTGCAGGCCACCGGGAGTTTGCGGTGAGCCATGCCGCGAAAGATAGTCAGGACTCGCCACGACCACATAGGACAGAGTCGCCAGCGGACGGGCAATGAAATCGGCATCCTCGAGTGCACCCATGCGCAGGGCGATATCGAAGTCATCGCGAATCAGGTTCACGCGATGACTGCTGAAATCCAGTTCGATCTCGACCTCCGGCCAGGCCTGCATGAAGGCGTGAACGGCTGGCCCCAGCAGACGCTCGCCGATTGGGCCCCCGACACTGTTGAGCCGAATCCGACCGCGCATGGCGTTACGCTCTTCACGCACCAGCGTCACGATCTGCGCCATGTCGCCCAGCGCACTACGACATTGCGCGTGGAGAAGATGACCACTCTCGGTGAGCCGCAACGAGCGAGTGGAACGCTGCATCAAAGTCACGCCCAGCAGCTTCTCCAGCGCGGTGACCTGCTTGGACACCTGTGAACGCGATACGCCCAACGTCTCGGCGGCCCGGGTGAAACTGCCGTGATCCGCTGTCATGACAAAGGCACGGATATCGGCAAGGGGAAGCGAGTCGAGCATGTGAAGCTCTCCGGACAGTAGTGACATCGAATGAAGGAAGAGACCCTCGAGACGTCAGTCTATCAGCCAATCCGATTGAATCAGCGGCAGGACCCGATACGTCAGGCCCCGATGTCGAGTCGTCGCAACGCATCAGGGGCGCATTGGAGCGCCCCTGGTCCATGACAGTTGCCTGTCGTCCCCTCTTCATAAAGAGCAATCAGCTCATAAAGAGCAATCAGCGGTGTTACCAGCCCACGCTGGCCGACAGGGTAATTTCCATCGGATCGCCCACCAGTACGCGCGTGTCACCGCCACTGCCGTAGTAATAGGCGGTATCGAACAGATTCTTCGCATTGAGCTTGAATTCTGTGTCTGGCCCGAAGATGTCGTGACGCCAGCCGACGAAGGCATCCGCCACGGTGTAGGCATCCATCGAGAAGCTGTTGTCGTCGTCACCTTCACGCTCACCGACGTAGCGCACGCCACCGCCGACACGCCACTCGCCGTAGGACGGATCAATCGCCAGATCATGTGCCAGATAGAGGCTGGCCGCGTTGAGCGCCGCATTCGGCAGACGATTGCCCTCGGTGCCTTCGGTATCCTCCAGCACTTCGGTATCGGTGTAGGCATAGCTGAACAGCAAGGAAGTACGATCCGTCAGGGCGCCTTCGAGGCTGAACTCCAGGCCTTGCGAGCCGGCTTCACCGATGGTGCGCGTGGTGCCGTTGTCCGTCACCGCCACGTTTTCCTTGCGGATCTGGTAGAGCGCCACAGACGTCGCCAGACGCGGATTCCACTGACGCTTGTAGCCGATCTCATAGCCCTTGCCGAGCTCAGGGTCGAGGCTCTCGCCACTGTCGCTGTCGCTGCCGTTGGGCACAAAGGATTCGCTGTAGCTGAGGTACGCGGAGCTGGCATCGTCGATGCGATACAGCAGGTTCGCGGAGGGCAGGAACAGGTCATCGCTGTAATCGGGGTCAGACACGAAGTCCTCGCCCTGCCCGCTCTGCTGATCAAACCAGGTGTAGCGCCCGCCAAGGCCCAGAATCCACTTGTCACTCAGATACCAGCGGTCGCTGACATAGACCCCGATGGCCTGACTCTCGTCGAGACGATTGCTGCGCGAGGTGTTGATGTCGTCGGAGGTCACCTGGGCCAGCTGGCCGTGATTCACGTCGGTGACGGTGGAGACCGTGACGGAATCGCCGAAATAGCGCTCATCCAGATAGTCGCGGGTGGTCTCATAATCGGCACCGATGACCAGCTGGTGACGCTGCCCCGCTATCTCGACATCACCCATGGCGTCCAGCGCCGTGTAGTGCTCGCTGCGTTCATAGCCCTGGTTCTCTTCGGCGCGCACGGTCACATCACCGCTATCGCTGACATTCGTGACGTTGGCGCGCGCATCGCTGTACTGACGACGCGTCCAGCCATAGGTCAGCTTCATGTCCCAGTTGTCGGTGACTTCCTGCTTCCACCAGGCATTGACGGACTCGTCATGGCCATAGACGCGGTTCCAGGATTCATCGAAACGCGTGCCACGCGTGACGTTGGCGGCGCTGCCGTTGTAGAAGACGGTGCCACGATCGATATCCAGCTCGTAGTCCTGATACTCGTAGCTGATCTGGGCGCTGCTGTGCTCGCCCTCCCAACGCAAGGACGGGGCGATGGTGGTGCGGCGATCATTGCCGTACTCGCGCCAGGAGTCTTCATCCTCATGCGAGAGGATGAAGCGATAGGCCAGGCCGGTATCCTCGATGGGACCGGTGGTGTCCAGGGTGGTATTGCCACCGCCGAAGGAGCTGACTTCGCCACTGATCTCGGTGTGAGTCTCGTACTGCGGACGCTTGGTGACCATGTTGATCACGCCGCCGGGGTTCTGTTGCCCCTGGAAAAGCGATGACGGCCCCTTGAGGACCTCGACGCGGTCCACCGTCGCCGTGGTGTAGGTACGGCGCGGCTGACGGATGCCATCGATCAGCATCGAGCCATCGCTGTTGCTGCCGAAGCCTCGCTTGACGAAGCCATCCTCGGTGCCCCCCAGCGTATTGCCCAGCTGAATGCCAGCCACCGGCTGCAGCGCCTCTTCCAGGTCATCGAGATTGAAGTCGTGCATGACCTGCCGGGTCACCACATTGATGGTGCGGGCCTGCTCGAGAAACTCCACCGACTGCTTGTTGGCAAGGCTTGAGGCCTCTGCACGGTAACTGCCCGGCGCCACTTCCGATTCCCGCTGGCCGGTGACCACCATCACCGAGCTTGCGACTGCCGAGGCGTCCTGTGCCGACTCACCTGCCGCCAGTGTGGTACTCGGCAATGCCATGAGGCTGAAGACCAGACAGGAAAATGGCCCCTTGCTCTTGCTGACGGTGCTCTTGCTGACGGTATTCTTGTTGACGACGTGGTTGCGAGAATGACTTGGCACCTGGAACCCTTCTATGTGATGTGCCAGCGTCCTGCTGAATCAACATCTCGCCCTGTATTCGACAGAGCATGGCCATGACTGACGCCCCCTGCGCCAGCAAATTGAGCGCGAATGATAATCTTTACCATAAAGTGTCGCAACGTTATCTCGAGAATCCAGCCAGCAGGTGGCCGAAATCATCGCCATTAGTCGTGATGAAAGCAGTCGCTTGCGCTCTGGGGACAGGATGTCGTTCCTCATTGAGGACCGCTCGTGGGTCGCCGAGCCATCAAAGGGGGTGACGAGCGGGACAATGCTGCAGGACATTGACACAGGGAGAATGAACGCTCTACCCTGCAGAGGTAGAACAAACGCTCTCCCTGAAATCTTCGACGATGGTCCTTCCATGATTCAGCACGACATCGCCGCTCGCCTGGAAGCCCTCTTCAGCCAGCGTGGCTTCGCAGAACCCAGTGTGTCAGAGCTCAAGGCTGCCTCTGGCGTGAGCCTACGCACCCTCTACCGACATTTTCCTTCCAAGGAAAGCATGGTGATCGGGGCCTTGCAGCATCGCCATGAGCGCTACCTCGCCTTTCTTGAGGACGAGGTGCCCAGCGATGGCGCCGCTGCGCTCAGTCATCTTTACCAACGACTGGGACATTGGATGAAGCACGAAGCCCCCAATGGCTGCATGTCGATCAATGCGTTGGCGGCCTTCCCTGACAACCGTGACGTCAGTGATGCCGTCACCCGTCACAAGCGGGAAACCCTCCATTGGCTTGGCACGCGCAGTCGCCGCGAAGATCTCGCCAACGAATTGTTCCTGATTCATGAAGGGGCATCCTCGGCCTGGCTGGTACTGGGCGACACAGCGATCGAAGCGGCACTTTCCACCACCCTCACCCTCCTGGGAAAACCTCGCAAATGAGCGCTGAATCCACACGCCATGACAGCATGCACGGTATCTATCTGACCGGCCACGGCGGCCCGGAGGTGCTGGAAGTGCGCGACGATATCCCCCGTCCGGTTCCCGGCCCCCGCGACGTACTGGTGCGCGTCGGGGCTGCTGGCGTCAACAACACCGACATCAACACACGCCTGGCGTGGTACTCCAAGGGCGATGGCGAGGCCGAGGATGCCAGCTGGTCCGGTCAACCGATCCATTTCCCGCGCATCCAGGGCGCCGATATCTGCGGCGAGATCGTCGCGGTCGGGTCAGACGTCAGTCCAGCGCGTATCGGTGAGCGTGTGCTGATAGAGCCCTGTCTGCAGGAGCACGATGGCAAGCCATTGGCTTCGGCCTGGTATATCGGTGCTGAGTGCGATGGCGGCTTCGCCGAATACACCAAGGTGGCAGCACGCCATGCACACCCCATCAAGAGCGCACTGAGCGATGTGGAACTGGCCTCATTCCCATGTTCCTACTCCACCGCCGAGAACCTGCTGACACGCACGCAGCTTGCCAAGGGGGAACGCGTGTTGATCACCGGCGCCTCAGGGGGCGTCGGCTCTGCAGCCGTTCAGCTCGCCAAGGCACGTGGTGCTCATGTGATCGCCATCACCAGCGCTGCCAAGGCAGAGTCGCTGCGCAAGCTGGGGGCCGATGACATCGTATTGCGTGATCAGGTCGTGGCGGACGTGCTCGACGGTCATGGGGTCGACGTGGTGATGGATCTGGTAGGCGGCCCGCAATGGCCGCAGCTGCTGGATGTCCTGAAGCACAAGGGCCGTTACGCCGTGGCAGGTGCCATCGGTGGCGAGATCGTGGAGCTCGACCTGCGCACGCTCTATCTCAAGGACTTGAGCTTCTTCGGCTGCACCGTGCTGGAACCGGAAGTCTTCCCCAATCTCGTGCGCCATATCGAGCAAGGCAACATCAAGCCACTGGTCGCCGAGACCTTCGCACTGGCCGACATCGCCACTGCCCAGGCCGTCTTCCAGCAGAAAGGTCATGTGGGCAAGGTCGTGCTCAAGGTTTGCCAGGACTGAGTCAGTTTCCTCAGGGACTGATGGCCAGAATGCAAAAGGGCTACCCGATGGGTAGCCCTTTTCATTGCCAGACAGCGGCAACTTCACAAGACATTAGACATTGTGTCTTGAGGGTCAGTCGGCGCGCTTGTCTTCGGTATTGGTGTCGAAGTCACTCGCCGAGTGGCGTTCGATCAGCTGCTCATGCGGCTCCCCCCAGAAACGATTGACCATGCGACCACGCTTGACCGCAGGACGCTCGGCAATCGACTTGGCCCAGCGCTGCACATGGGGGTAGTCCTGCACGGAAAGGAACTCGGCAGCGTCGTAGAGCTTGCCCTCGGCAAGCGCGCCGTACCAGGCATAGATGGCGATGTCCGCGATGCTGTATTCATCACCCGCGATGTAGGCATTGTCAGCCAACTGACGATCCAGCACGTCCAATTGACGCTTGGTCTCCATCGCGAAACGGTTGATCGGATACTCCATCTTCTCCGGGGCGTAGGCATAGAAGTGGCCAAAGCCTCCACCCAGATACGGCGCAGAGCCCATCTGCCAGAACAGCCAGTTCATGACCTCTACCCGCTTGGCCGGCTCCTTGGGGATGAGCGCGCCGAACTTGTCCGCAAGATGCAGCAGGATGGAACCGGACTCGAAGACACGCACAGGCGTGTCGCCACTTCTATCCATCAGCGCGGGAATCTTCGAATTGGGATTGATCGCGACGAAGTCACTGCCGAACTGATCGCCATCACCGATGCGGATCGGCCAGGCATCATATTCCGCACCGGAATGTCCGAGCGCCAGCAGCTCCTCGAACATGATGGTGGCCTTCACACCGTTCGGTGTCGCCATGGAGTAGAGCTGGAAGGGATGCTCCCCGACCGGCAGCTCCTGGTCATGCGTCGGTCCGGCAATAGGCCGATTGGTGCTGGCAAACTTGCCGCCACTTTCACTTTCCCATGTCCAGACCTTGGGTGGCTGATAGCTGTCGCTCATACCCTTGACTCCTTGGCATCCTGTTGAAGCTTCAAGACTTCGATGGCGTCAGAAACGTCGCTGTTGTGGCGCTCTGACTCGGTAGCCCAGTTATGACGGTCAGACGCTTGTGACACAAGGGGATGAAACGACGAAAGTTTGTTGCTAACATGCCACCAGTTTTTGGGGAGTAGCCCGCTCTCGTTACCCAACGAGAGTCTCGGTTGTCAACATGGTCGGCAGGCATTGCCGTGGCACCGAGGACCCACCTATCCAGATCATGCCCATGATCGGTCAGGACAAGGTTCGGCGAGACCAATGACAGTCAGACGCTTCCGGCCGGTGGTGTCTCGCTGTTATTGACTCGTAACCGGCCTGGAACTTCCTGACACATGCCTTTGCTATCGACATTCCTGCTCGCCTTTTCCATGTCCTGCGACGCCTTCGCTGCTGCCTTATGCAAGGGTGCGGCCATTCGACGGCCGTCCCTGAAAGATGCCCTGCGCATCGGCCTCATCTTTGGCGTCATCGAAGCCATCACCCCCATGATCGGGTGGCTGATCGGTCGCTCATTGGCCGTCTACGTCGAACAGTGGGACCACTGGATCGCCTTCGCTCTGCTGTTGCTGCTCGGTCTCCACATGATTCATGAGGGGCTCTCCAAGGACGAGGAAGATGAGGATTGCAGCACGCCGCAATCGTTGCCCCGCCTGATGCTGACTGGCCTTTCCACCAGCATCGATGCCATGGCCGTCGGTGCCGGGCTTGCCTTTGCTGGCGTGAATATCATCACCACTGCGCTGGCGATCGGCACCGCCACCTTCGTGATGGCCACCACCGGTGTGATGCTCGGGGGCGTATTGGGCAAGATGGTCGGCAAGCGCGCGGAAATCATCGGTGGCCTGGTGTTGATCGGCATCGGCACGACCATCCTGCTGGAACACACCGGCTATCTTGGCTAAGGCTTTCCCCAGCAGGCCAGAGCCCCCAGCAAGGGGGCTCTGGCCCGACCAGTCCCTGCCCCTGGCGATGGATGCATCTCCGCGTTCCGCCAAGGGTCCCTTGAAAACCCTGACAATGGCGTCATTCAAGAGGGACATGTGGCGTATCGCACATCTTGATATCCAACAGGGGAGCCAGATTGCATGTATACACGCAAGCTTCATCCAGGTAGTGAATTTCCGGCCATCCAGGTCCCGCGCAACGATGGCGAAACCCTGACGCTCGGCAAGCCCCAGGGCGAGCATGATTGGCAACTGGTGGTCATCTATCGCGGCAAGCATTGCCCGATCTGCACCAAGTTCCTCAACAAGCTGACGGAATATCGTGAGCGCTTCAGCGCACAAGGCGTGGATCTCGTCGCCGTCTCTGCCGACAGCCAGCAGCAGCTGAACGAGCACCTCGAATCTCTGGATCTCAATTTCCCGATTGCCGGTGGCCTGACGGTAGAGCAGATGGAAACGCTGGGGCTGTTCATCTCCACGCCACGAAGCGAGAAGGAAACCGATCACGATTTCCCGGAGCCGGCCTTCTTCATCGTCAATGGCGAAGGCAAGGTCCAGATCGAAGAAGTCGCCAATGCGCCCTTCGTACGTCCTGACCTGGACACGCTCATCGGGGGTATCGAGTTCATCCGCAAGCCGGACAACCACTATCCGATTCGCGGCACCCGCGATTACGGCTGAACCTTTCAGGGTTCAGGTCGCGCAGGAAAGCCGCCCCGCAGCCTTGGTGCTGCGGGGCGGCTTTGTATCAGGGCCTTCAAACCTGCCCTGTATCGTTGATCACTCTTTCCTCTTTCTTTCGGCTTCCTTTCGGCTTCCTTTCACCACTCCCTCCTTCCCCCTCCCTTCTTTGATCATCCCGCTCTTACCTCAATCTGTCCTTGCCTCACTTCGCCTGACAAGCCAGAAACGCACCTCGAATAGAAAGCACGAAAAAATCTTGATCCCGTGACATCCAGACGGGAAAGGCCAGCGTTATGAGCAGTGCAAGGGAGACAACGACACACCTGCAACCGCTAGCTGAACCTTATCTGTCTACGGAGTCGTCAAGATGAAAACAATCGCCTGTATCTCTGGTATTTTCGCTGCCCTCGCATTGAGCCCGATGGCTCAAGCCATGGAAGTTCCCGAAAGCGTCACGGTGCCGAAAGGCAATGACGTCGCCATGGAAACTGTTGGCGTCGGCAAGATCAAATGGGCCTGTGAAGCAAAGGATGATGGCACCATGGGCTGGGTCTTCAAGGGGCCGGATGCTGCGCTGAATGATGCTGATGGCAAGCAGGTCGGCAAATACTATGGTCCGCCCGCCACCTGGGAATCCATGGATGGCTCCAAGATCACCGGCACACAGCTGGCGGTAGAGCCCAACGGCAAAGGCAATATTCCGCTGCAGCTGGTCGAGGCCAATCCGGCCGAAGGTGAAGGGCATATGCAGGGCGTCACCTATGTGCAGCGCCTCAATACCCAGGGCGGTGCCGCTCCTGACATGGCCTGTGATGATGCCCACAAGGACAAGGTCGAAATCGTGATGTACCAGGCCGATTATCTGTTCTACAAGGCCATGTAATCTTGAGCCAGAGATAAAGAAGATTCACCACTCGATGTCGTGTGACAGAGCGCATTGACACAGGGAAGGTGAGATCATGAAAAGCCCCGACATGCAGAAGCATGTCGGGGCTTTTTCGTCATCAATCCCGACAGGAGATGGATGATTCCGGCTGGATTTTTTGATCAGTCCCGTCTGGCGACAACGGCGCCATGGCGAAGACAGACAGTCTGGCATTCAAGTGCAAAAGCCGTGAGTCTGATTCTCCCGGGCAGTGAGAAAGCTTCTGAGCCGGCGAGCTGCCGTCAGACCAGCGCCAGCATCGTATAGGGCGCTTCACAGGAATGGCGCTCGTCGCGTTCATCCACACTGCCCAGCTCGTGGTTGCGATCATTGTCATAGACCACGAAGAGCCGTTCGCGATCCAGTACCGCAAGCCCTTCTGCCTTGTGCTCGAACTCCAACACATGGCCATCCTCATGCGTCACCAGCGTCGGAGGTTTCCCGGCGTGGAAGTCCGCCAGCGACAGCACCCACAGATATCCCCCGATCACCTCCTCACTGCCCTGCTCGGTCTCGAAGCTGGTCACCAGATAGAGGCGTGCGTGATAGGGGTCATATTCCAGGCTAGAAAGACCACACTCGTGATCCACGCCGTCATACTCGGCCGGGTCGAAGGCATAGACGTCGTGAAGCTCCTCAATGAACTCGATGTTGTCGCTGTCGGTCATGGCATAGCGCGCCCCGATGACCCGACGCACATACGCGAAATCATCATGCGAATTGCCTTGTTCCCGCACCCCGAACAGGATCAACCCATCGCCCCTGTCACTCGGGACGACCGCCAGCCCTTCGATCTTGTAGTACGGCTGGCCAATGGCCGTTTCCAGCTTCTGACGAAACTCCAGTGAGCCCTCGACCCCATCACGTGGGTCCGGGTCGACCACCTGTACCTTGTCGGGTTCGCCCAGCGGCCAGATCAACAGGTGGTTGTAGGCATTGAGGGCATGGCTCTCGCTGTCGATGCGATCAAACCCGGTAGTCGCCAACATGTGACGCCCATCGGTGGTCAGCGCGAAGTCTTCATACTTGACCGCCTGACGAATCAGCGGGGTGGTCAGATACTCAAGTTGGCTATCATCCGGCCCGCTGGAATCCAACGGCAATGAAAAGACGGCTGAACGCCCCTCGCCCGGAATCGGTTTGTCACTCGCCATCAACAACCGCTCACCGTCATAGGCCACGGCGGAAATCTCGGCATTCACCAGCTTGCCATCCTCATCCTTCAAGCCTGCCGGAAAACAATGGATCGTGCCCTGTTGCGTGATACGTACCTTCGCCATCCGTTGCTCCTCGAAACGAAACATCATGACAATGGGACAGGCCAGGCTGGATTGAGTTCGGGGCGAATACTGCAAGCTTGAGAGGCCATGGCCCGGCAGCAATCAATGCATCACATTGCGAATGAAGCGCAGCATGTCAGTGCCGGTGTTGCGGTAGGCATAAGCCTGGTCACTGGGATAGACATGAAAATCGCCGGCGCGAATGACGATGTCCTCGCGTTCCAGCGTCAATGTCAACTCTCCCTGGGTGACCACCAGCATCTCGTGCCAGCCGGCATCATCCGGGGCGGAGTCGTAACGCTCGCCGGGGGCCAGAGTCCAGCTCCATAACTCGACTTCCTGTGTGGCCGGCTTGCTGGCCAGCAGTACGGCTCGGCTCTCTGGTGCCTTCCCGACCCAGGCCACCTCATTGATACGTGCCGAATCCTCGCTTTCCGGGGGCTGCACCAGCGCGTAGAAGAGCACCCCGAGCGCCTCGGCGAGCTTGTCGAGCGTGCCGAGGCTGACATTGACGTCACCCTTCTCGATGTTCACCAGCATCCGCCGACTGATCTCGGCCTGATCCGCCAGTGCCTGCTGGCTCAGCTCGGCCGCCAGCCGCAGGCGGCGGACGTTGGCCGCGACGTGAACCAGTACATCAGGTCTCTGATTTTCGTTGTGCAATATAATGCGCATCCGTACAATCTTGCCGACGACGAGGAAGTGGGGGCATAACGCCCGGCCCGCCTCCTCCCTTGCTACCTCATTGTCCACGAATCATGCCGCATGTGTTGCTGACTGACCATGCCCATCACCCACTGGATCACTCAAGGAGACCCCCATGTCCGTTGCTGTCGCAGCCTCCTCTTCTCGTCTGTGGCCCGTCGCCATGCTGCTGGTCGCCATGTGCTCGATCCAGAGCGGTGCTTCGCTGGCCACTTCCCTGTTCCCGATGATCGGTGCCGCTGGCGCGACGGCGATTCGTCTGATCATCGCCTCCGTTCTGCTGCTGGCCATTCTGCGCCCATGGCGCAAGGCAGTGACACGCAAGGCCTGGAAGTCCATCGCGATCTACGGCGTGGCACTCGGCGTGATGAATCTGCTGTTCTACCAGGCCCTCAAGACGGTGCCGCTGGGTATCGCCGTGGCACTGGAATTCACCGGCCCGCTGGCCGTGGCATTGTTGAGCTCACGTCGTTGGCTCGACCTGGGCTGGGTCGCGCTGGCCATCATCGGACTGGTACTGCTGTTGTTGCTGGGCGAGGACACCGCTGCGCCGATCGACCCCGTCGGTGCCGCCTTCGCCCTCGGCGCCGGCGTGTGCTGGGCGCTCTACATCCTGTTCGGCCAGAAGGCCGGGGCAGGCAACGGTACTCAGAGTGCTGCGTTGGGCATCACGATCGCGGCGGTGGTGGTCGCACCCATCGGCGTGATGGAGGCGGGCAGCGCCATGTTCTCACTCGAGATATTGCCGCTGGCCTTGGCCGTCGCCGTGCTCTCGACCGCCCTGCCCTATACGCTCGAGATGATCGCTCTACCGCGCCTGCCCACTCATACCTTCGGCACCCTGATGAGTCTGGAGCCGGCCGTGGCGGCGCTGTCCGGGCTACTGTTCCTCGGCCAGACACTGGGCCTACTTCAATGGCTTGCCATTGGACTGGTGATCACCGCCTCGGTTGGCACGACGCTGACCGGTCGCCGCACGGACGTCTTCGACGCCCCGATACCGGACTGAACAACGTGTGAGTCATGGTCGTTTCTCATGGCCCAGCGTGGTATATCGTTCTTTCCTTCATCACGTCCCATGAAAGCAGGAGGCAGCCGATGACCTTGCAGCGTTCACCGTCCTCACCCCCCACCGCCCTGCGCGCCACCGTGCAGATGGGAATCTGGTTCGGGCTGAGCTTTCTCACTGCCGCCATCGGTGCACTGGCTTCGGTAGATGCCAAGGCCTTCTACGCAAGCCTCACCCAGCCCGCCTGGGCACCTCCGGCAGGCGCCTTCGGACCAGTCTGGACGGCGCTCTTCGTGATGATGGCACTCGCCGCCTGGCGGGTCGCGCGCGACGGTCTGCATGCCAGCAACGGTTTCCGCTCGCGCCATCGTCTGGCGCTCGGACTCTTCGTGGTGCAACTGATCGTCAATGCCCTGTGGAGCTGGCTGTTCTTTGCCTGGCATCTCGGTCAGGCGGCCTTCATCGATGTGCTGGTGCTGTGGACGCTGATCGCCGTCACCCTGTTCACCTTCTGGCGCATCAATCGCTTCGCTGGGCTGTTGATGCTGCCCTATCTGGCATGGGTGACGCTGGCCAGTGCGCTGACCTGGTCCGTCTGGCAAGCCAATCCCGCCTTGCTGGGGAGCTGAGCGCTGCGCACCGTGAGCCTCTCGCCCTGACGAACACACCAGATACGCCAACGCCCGGCCGACACTCTGCAGGAGTCTCGGCCGGGCGTTGGCGTATGAAGCACTGTCTTTTGAATCGTCCTCTTGCTGTCGCGACCCTGCCGCCATGGGCTCTGATGAGTGATCAGAGCTGCTGACGCGCCTTCAAGCGACCTTCCTCCACCACCAGCACGCGATCCGCGACCTTGCGCAGCAGCGCCGCATCATGACTGACCAGCACCAGCGCCGTACCCTGCTCCCGCACCATCTTCACCATGCAGGCGATCACCTCCTGCTGGACCAGCGGGTCGAGGCGTGAGGTCGGCTCATCGGCGAACACGAAGCGCGGCTTGATCAGCATCAGACGCAACAGCGCGAAACGCTGCAGCTCGCCACCCGAGACCTGTCCCGGCAGACGCGAGAGCAATTCCGGCGCCAGGCTCAGTTGCGCCATCAGCTGCGGCAACTGGCTGTCATCGAGACGATGGCGTGCGCTGAGATCCTTCAGCAGGCGGCCCAGTGTCCGGCGTGGCGGGAAGGTCGCCACGGGGTCCTGATAGAGCTTCTGATACTCCAGGCGTTCGGCATACTGAAGCACGCGTCCTGAATGCGGTGCCAACAGGCCGAGCAGCGCATCCCCCAGCGATGACTTGCCGCAACCTGACGCGCCCTGGATGCCGATGATCTCACCGCCCTTCACGCTGAGCTCCACGTCACGCAGGAGCGAGGTGCCCCCGCGCGCGATGGTCAGATTCTCGGCACGGAGGATGGTATCGCCTGCCGCCTTGCCATCACGGCTTGCACTGTCCGCTGCCGGCTTGAAGGCGACCTCCGGCCAGGCCTGCGGCGCGGCATTCACCAGGCGTCTCGTATACGCATGTGTCGGCGCGGCCAGCACGTCACGCGTCGCGCCCTGCTCGATCACCTGACCCTTGCGTACCACCATCAGGCGGCCGCCGATCTGGTGCGCCAGCGCCATGTCATGGGTGATGACCATCAAGCCGGCACGCGGTGTCTCGGCCAGCGACTTGAGCAGCAGCTCGCCGATCTCGCTGACGCGGGCGGCGTCCAGCCCCTTGGTCGGCTCGTCGGCGATCAACAGCGGCGCGCCGCCGGCGCGGGCGGCCACGAAGGCCACACGTTGCGCCATGCCACCGGACAGCTTGCCCGGCAACTGCTCGCTGGCGGCGGCGACACCCAGCTGCTCCAGATCACTGCGCGCGGCCGCATGGGAGGCCTGCGCTGGACGCCCCGCGACCAGACGATATGCCTCACCGACCTGACGAATCACCTTCATCAGCGGGTCCAGCGCCAGCCAGGGCTCCTGGGGCAATACCGCCATACGGCGACCCCAGAGCGGGCGACGATTCTCTGGCGTGTGCAGAGGATATGACTCGCCGTCGAGCCACAGGCTGCCGGAGGCCACAAGCTCCCGGGGCAGCGTGCCCAGCAGAGCCTGAGCCAGCAGGCTCTTGCCGGAGCCTGTCTCGCCGATCACCACCAGCGGCTCTCCCGGCTTGAGCGCAAGCGAGACAGGCGCCAGCAGTGCCGTCTGCACGCCGCGGACCCGCACGCTCACGTCCTCGGCGCTCAGCACCACATCATCCGCCGTTGCCCCACGCCGCGTGTGAGAGGCAGGCGTGGTCATTGTCGCGACATTCATGGGCGCGCTCCTTCGAGGGTGTCAGCGGCGGTTGACGTTCTGGCCTTGCTGCCGGACATCAGCAACAGCCCCAGCAACAGCAGGAAGGTGACCAGCACCGGCGTCAGCAGCGCGAAAGGCGCTTCACGCCAGTACGGCAACAGCTCGACCATCATGGTACCCAGCTCCGGCGTGGGCTCCGGAATGCCGACGTGCACGAAGCCCAGCGCGGCAATCGCCATCAGGGCGTTGGCCATGCCGAAGGCCATCGCCGTCATCATCACGGGGGCCATTTCCGGCCACAGGTGATGACGAAAACGGTACCAGGCCCCGAAGCCCAGCAGACGGCTGGCCTCGACGCCGGGACTCGCCAGCACGCTGCGACCGGTGGCACGTGCCAGGCGGAAGAATTCCACCCACAGCACCAGCGACAGGCCCAGCCACAATGCCAGCGGCGTCGACGGCAGGATGACGCTGACCATCAGCACCAGCAGCAGCCCCGGCAATGCCAGCAGGCTATCTGCCACCAGGCTCAACAGGCGCTCGGCCCAGCCACCGCGTCCCGCGGCCAGCAGGCCCAGCGAGATACCCGAAAACGCCGCCAGAATCACCGCCCCCGCGGCAATGGAGAGCGACAGCCCGAGCGCCGCCACCAGGCGGTGATACAGGGAGCGCCCCAGATGGTCATAGCCCAGCGGGGCGCTGGTGATCACCTCCCCGGCATCAGAGACACCGACGGCGTCCGCGCCCTGCAGCGCACGATAGAGATGCTGTTCCAGCGGGTCCCCCGGTATCACCAGATTGCCCAGCAGAGCCAGCAGCACGAGACTCGCGACAATTGCGGCCCCGATCACCCGACGCAATGGCCAGTCAAGACGTGGACGACGCACGGCACCCATGCGCTGCGGCGCAAGCCCTTCCACCACCTGATTCATTTCACACCTCGTGGGTCCAGTTGGCGACCCAGCAGATCGACCAGCAGATTGATCAAGACAAAGCCGACGCCCAGCACCAGGGCGGTGCCCTGCACCATCGGCACATCGCGCGAGAAGATGGCGTGCACCAGCGCATGGCCGATGCCCGGCCAGCCGAAGATGCTCTCGATCACCACCACCCCTTCCACCAGGGTCACGAACTGCAGTCCCAGATAGGTCACCAGCGGCAAGGCCACATGGCGCAGGCCGTGACGCCAGAAGGTCTGGGCGTTGCTGAGGCCCTTCCAGCGCGCGAAATCATGAAAAACCGTCTGGGTGACGGCGGCCATGGCATCGCGTGCCAGGCGTGCCGATACCGCTGCCAGCCCGAGCGCCAGCGTCATCGCCGGCAGGATGAAGTGCTGCGGCTCACCGTGACCGGCGGCCGGCAGCAGCCCCATCTCCACCGAGATCAGCAGGATCAGCACCAGCGCCAGCAAGAACTGCGGCGTGGCGCGCAGCAGACTGCAGACGGCCAGCAGGCTTCGGTCCAGCCAGCCACCGGCACGCAGACCGGCCAGCAGCCCCAGCGGCGGGCCGATCAACAGCGAGATGCCCAGCGCCGCGCCGGCGAGCGACAGGGAGTTGCCCAGCTGATGACGAATCTCTACCCACACCGATTCCCCGGAAATCAGTGAGGTGCCCAGCTCCAGGCGCAGGATATCGCCCAGCCAGTAGAGGAAGTGCAAGCCGCCCTGTGCCTCGAGGCCCAGTTCGGCGCGTACCGAGGCCGCAGCCGCCGCATCCAGCGCGTCATAACCATAGCGACCGGCCGCGATGCGCCAGGCGGCATCGCCGGGCAGACTCTGCATCATCAGATAGCTGGCGCCGCCGACCATCAGCACCACCATCAATAGCTGCAACAGACGTGAAGGGAGATTCATGGTGCCCACCGCAATTCTGAAAGGCCGAAACTACGCTCCCAGGGATCTACCTGAGCGCGTTGCAGTCGATGAGAGATCGCCAGGTTCTGGTAGTACCAGGCGATGGGGATCACGGGTAATGCCCGCTGGATCACGCCGCTGGCCTGTGCGCGCGGGTCCTCACCTTCGGGCGTGGGACCGTAGCCCTCGCGTGCCATGCGCTCAAGCTCTGCGGTGAAGTCCGCATCGAACCAGCCCATCGCGCCCCAGTCGCCACCGGGGGCTTCAGGCGTTCCCGCGTAATCGCTCAGCACGTTGCCGATGGGGTCCGGCACCATGGCCAGATTGCGCGCGAACAGCGCCATGTCGAGGCTGCCGTCATGATGACCGGCCGGAATTGCCGAGAAGTTGGTGATATCCAGACGTGTCTGGATGCCGATGGCGTGGAACTGACGCTCCAGCACCGTGGCCACCAATGGCAGCTCCGGACGATCCGAAAAGGTGATCAAGCTGATCGCGAGGCGCTGACCATCCTTTTGACGAACGCCATCCTCCGCGACCTTCCAGCCAGCGGCGTCCAGCAATGCACGCGCCTCGGCGACATCCTGATGGAGTTCAGGCAGCGCGGGGTCATGCCAGCCTTCCACCATCGGCGGGAACAGCTGGCTGGCACCACGCGGGTAGCGCAGCACGACCTGCGCGATGGCGGTGCGATCGATCGCCAGACTCAATGCGCGCCGCACATCCGGGTCCTGGAAGGCAGGGTGATTGGCATTGACCTTCAACAGCATCGTGCGCGGCGTCGCGGCCGCCGCCAGGGTCACGCGCGGTGACTTAGAGAGACGCTGACGACTGGCGGGGTCCAGCCCGTAGGTGAAGTCGGCATCTCCGCTCTCGGCGATCAATGCCCTGCCCTCGGCGCGGCTCACCGCCTGATAGCGCGCCTGGCGCACCTCTGGCTGCGGGCCCCAATAGTCCTCGAAGGCGGTGACTTCCAGGCTCAGCGGCGGCGTCATGCGCAGCATGCGATAGGGGCCGGTGCCGATGACCTGCTGAGCGGTGCCTGACTCATCGAAGGACGCCGGTGCCAGAATCTGCTGGCGATAATCGGCCAGATAGGCGGGCAACGCGGCGAAGGGCTCGCTGAGGGCAATCACCAGCGTCTGGTCATCTGCGGCGACGATCCGCTCGATCGGCACTGACTTCAGAAGGCCCGGCTTGGCACGTGCGATCTCGAGTACCTGACGCGCGACTTCGGCATCCAGACGGCTGCCATCATGGAACTGCACGCCGGAGCGCAGCGTGAAGCGCCACTCCAGGCCATCATCTGAGACCTTCCAAACGGTCGCCAACCCCGGCTGTAGCTCTCCCGTGGCATCCACCTCGACCAATGTCTCGACGACCTGCATGCGCTGGAAAAGGATACCGCTGAGCAGCGGGTCCGCTCCCTTGATGTCAAAGGGCGCGACGATCTCCAGACGACGCGACGTCGCCTGCTCATCGCCCGAAGACTGAGCGGATGCCTTGACGGCCTGAGGCATGCCAAGACCGAGCACCATGAGCGTCATTCCCAGCCAGCACGTGATCTGCTCAGCCACGGGCCGGGAATGCCTTGCAGATCGGGAAAGATCAGCCGACACGGAAGCTGTCAGAGAGCGGAAAAGCGACTTGTACCATCGCCGTTCAGCGTCAGGAGGCCTGAGCCTGCTCAGAGGGTGGACCATCGTCATTGCGCATCCTGTCAAAAAGACATGTTCGCTGCCGTCAGACAGCGCGAGAAAAGCGCAATGTTATAGTATAACGAACCAGCGTTGGCAATCCCGAGCGGCATCTGGTACTGGACAGGCATTCACTTGTCAGGCTGTCCTGAAAACCTGAAGATAGTGCGCTTGAATTAGCACTCACTAACTGACTGGATGGTCGGCCTGCAGAAATTGCAACGTGACGGATGCTACTCCCTGACATAACTCTCAAAAGAATCGGAAGGATCATGGATGATCTCAGCATTTCCCCCATCTACGACACACCTGCCAACCGCTACCTGAATGCAGCGGCGCAACGGCTGAGTTGTGGCAACATGCTCGCGACCTACAAGCGTCATGGTTTCCATTGGGATGCAGAGCAATTCGAGGAAAAATGGCAGGACAACAAGAACTTCGCCGTGCGCCTCAATGGCGAATGGATCGGCTTCATCAGCCTCAAGTCGCTGAACGACATGGTGTATCTGCGTGACCTGCAGCTGGTGGCCCAGTGGCAGCGACGCGGTATCGGCTCCACCTGTCTGAGCTGGTTGATCGATTGCCTCAGCAAGCGTCAGCCCCACGACACCCTCCTGCGGCTTCGGGCCTTCTCCGACAGCCCGGCCATCGCCCTGTATGAACGTCATGGATTCGTGAGACTCGAGGAGCCCTTCACCCCGACGCGCGCGGGAGGCATCATCGCCATGCAGCGCAAGGTCAAGACGGGGGCCAGGGCCATGACATCCAGTGAGATGTCTTCGCCCCCTCTTCGCCATGACGCCATGGCAGAAAGCTCGGCAGCGTCTCTGCAATGACAACAAAACCGCCCGATCTCATGACCGGGCGGTTTTGTTTGCTTTCTGGGATGGCGCCCGACACCCCGCTTGGGCATCGGGGCTGGCCATCTCTCAGCGCGCCAGGAAATCCAAGATATAGCGCACGGTTTCTTCGGGCTTCTCGTCAGTGACCCAGTGACCGGCGTCCTTCACCCAGATCAGCTCGGCACCCGGGATGGCATCTGTGAGCATCGGGGCGTAATCCGGCTTCTGGAAGTTGTCCTTGTCGCCCCACAGCACCAGGGTCTTGATCTCGATATTCTTGAGCTCACCGGCAATGGCCTGGGTGTATTCCTTGTTGAGACGACGCATGTTGCGGAAGAAGGCTGCCTTGCCTTGCTCGCTGTTCCACTGGGACACGTAGCGCTCGACCATCTCTTCGGTCGCCACCGCCGGATCATGCACACCACTGGGCATGAAGCCGCGCATGGTGCTGATGAATTCCTCGACGCTGGTGGCTTCCTCGACGCCCGGCTCCAGCAGCTGCTTGAACTCCGGAATCGGCCAAGAATCGAAGCATACGCTGTCGATCAGCACCTGGCGACGAACGCGCTCGGGGTGGTTGACCGCCATCAGCTGACCGATACCCCCACCGATATCATGCGAGACGACATCCGCACTCGCCACACCCAGTGAATCCATCAGCTTGATGAAGATGCGTGTCTGGGCATTGATGGAAACATCAGCATCCACCGGCATGTCCGACTCGCCATAGTTGAGCATGTCCGGGGCGATGACACGGTAATGTCTGGCCAATTCCGGCATCACATCGCGCCACATCAGCTTGTTGGTCGGAATGCCGTGAATCAACAACAGCGGCTGACCTTCCCCCATTTCCTTGTAGGCAATGCGGTGACCTTCGATCATCGCATAACGGGTTTCCAGGGCTTCCATTGTCACGTTGTCGTGGCTCATTGCTGACCTCCTTGCTTGCTCGATTCTCAATCACGGCCTCGGCGATCTCGATTGCCGAACCTTGTGCGCCGTGAACGTGGAGCCACCGTACGTATTTTTGAGCAATCACTCAACCTCTTTTTTGATCAATCACTCAAAATACGTTTCAATAGCCGCAATCTTCAAAGGGAAAGCCCAATGGCCCGTGTCATCAACCGTAGTCTGCTCGATCTTCGCCGCCTGACCATCAATCTGGTGACCTACCCCGAAGGCCACAGCGTGATGCGTCATAACGACCCGATGGGTAGCGGCAGCTACTACAAGCTCAATATCGTGATCAAGAAGCCCCGCCAGGGCGGTGTCTTCGAGACCGATGGCAGCCTATTTCGCCTCACGGACCGCGTGGTGTTCTTCCGCCCCGACCTTCACGAACACAGCGTCAGCCGCATCGAGCGCGGCAAACGTGTGCTGTTGAGCATCGCCTTGCACGCGCCCTGGCGCTGATCCGCAGTGAGCCTGCGATCGAGAGTCGTGAAGTGAAAGCGGATAGTGAAACAGATAGCGGGTAACGGCTGGCGACAGAAAAACGCCAGTCAGCAATCGCTGACTGGCGTTTTTTCCCACCTGAATCCAGGCCAATAACTACGTGCTCAACAATGAGCTACCTCGGCTATTTCATCCGGTCCAGCCCGACGCGATAGCGGGCAAAGCCCATCTCGTCCTGATCCACCAGCGTCATCGGATAGACCGCCTGGGCATCGATGAACTGCTGCGCATCCTCGCCGGGGGCGGTGGTGAAGCGAATGTCCAGCGGGGTGTCCGTGTCGATCGCGGCCAGCCGCCAGTTGTGATCCGCCGCCGGGTCCACCGCGCCCTGCTGCTGCGTCTGGCGCGAGATGTACTGGGCCAGAATGCTGCGATTTTCATCCGGTGACGCGAAAGCGACATGCGACTCTCCGGTGCCGGGGAAGTCCTCGCCGTAGGCGCGATAGTTGTTGGTCGCGAGCAGGAAGACATCGTCGTCCTTGACCGGCTCGCCCTGGTAAGTGAGGCCCTGGATACGGTGGGCATCGGCGTCGATCAGCGCGCAATTGCCGTCATAACGCGCCGGCTGCGTGACATCCACCTGATACTCGACGCCGTCGATCACATCGAAGTTGTAGCTGCGGAAACCTTCCCAGTTGATCAGGGGCTGGGGCGTGGCGAGATTCGGGTCAATGCGATGGAACTGCCCGGCACTGCACTCGAGCCATTCCCGCACTTCCTTGCCGGTGACCTTGAGCGCCACCAGCGTATTCGGATAGAGATAGAGGTCGGCGGCATTGCGGAAGCTCAGCTCGCCGGCCTCCATCTCGGTGAACTGGGTCGGGTCATTGTGACGGCCACCGACCTTGAACGGCGCGGCCGCCGAGAGAATCGGCAAGCCTTCCAGATCCGGGTCGCCTTCGACGAAGCGTTTGACGTAATCAGCCTGGGCACGATTGACGATCTGGATCGTCGGGTCGTCCTGCACCAGCGCCAGATAGCTCTTCATCGCCGCACTGGCGCGGCCGATGCTGCGATTGACGTACTCGCGCGTGGCGTCGTGCTCATGCTCGACCAACGCTGCCAGTTCGGCATCTTCCGCCACCTGTGCCTCGCCCCCTACCTGAATCGGGCGCGCCTCTGTCTGGCCGCTCACTACCCGCCACTGGCCCGAGGCATTGCTCAGTTCGAGATCCATCACGCCGACATGGCTGCCCCAGTGCCCCGGCATCATCGCCGGCACCCCATTGAGGGTGCCCCTGGCGATATCGGCCCCCGGCACCTCGGCGAATTCCTCGCTGGGGAAGACGGCATGGGCATGTCCGAAGGCGATGCCATCGATGCCCTCGACCTGCGAGAGGTAATACACCGAATTCTCGGCCATCACCCGGTAAGGGTCGGTCGAGATGCCGGAGTGCGGGATGGCGATCACCACATCCGCGCCCGCCCGGCGCATCTCGGGCACCCAGCGCCTGGCGCTTTCGGTGATGTCCTCTGCCGTCAGACGGCCCTGGAGGTGCTTGCGGTCCCAGGTCATCACCTGCGGCGGCGCGAAGCCGATATAGCCGATCTTCAAGGTCTGAGCGTTGCCTTCACTGTCGGTGAAGACATGAGCGGTGATCTGGTAGGGCGTGAAGTACGGCTCGCCGGTCGTGGCGTCCAGCAGGTTGGCATTCACATAAGGGAACTGCGCGCCGGAAAGCGCCCGTTCGAGATACTCGAGCCCGTAATTGAACTCATGATTGCCGATGTTGCCGACATCGTAATCCAGCTGATTCATGACCTTGTAGGCCGGGAAGACATCGCCCTCCTTGAGCCCCTCCGCCGCCATGTAATCGCCCATCGGGCTGCCCTGAATGAGGTCTCCGTTGTCCAGCAGCACGCTGTTGGCCACCTCGGCACGCGCCTGCTGGATCAGACTCGCCGCGCGCACCAGGCCGATGCGCACACTGGGACGGTCCTTGTAATAGTCGTAATCCATCACGTTGGCGTGGATGTCGGTGGTCTCGATCACGCGCAGTGACAGCGTCGCGGCATTGGCTGGCTGAGCGATCATCACGATACCCCCAATGCTGGCCAGACCGAGGATGGCTGCCCGCAGGCGACGCATTGCACGCGGACGCCGGGTGTTCCCCGCAGCCTCTCTGGTACCAGAGGCCGGCTGACCTTTCCTTCCGGATGATGCATTCGCCATCTCTCACTTCCTTGTCATGGGGTGATGTTCCTGTGGCCCTTCAGGGCAACGCTCCATTATTCAGATGCCGACGCCTCAGGCAACTGGCGGTCCCTGCCCGCCAACCAGCCGATTCCCGCCATCAGCACACTGAGGGAGGCACACACCATCAATGCCAGCTGCCAGTCACCCTGCCGATCGTAGAGCGCCCCGATCAACGGCGGCCCCATGGCCGCGAGCAGGTAGCCCAGGGTCTGCGCCATGCTCGACAGCGACGCCGATTGCATGGCATCGCGCGCTCTGAGTCCCATGAACGACAGGGCGAGAATGAAGCTGGCCCCGGAGCCCGCGCCCAGCAACAGCACCCACACCAGCGCCCACCCCGGCATCAGCCACAGCCCGATGAACCCTGCCAGCGACATGCAAGGCGTCGCGAAGGCGATCAGGCGTTGATCCTTCAGGCGCGGCATCAGGGGCACCAGAATCAATCCCGGCAAGGCCGAAGCCAGCTGCAGCAGGCCGTGCAGCGAGCCCGCCTTTTCCGGCGAGAAGCCATTGTCCGCCAGCATGCTCGGCAGCCAGCTGTTGACGGTATAGAACAGCAGCGAATTGATCCCCATGAAAAGCGTCACCTGCCAGGCCAGTGGCGAGTGCCACACGGCTGCCTGACGCACCGGCCGCGCGGCACCCTTCTCGGCTACCTTCTCGGCTTCCTTCGCCGCCGTCGGTAGGGAGCGATGCGACAACTGTGGCCACCACACCACCATCGTCACCACTGGCAGGATGACCACGATGAGCATCGCGAACTGCCAGCCATCCGCACTATCCTGCGCCAGCGGCACCATCACCGCCGAGGCGATGGCGGCCATGATGCCCATGGTCAGCACATAGCAGGAGGTCAGCAGCGCGATGTGTCGGGGAAAGCTGCGTTTGACCAGACTGGGCAACAGCACATTGCCCACCGCGATGCCCGCCCCGATCAAGGCGATCCCCACATAGAGCGCCAGCGTGTTGCCCTGCACCCGCAGCACGATGCCGGCGGCGATCGCCAGCAAGGCAAGGAAGACACTGCGCTCAAGCCCCACATGCCGTGCGAGACGGGGTACCCAGGGGGACACCACGACGAACGCCAACAGCGGCAGAATCATCAGCAACCCTGCCGCCGTGGCATTGAAGCCCAGCGCCGCCTGCAGACGCTCAAGCAACGGCGCGATACTGGTAAAGGGCGCACGCAGATTCATGGCAATCATCAGGATGCCGGCGATCAACACGGCAGGATGGCTCAATCGCCGAACAGGAGAAGAGTGGCAGAGTTCAGTCATGAGACGCTCGCAGCGAACTTGGAACGGACAGATAGCGGGACGACACATCAGAGGTGAATTCCCGCGCAGATTAACGATAGCGTAATCGCCAATATCGCTGCAGAATTGAGCCATCATGACATCAGATACCTGAAATCAGACAATCTGCGAGCCGACATGTCAGCCACCTCCTCAAGGACCTCCGCGACGCCGATTTCCCTTGCCACGCGAGACGCAACCTCATCGTCGGGAGTCGCCAGCGGTCACTCCTCCGTGCCCTTCTCCAGCAGCGTCTGCGAACATGACCCGGACATCTACGAGATTCCGGCCAGCGCCCTGCATGTGGATACCGGACAACAGGTGATGGAAGTCCCGATCCATCAGCATCGCAAGGGACAGCTGGTCATCGCCCTGCATGGCGTCGTGACCAGCCGCGTGCCGGAAGGGCTGTGGATGGTGCCGCCGCACAGCGGCGTCTGGATTCCCGGCAACCTGCCCCACAGCAACCACCTGACCCGTGGCGGCCGCGTGTGCCACCTGTTCATCGAGCCCGGAGCGCTCGAGATGCCGAGTCACAGCTGTACGCTGTCGATCTCGCCCCTGCTGCGTGAGCTGGTGCTGCGTCTGGCGGAGCTGCCCCAGCCATATCCTGAACAGGGGCCGACAGCGCGGCTGGTCGATGTCCTGCTGGAAGAACTGGCCTGCATGCCCAGCGAACGTCTGCATCTGCCCTTGCCTGAAGACCCGCGGCTGACCCGCATCAGCGATGCCTTGATCAAGACACCGGATGATCGGCGCACCCTGGCCGAGTGGGCGAGCGAACTGGCGATGAGCGAACGCACCCTCGCCCGCCTGATCCAGCGCGACACCGGCCTGAGCTTCAGCCGCTGGCGCCAGCAACTCCACCTGGTGGTGGCGATCCGCCTGCTGGCCGAGGGCATGAGCGTGCAGCGCGTCTCGGAAGACGTCGGTTATCAGTCCGTCAACGCCTTCATCAGCATGTTCAAGAAGCTGCTCGGCACCACGCCTGCCCGCTACCTGCAGGAGCGCGAGCAACGCCGCTCGGGCAGTGAGCGGCCTCAAGAAGTGACTTGAGGGTCAGATTCATCCTCACGTTACCCCAGTTCAGATATCCTCCGCTGTTCCTCATTTTCCCTTTTCCTTTTTACCGACGAGACATTGCATGAACCGCATCAACCCCGAAAAGCTGTTGCAGAGCAAATGGACCGCCGTGACCCCCAGGAATCGTGAGCGACATTTCATCGTCACGCGCGTGATTCGTGATGATCAGGATGAGCATGTGGTCGAGGTCGTGTTGCAGGCGGTGCTGACACATCGCGATCACGTGCTGGGCTGGCATGAGCTGAAGCAGGACGATGTCTGGCAGATGGGCTGGAAATGATTTCCTGAAATGAGCATCGCTGAACGCACAAACGCCGCTCATGAGCGGCGTTTGTGCGTGAACCTGCACGAAATTGAGCGAAAGACTGTGCATGGCCGAAGTCGCGCCTCAGACGATGACTTCCCCTTCCAGCTGATCACACAGTGTCGCCATGCGCTGCACGGCTTCCAGCAGGGTGTCATCCGGCACGGTGAGGGCAACACGTATCAGTGGCCTTCCGCAGTCGCCGAAGACACTGCCGGGCATTACCGCGACCTGCTGCCGTTCCAGCAGCCGCCAGGCGAACTGCTCACCGTCCAGGCCGGTGCGTGAGACATCGACCATCAGGAACATGCCGCCCTGGGGCAGGCTGGAGGACAGCAGCGGGATGGCCGCCAGCGCCTCATGGACCAGGCGCGCGCGGCGCCCGAGTGCCTCGCGCAGTCGCTCGGTGGTATCGAAATCCCTGCGCAGCGCGGCCTCGGTCATATCGGCGATGAAGGGCTGATTGCCGAACAGCATGGTCTCGGAGACAGGCAACAGCCGGCGGCAGAATTCCGCTGAGCCGATGGCCCAGCCACTGCGAAAGCCGGTGGCAGCATGGCTCTTGGAGATGGAGGACACCACCACGGTGCGCTCACGCAGTGCCTCGATCTCCAGCGGCGAGACGAATTCGCCCGCGAAGATCAGCGCTTCATAGACCTCATCACAGACGATCCACAGGTCATGCTCGCGACACAGCTCACCGATGCGCTCGAGCGTCGCACGGTCCATGACCGCCCCGGTCGGATTGTGCGGCGTATTGAGCAGCAATACGCGACTCTGCGGCGTGATGGCCGCGGCCAGATCTTCCGGCTGCAATACGAAGCCATGCTCCATGCGCAGCGGTACCGGCTGCAGGTCACCGCCGGCACCCCGGATCACGCCTTCATAGGTGGCGTAATAGGGGTCGCCGGTCAGTACGCCGCATCCCTCTTCCACCAGCGCCAGCATCACCGCAAACAGCGCCGTCTGAGTGCCGGGGAAACACAGCACGTTGTCTGCGCTGATCTCGGGCATGCGCGCTGCGTAGCGCTCGGCCAATGCCGCGACCAGCCCCGGTTCACCACGGCCATCGGAGTAGCGGGTACGCCCGGCGCGCAGCGCCTCGACACAGCGCTCGACCAGAGCCGGGTGCGTGGCGATGTCGGGTTCCCCGATGGTCAGCTCGATGATCGGTTCTCCCGCCAGAATTCGCTGACGAGCGGCACTGTGGACGGCCCATTTGTCACCGCCCAGTTCGCTCAATCGTTCGGTGATGGTGGCGTAGCGCATGCTCAACTCCTGTGAGGTGGGGATGTTGTTGTCATCTCGACATGCTCAAGCAAGGTGCCGTGGGGCAGCCGCAGGATGCCCTCTGCCGCCCGTATCGCGATCGCGGGCAGGCGCTCGACCGGATAGAGGCCATGTTCCAGCCCACCTTCCAGCCACAGACCATCGATCAAGCCATTGAGGGCGATCGCCTGTTCCTCACAGATGGCGTCATCAGCGGGCTGATCATTGGCGCTCAGAACGGGTTGGATCAGTAACCGCAGCAGATCGAGAAACTCGCGATAGGTTTCCTGATGGACCGCCGAGTAGGTGGCATCGTGACGTACCCGACCGATGAAGGTCGCCCACAGGGAGACCTTGTGGGCGGCCAGATTGGGCTGGGTGAGGCTTGCCGCGATGAAGCGTGCCAGACGACACGCCGAGGATTCATCACTGGCCGGGCTGGCATCGGCGATATCGGAGGTCAGCTGGCCCATCATGTAGGCATAGGCGGCCCGCACCATGTCGTCCTTGGTACCGAAATGGTGGCGAATCAGCCCGGGGGAGACACCGGCTGCCTCCGCCACGCGGCGCACGCTGGCGCCGGCCAGACCATGCTGCGCGACACAGTTCAGCGTGGCTTCCAGCAGGTCGCGCCGACGCTGATCCTGGGAAAGGCGCTGGAACACCTTGCGACTCATCTGGGCCCCTCTCCTTCACTCAACGCCGGGATTGCCGCACTTGCCTCACTCTCACGTGACAGCGGCCACGCATCGAGGGAAGGCTTATCGACGATAGTCACTGCCAAGGCTCTCCAGCAGACGCAGGTGGGAATCCCATTCCAGTGCCAGATCGCCATCCTCATGGATGGCCATGTCGTACTGGCCGACCACATGCGCACAGATCTCGGGCGAGAGACGGCGCACCGGCTGGCCCATGGACAGGGTCGCGACCTGAATCTCGCAGCTGCGCTCGAGGTAGAACATGTTGTTGAACATCTCGGCGGCAGAGGCACCCGTGGTCAGCAGGCCATGATTGCGCAGGATCAGCGCCGGATTGTCGCCAAGGCTTGCCACGATGCGTTCGCGCTCATCCAGATCCAGCGCGATGCCTTCGTAGTCGTGGTAGGAGACGCGACCATGGAACTGCAGGGCGATCTGATTCAGCGGCAGCAGTCCTTCTTCCAGGCTCGATACCGCCACGCCGGCGCGCGTATGGGTATGCATGATCCAGCTGGCAGAGTGGCTTGCCGCATGAATCGCCGAGTGAATGGTGAAGCCGGCTGGATTGACCCGAGCGGCGCTGTCATCGACCTTCTCGCCGTTGACGTCGATCTTGACCAGCGAGGATGCGGTGATCTCCTCCCAGCGCCAACCATAGGGATTGATCAGGAAGTGCCCTTCCTCACCCGGCACTCGCGCCGTGATGTGGGTATAGATCAGGTCGGTCATGCGGTGGTGCGCCGCCAACCGATAGCAGGCTGCCAGATCAAGGCGTGCCTGCCATTCCGCGTCACTCATGGTTGATGTCTGCATGTCGCTGTCTCCTGTGATCAAGATGTCGCTGCCTGGGGTCGAGAAAGGCTCGGCTGAGCCCTGAAAAGCCTTGACGCCTCCACCTTCCGGTTCTCAATAGCCGAGGGCCACAATAGCCAAGGTCCTCAATAGACCAGGGCCTCAATAGCCGCGCTGGCGATCCACGCCCAACGTGAGCGGCAGGCCATCGCGCAACTCGCGCGCCGTGGCCACCACCTGCTCGGCCACCACCTCGGGGAGCGAGTCACTGGCGACATGCGGCGTGATGCGCAGGCGCGCGTCCTGCCACCAGCGATGATTGGGCGCCAACGGCTCCTCACGGAAGACGTCCAGCGTCGCGCCCGCCAGCTGACCGGACGCCAGTGCCGCATCGAGATCGGCTTCCACCAGGTGCTCGCCGCGGCCGATCTGTACAAGCCATGCCCCCGGCCGCAGCTGGGCGAACAGGGTCGCATTCAGCACATTCTCGGTGACCGGAGTCAGCGGCAGGATGTTGATCAGGTAATCCGCCCCCTGAGCCGCGGCCATCACCGCATTGTCGCCCGTCAGATAGCGCACGCCTTGCACTGGTGCGACGGGTTCGCTGCGACAGGCGACCGTCACCGTGAATCCCAGTGCCGACAGCGAAGTGACCACCGCGCGCCCCATGCTGCCGTGGCCCAGCACCGCCACCTGCGCCTTCTCGGGCGCGCGCATCGGCAAGGGCTGCCACTCACGGCGCATGGCATTGTCTGCCATGACGGCAAACTCGCGCTCTTGATGCAGCACTTCATGCGCGGCAAACCCGGCCATCAGAAATGCCTGATGCGGATCTCGTACCCGTGCCACCTGAACCTCATCTGACAGCCACGGATGACTAAGCAGAGCATCCACCCCCGCCGCGATCGACATGGCAAGCATGAGATTGGGGTACGGCGCGAAGGCGTCTTCTCCCGGCTGCCAGCAGATGGCGAACGCGACCTCCGTGGGGTCTTCGATCTCATGCGGGTTCTGCAGCACGACATCCTCGCCCAGCTGGCGCAGCGCCTCACCGTAGAGGCTGTCCAGGTCCAGGGATTCACTCAGGTAGACACCCAGAATCGGGGCTTGGCTTGGCATTGGCTCTCCTTGTGTCACGACTGGCAGCGAATGGGTTGCGGTGGATTTTCCGTCACTATTGCACACTCGTATAATTACTGCCAGCCGTCCTGTACTCCCCCGAGCCTTCATCGCCCTGCTGGCGCAGCGCCGCCTTGAGCCACAAGGAGAGGCGCAAACGCCTCTCCACTCTCCTCCCTCAAATCGAGGCTTCGCGCCGCCAGGGGGATTGAGCAAAGGGGATTGAGCAAACAAGAACGCCCGCGATCATCGAGCAAGGGCTCATGAACGCGGGCGTCAGTCATCGATGTCCTTTCACGGACTTCAGTCCTGCTGATTCTCCAGCAATGACTTCAGACCATGCGGCTGGCAACGCAGATACTGGGGCGAGACCTTGACGGTATCTCCCAGCGCGGCGGCCGCATGCCAGGGCCAGCGCGGGTCATAGAGAATGCCGCGCGCCAGGGCGATGGCATCGGCACGCTCTGTCACCAGCAGGTCTTCCGCCTGCTGTGGCTCGGTGATCAAGCCGACCGCGATGACGGGCATGACCACCTGAGCCTTCAGGGCCTCGGCGTGCGGGACTTGATAGTTGGGCTCCACCGGAATCTGCTGCTGCTCGCTGAGCCCGCCGCTTGAGACATGCAGATAGTGGCAGCCACGGCGGTCAAGCGCCTTGGCGAGTTCGATGCTCTGTGCGAGATCCCAGCCGCCCTCGACCCAGTCCGTCGCGCTGATCCGGATGCCCAGCATGACCTCGTCAGGAATCGCGGCGCGAACGGCGTCGAACACCTCAAGCGTCAGCCGCATGCGATTCTCCAGTGAACCGCCATAGTCGTCCTCCCGCTGATTGCTCAACGGTGACAGGAATTGATGCAGCAGATAACCATGCGCCGCGTGCAGCTCGATCCCGTCGAGACCGATCTCGACGGCACGCCGGGCCGCTTCCACGAAGGCGTCGATGGTCTGGGCGATCTGCTCGGCGCTCATCGCCTCGGGAAGCGGCCCCCCTTCACTGAAGGGAATCGCGCTGGGTGCCAGAGTCTGCCAGCCGTTGGGTTGTCCCGGAGCAATGGCAGTTCCGCCCTCCCAGGGCTTCTCGCATGAGGCCTTGCGGCCCGCGTGACCGATCTGCACGGCCAACGGCATCGGCGAATAACGACGGATACGCTCGATGACACCTTGCATCGCGTCACGCGTTGCCTCGTCAAAGAGCCCCACATCGCCATGGGTGATACGCCCTTCGGGGGAGACGGCACTGGCCTCGAAGATCAGCAGGCCGGCACCTGACTGGGCCAGGTTGCCGAGATGCTGGTCATGCCAGGCTTGCATCCGGCCATCCTGGGCGGAGTACTGGCACATCGGTGCAATGATGATGCGATTGTCCAGCGTGAGCGGGCCGAGCTTCAGCGGGGAAAACAGTGTGGACATGGATATCCTCCAGACACGTGCAGGAATAGGTTGGGCAAGGCTCATGAGCGGACATGACAGGGGGAACGGGTTCCATCTCCCCCGGCAAACCATTGCGGATACAGTTCAGGCACAATGCGGGCGAGAGGCAGGAGTCACAAGCAAAGGATGGCATCAGGGCCGGCAACGCTGAGTTGCCCAGGCTTCACGCAGGCTTTCTCAGGCACGCTCCTTACGCACGTTCTCTCATCCATCACGCGATCAATTGTCAGCGTGAGTGTCCACACCTTCGGTGGCCAGTCCTTCGATGGCCAGCCCCTCGATGGCCAGTACCTCGGAGACCAGCAGACGCCCGACATCGGCAATCGCGGCGTCACGCACCGCACGCTCGGCCTCGCTCTCGGTCAGATAGACCGCCACGATCAACGGGGCGTGATTCGGCGGCCAGATGATGGCGATATCATTGTTGGTGCCATGCCCCCCGCCCCCGGTCTTGTCAGCGATCTGCCAGTCATCCGGCAAGGCGGCACGCAGCTTGTCACTTCCCGTGGTATTGGCCAGCATCCAGCCCTGCAACGTGAGACGCGACGCCTCGCTCAGCGCCTCCCCCAGCAGCAGCCGCTGAAGGGTGGACGCCATCGCGTCAGGAGTGGTGGTATCACGGGGATCTCCCGGAGTGGCCTCATTGAGCGCCGTTTCACGACGATCCAGACGTGTGCTGTCATCCTTCAGAGTCCGCAGATAATTCGTCAGCCCGACAGGCCCACCGATGGCATCGAGAATCAGATTGCCGGCGGTATTGTCGCTGGTGGTGATGGTGGCCCGGCACAACGCCGCCAGTGTCATGCCATCGCCCTCCACCTGACGTTCGGTGACGGGGGAATAGGTCACGAGATCCGCCGGGCGAATCTCCACCTTGCGTGACAGCGACTCCTGGCGGGCATCCACCCGCGAGAGCAGATTGCCGCATGCCAGCACCTTGAAGGTGCTGCTCATGGGGAATCGCTCATCACCCCGCCAGCTGACACGTCTGCCATCGGCAGTATCCAGTACTGTCACACCAAGGCGCGCGCCGACCCGCTGCTCTATTTCCTGCAGATTGGCGACCACAAGTCCCTCGCGCTCCGCCTCGGAAGCGACCACGGACGCTGCGTGAGCCGGACTGATCATCAGCCATGACAGACAGGACGCCAGCATCGCGTCACGCCCACGACGCAGGACTCTTGCCCTTGCCGCGCCATGGGGCCTGGCCGGATCGCGCGGCGTTGTCGGGCGCCGACCATCGGCTGAGGCGCTACAGGCAAATCTCATGGGTCCATCACCTTTCATGGGGGCGCTACCTGACACCTCAGGTCGCGCAGTCAACGTGTCCGTCTGCAGACGTCGTGCAGCAGGTTGGTTGCATCATTGCCATGATGCTATGGCACAGGCGTCCTCGACAGATAGACGTATCGCCAATGGTGAACCCCCCATCCATCGGAGACAGTAAGCCCAGCATCCCCTTGGCGATGTCCCTGGACCTCGAACGATCCGCCTTCTCTCCTTGGATGGAGTTCTGCATGACCATCACCTGCATCAATGATCTGCAACGCCTGGCGAAACGCCGTGTGCCGAAGATGTTCTACGACTATGCCGACTCCGGCTCATGGACGGAAACCACCTATCGTGCCAACGAGGCTGATTTTGCCGCCATCGGACTGCGTCAACGGGTGATGGTCGACATGGACAATCGCACCCTGCGCACGCAGATGCTGGGAGAGGATGTGGCCATGCCGGTGGCGATCGCGCCCACTGGCCTCACCGGCATGCAGCATGCCGATGGCGAGATGCTGGCCGCGCGCGCGGCGAGTGACTTCGGCGTGCCCTTCACGCTCTCGACCATGAGCATCTGCTCCATCGAGGATGTCGCATCCGTCAGCACACGCCCCTTCTGGTTCCAGCTCTACGTGATGCGCGACAAGGATTACATCGGGCGGCTGATCGATCGCGCCAAGGCGGCGGAATGTTCCGCGCTGGTGCTCACCGCTGACCTGCAGATCATCGGCCAGCGCCACAAGGACCTGATCAATGGCCTGAGCGTCCCTCCTCGCCCCACCGTGGCCACCGCGCTAAACCTGGCGACCAAGTGGCGCTGGTGCGCCGGCATGCTGAAGACGAAGCGCCACAGCTTCGGCAACATCGCCGGTCACGTGAAGGACGCCGACAACCTCAGCTCCCTGTCGAAATGGACCGCCAGTCAGTTCGACCCCAGCCTGAGCTGGGATGACATCAAATGGATCAAGGATCGCTGGGGCGGCAAGTTGATCATCAAGGGCATCATGGAGCCGGAGGATGCCGAGATGGCCGTTCAGGCAGGCGCCGATGCCGTGATCGTCTCCAACCACGGTGGACGTCAGCTCGATGGTGCGGCCTCCTCCATCTCCGCTCTGCCGGACATTCTCGCGGCGGTCGGCGACAGGACAGAGGTCCACATGGATGGCGGGATTCGCTCTGGCCAGGATGTGCTCAAGGCGGTGGCGATGGGCGCCAAGGGCGTCTACTTGGGACGCGCCTTCCTGTATGGACTCGGCGCCATGGGCGAGCAAGGCGTGACGAAGACCCTGGAGATCATCCACAAGGAGCTCGATACCACGCTGGCCCTGTGCGGACTGCGGGATATCCATGACGTGGACACGCGTATTCTCAGGCCCGGCACCTATCCGGTGGCCAGTTCACAGACCAGAAGCTCGTGAGAAACACGAGCCTTTGATGACAGGCCGACATGCGCCGGTGGGATCCACCACGGCACATGTCGGCCTGTCCTCCTTTGCACGCAGCCCTCTCGGGCCAGCGCACCGGCTTGCATGGGCTTGCCTCAATGCACCTTGAGTCGTGGCCCCATGGCGTGGCGCAGAACGTCACTGACCACCTCGGCTGAGCCCTTGAGCGGCCCCAGCAGCAGGAACTGATGCTGACGCTGCAGTCCTTGATAGGCCGCGCGTGCAAAGCGCCCTCTCACCTGCAGATCCTCATGCCCATCGTTGCCTTGTGCATGGCTCAGCTTGCCGCTGAGCTTGCCACCGAGCTCACCGACGCTGCCCGCCCTGGCCAGCGACAACAGCGTGCCGCGATCCTTGAACACGAAGGCCTGAGCCGCCTCGCCCTGCTGGCGACGCGGCAGTTCTTCCGCCAGGAACTCGGCCTGTTCGCTGGCCACCTGTGCCGTGGGTGGCAGGGGTGCCTCATCGATGCAGGCACAGTCGCCCAGCGCGAAGATGGCTTCCTGCTCAAGGCATTGCAGTCCGGGCGTCACCTTCCATTGACGCTTCTTGTTGCTGGCCAGACCTTCGATCTCCTCGACGATGGCAGGCCCCACACGACCCGCTGCCCAGACCACCAGATCCGCGTCACGCGTCACCGACTCGTCGCCTTCACTGATCTCGACACTGCCGGGGGACACCTTGGCGACCTGACGAGACAGTTCGATCTTGATGCCCTGCTCCTCGAGTCGCTGATGGATCGACTCGCGCAGTTCCTGTGAGACACCGGGCATGAAGGTCTCGGTGGCCTCGAGAATCGTGATCTCGACCTTCGCGCCCTTGGGCACAGGGGCATCATGCATGCCACGCGCCTCATGCAGGTAAGCGGCCAGCTCGACACCAGTGGCGCCGGAACCGACGATCACCACCTGATACGGTCGCCCCGGAGACGCATGAGCACCATTCCCGTCACCATCCAGAGCGCCATCCTGGGTAGTTGACGCGCCAGCATCGCCTGTCGGTGCTGTTTCCATCGCCACATGATTGGCCAACAGGCCACGCGAGAACTGCTGGGCGATGCGCTCGGCGTCGTCGGGGGAATCCAGCAGGCAGGCATGCTCCAGCACGCCCTCGACGCCCATGTCAGGCGTCACCCCTCCCAGGGCCAGTACCAGCTGGCGATAACCTCTGACGCGGACCGGCACCTCGGCGGTCGCGTCATCTTCCCTGCCCGGTATCGCCGCAAGGGTGATCTGGCGTTGTTCAGGGTCCACGCCTTCGAGGGTGCCGCACTCGAAGCGAAATCCCCACTGCTCCGCCAGACCGGCATACCCCAACTCATCGACCTGGCGCCGTCCGAGCCCCGCCGCGATCTCATGCAGGCGCGGCTTCCACACGTGACTGGTGTCGCGATCGATCAGCAACACGTCCTTGTGGCCTGCCTTGGCCAGGCGGACCGCCAGTTCCAGTCCACCGGCACCGCCACCGACGATGACGATATCGGCGTCACGCGTTCGCTGAGAGTCATGCGTTTCCATAGGGCCTCCTTTCGCGGGGTCGAATAGAGAAACCTTATGTCAGACCAGGCGCTTTTCAAGACTGCCCCCCGGAACTTCGCCAATGCGCAGCCTTTGGTGCGACGCGTCATGTCCTTGATCGAATTCGCGACGCTCACGTTCACATTGCGGGTTTGACAGCGCTCGAGTCCGCGACTAAAGCTTATTTATACGAATAAATATGAATGACTCGCCTCCGCTCAGGACATCGCATGCCGACATCGCCTTCCCCCCTGGACACTTCACGTGCCAGCACCAGTGCCAACGCCTCCGGCACCCACCTGCCCAAGCGGCAGAAGCTGGCCGAGCTGATCAGTGATGATCTGAGGCGCAGCATCGTGCGTGACGGGTTGCGTGAAGGTGACCGGCTACCCAACGAGAAGGCGCTGATGGCGCAATACGGCTGCGCCAAGGGCACGCTGCGTGAAGCCCTCAAGATTCTGGAAGTCGAAGGCTTGATCACGCTGAAGACGGGCCCCAATGGCGGCGCCGTGCTGAATGCGCCGAGCATGGAGCCCGCCAGTCGCATGCTGAGAAGCTTCCTGCACTTCAAGACGCTCAGTGGCGCCCAGGTCTATCAGCTGCGCCGGCTGCTGGAAGTCGAGATGGCGGTATCGGTGGTGGGCCTGCTCAGCGAAGAGGATCTGGTCGCGCTCGAGCACAATGTCAGTGACTGCAGTTGCCATCAGCCACAGGACGAGGACCAGCGTCGCCAGCGTTTTCTGGAAATCGAGTTCCATCAGGTACTGGCGCGTGCCTGCCCCAACCCGCTGCTCAGTTTCATGTGCCAGTTCCTCAACGACATGCTGCACGAGCTTGTCGTCATCAAGAAGGCCTATCTCCCGGAGCGCAAGCAGTTCGATGCCGCCAATCAGCATTACCACACCGGCCTGATCACGGCGTTCCGCCAGCAGGATCACGAACAGGTCCGTCAGCTCATGACGGAGCACATGCAGGATGCCGAGCACCATATGACGGCCCTCGAGGTGGAAATGGCCGACCAGCTGCTCGTCACTCCGGCGCAGCTGATGGCCGACAGCAGAGCCTGACACCGCACGACACATCACAAGAACAATATTCACGAGAGGAAGGAAATCGATGACCACTGCCCAGATGGATACCTCCCCCGTCAGCACCCTGAGCGAGCTGCGCACCGACAGTGATCGCCTGTGGCAATCCCTGATGACCCTGGCCGAGCTGGGCGCCACGCCCAAGGGCGGCGTCAACCGCCAGGCGCTGACCGAACTGGACCGCCAGGCGCGCGATCTCTTCATCGAGTGGTGCAAGGCCGAAGGCTGCACGATCCGTATCGATGCCATCGGCAACATCTTCGCGCGCCGCGCCGGCACCGATCCGGACGCCCCGGCGGTAATGACCGGCAGCCACATCGATACCCAGCCCACGGGCGGCAAGTTCGATGGCTGCTTCGGGGTGATGGCGGGACTGGAAGTGCTGCGCAGCCTCAATCAGCACGACATCAAGACCCGCTGCCCGGTAGAGGTGGTGGTCTGGACCAACGAGGAAGGCTGTCGCTTTGCGCCCTGCATGATGGGGTCCGGCGTGCATACCGGCCAGTTGTCATTGCACGAGATGCTGGCTCAGAAGGACACGGATGGCGTGACCGCCGGCGAAGCGCTGGATGCCATCGGCTATCGGGGCAGCGATGAGATCCCCCGCGAGAACGTGCGCGCCTTCTTCGAGAGCCATATCGAGCAGGGCCCGATTCTGGAAGATGAAGAGACCACCATCGGCGTGGTGATGGGCGCACTGGGCCAGCGCTGGTTCGATCTGTCGCTGACCGGTCAGGAAGCCCATGCGGGCCCCACGCCCATGTCGCTGCGCCAGGACGCCATGCTCGGGGCGGCCGAGATCACCGTCGCCGTCAACCGCATCGCCATCGATCACGCACCGCACGGTCGCGGCACCGTGGGCGTGATGCAGGTCCATCCGGGCTCTCGCAACGTCATCCCGGGTCAGGTCAACATGACCATCGACCTGCGTTCGCTGGAGCCCGACTCCCTCACCGCGATGGTCGCCGAGCTGAAAGAAGTCGTCGAAGCCGTCGGTCAGCGACATCGTCTGACCTATGAGCTCACCCCTACCGCCGACTTCGTCCCCGAGCACTTCGCCGACAACTGCGTGAACGCGGTGCGCAATGCCGCCAGCCAGCTCGGCTACTCGCATCTCGACATCGTCAGCGGCGCCGGTCACGACGCCATCTTCATGGGCCGTATCGCCCCCGCCGGCATGATCTTCGTGCCCTGCGAAGGCGGTATCAGCCACAACGAGATCGAGAACGCCGCCCCCAAGGACCTGCACGCCGGCTGCAACGTGCTCTTCCACGCCATGCTGGATCAGGCCGAGATCGTCAGCTGAGGCGTGATTCCCCTCCCACAGGATGACAAGACGCCCCGCTCGAGAGGTCATCGAGCGGGGCGTCTTGTGTCTGGCGCTGAGCATGGCCTATCCGTGCGACCCGCCATGAGTCGCTATTGCAGAGACCGCTTCCAGAGACTCTCGATACTGTCCATCTCCGCCGGACCGAAGAGTGCCTCGGGCTCGCCGCGGTACCAGGCCCAGAGCTGATCCCCGAAGTCGAAGTGCCACCATTCGCTGGGCAGGTTGGTGAAACCGGCCTGGGTCATGACGTGATAGAGCAGCCGCCGGTTGTCGCGTGCCGCAGCCTGGGGCGTGTCTGCGCCAGGCGGATGACGTTCGAAATAGTCCGCGTGGGACTCAGGTGTCGCCTCATCGAACAGCGTCCCCATCTCGAGCAGCAAGCCATCGGCATCGCAGATCGTGACATCCACGGCACCGCCGGTGAGGTGCGGGCTCGGCGCGTCAGGATCACGACTGGGCAAGGAGACGAATTCCCGCGTACGCGCCAGCAGCTGGGCCTCGCAAAGCGAGGGGTCATACGTCTTGAGCGACTGATACAGCGTCTCGAACAGATACTGCTGTACCCGCCAGGGTCGCCAGCCATCCATCACTACCAGCGACAGCCCTTCCGGCAAGGCGCGTGCGGCCTGCAGCAGACGCTGATACACCGCACGCCGCACCAGACATTCATTGACCGCCCCGGGAATGCCGAGGCGTGCGTAGGCGGGATAGACCTTCAGGCATGACGGCCCGAGGCTGGTCGGCACCAGAGGACTGTCACAGCCCTTCACGGGAATGCAGGTCACCTGCGACCAATCCGGCTCGTCATGACTCGGGATGGCAGGAGGCGTAAAAGTCAGTGATGACGTCATGAGGTGTTATCCAGACAGGGTCGGCAACCACAGAGTTAAGGGCGGGAAGACGATCAGCATCAGCAGTACCGCGACTGCCACCAGCACGAAGGGCCAGATGGTGCGAAACAGTGAGGTGATCTCGAGCTTGCTGACCGCGGCGGCCACGAAGACGCAGGCCCCCATCGGCGGCGTGATCAGCGCGATGGTGATATTGAGCGTGATGATGACACCCAGATGCACGGGGTCGATGCCGGCGGCCATGGCCACGGGCACGAAGATCGGTGTCAGCAGCATCAGCGCCGAGACCTCTTCCATGAACATGCCGGTGACGAAGGTGATGGCACTGAGCAGCAACAGGATCAGGATCGGGCTGTCGATGTAGGGCGTCAGCAGGGCCACGAACTGATTGGGCACCTGGGCATAGGACAGCAGCCAGCTGACGATGGACGACACCGCCATGATCACGAAGATGGCACTGGTCAGACGCGCCGTATCCTTGATGGCACCCCATACCTCGACAAGCTTGAGCGGCCCCTGACACAACCCGCAGAGCAGCACGTAAGCGACGATCAAGGCGCCGGATTCCGTCGGGGTCACGATGCCCAGCACGATACCGGAGACGATGATCACCGGCGCGACCAGTGCCGGCAGCGCGCCGATGATTGCCGAGATCACTTCACTGCGTGCCGGTGCCTGACCGCGCGCCTGCAGGCCATGCCGACGGGCATACCAGGCATTCATCGCCATGAACGCCACCGCCAATACCAGTCCGGGCACGACCCCGGCCAGGAACAGGCTGCCCACGGAGGTATTGGTCAGCGAGGCGTAGAGGATCATGAAGATACTGGGCGGTATGATCGGCCCGATCAACGAGCTGCCTGCGGTCAGGCCTGCGGCGAAGGACGTCGAATAGCCTTCCTTGCGCATGGCGGGCACCAGCAGCGAGCCGAGCGCGGAGGTATCGGCGACCGCCGAGCCATTGACGCCGGCGAAGAAGACGCTGGAGACGACATTCACGTGACCCATGCCACCGCGCAGATGCCCGACCATCAGCCGCGCCAGGCGCATCAGGCGCTCGGTCAGACCACTGATGTTCATCAGGTTGCCGGCAAGGATGAACAGCGGAATCGCCATCAGCGAGAAAGCATTGATGCCACCGAAGAACTGCTGTGGTCCGAGACGTTCCAGCATCGAGATATCGATGAACAGAAAGCCGGTCACGGCGGTGGCGAGCAGGGAGAGAAACAGCGGCAGGCCCAGCAGGACGTGCACCACGAAGATGGCCAGCATTGCCCAGATCATGTGCGCGGCCCTCCTGTCTTGTCATCATGCGCCGGAAGGTCGGCGGCCTCCTCGTCCGGTGCGATCTCCAGTGTCTGGGATCTCAGCGGCCGTGGGCCATGCAACAGCACCTGGGCCGTGATCAACGCGAAACCGATCGGCATCGACAGCATCGGCACGCTGCGGCTGATGCCCAGCCCCATGGTGCGGAACATGCTCGCCGACATGGCGTAGTGCCAGGTCATCCAGGTCGCGCCCGTCATCAATACGAGCGTCAGCCACCATTGGTAATGGATCAGCCCCCTGGCCATGCGCGGAGGCAGACGCCGTTCCAGCAGCGCCACGCGCATGTGTGCCCCTTCTGCCCAGACGACGCCGATCGCCAGCATGACACTGGCGATGATGAGATAGCGGGTCAGCTCATCGACCCAGATGGGCGCGCCGCCCAGTACATAGCGCATCACCACGCCGTAGAGCATGATCAGCACCGTGGAAGCCAGCAGCATCGCCGCGAGCGCCAGCGTCACGCGGCCACAGGCATGCAGCAGGCCTTCCCTGAAGGAAGACAGTCGTGAAGGAGTCATGGAAGTCATTTACCGCAATCCACCAGAAAGGAGGGAGAATCAGAGCCCCGATGCCCGGACGACATTGCCCGGGCATCGAGGGAACTGCACCATCAGCTCATCAGGCCCAGGGCTCTCTCACGTCGAGAGGCGCTGACGTCGAGAGGCGCCCGGGCACTTGAGCGCTGTGGAAACCGCGCGCCTCACATGCCCCTCATGAAGAGAGACCGGCATCCTTCATCGCGGTATCGATCAGCTCTGGTGCGATGTCCTGACTCTTGAGCCACTCGAGGTAGGCCGGCTGGCCCTTGCTGCGAAACGCCTCGAGGTCTGCCTCGCTCGGGCGGATCACTTCCATGCCCTGCTCTTCAAGCGATGCGATGCGTGACTCGACCTGGCTCTGGTTGTCCTGACGGGCCTGGGCATTGGCTTCCTTGACTGACTCGAGCAGTGCGGTGCGCTCTTCGTCCGACAGGCTCTCGAGCAGCTGACCATTGGCGACCAGGAACTGATCCGAGTACTGGATGTTGGCCAGCGTCAGGTACTTCTGCACTTCCTGCAGGCTGCCCAGCAGGATGTACATCGGCGGGTTCATCTGACCATCCGCCACCCCGGTGCGCAGCGCCATGTAGACTTCCGTCCACGGAATCGGCGTGCCCGAGGCGCCGAAGGCCTCGTAGAGCGCTACCTGACTCGGGTCCATCGCGCGGAAGCGAAGCCCCTCGAAGTCATCCGGGCTGGTGATCGGACGCTTGTCATTGGTAAAGGCCAGAAAGCCCCCTTCCTCCACGACGGCCAGAATTTCGGCGCCATTGGTGCGCTCACTGAACAGTTGCTGCACCTGCTGCCAGTACTGACCTTCATCGAAGAAACGACGCGCCTCATCAAAGCCGTCGAACATGAACGGCGTGGCGCTGACATAGACTTCCGGCACGATGGGGGCCATGCCCGCGAAGGAGGCGATGTTCAGGCTCGGTGCGCTGATGACCTGCTCCATGCGCTCCTGCTCCTCTCCCAACATGCTGTTGGGGTAGAGCTTGAGCTCCAGCTCACCATCAGTCTTCTCTTCCACCAGCGTCTTCAGGTTGCTGGCAAAGACGTGCACGGCATTCTTGTCGGCATCCGGTGCGCCGTTGTAGCTGAGATTGATGGTCTGGGCCTGCACGCTGGCCGCCAGCAGGCTGAGCGCCAGAGTGGAACCGGTAAGCGTCTTGCGCAGCAGAGATGTCTTGGACAAGGACATGTGGATTCCCTTTTGTTTTTGTAGATATCGGTGGTATGCGGCGGGAGAAACGCCGTCCCGGGGATATGGCACTGTGGCCAGCCAGGTGGTGGGCGTTACCCTCACACGTCGAAAGTAGCGTTGTCGCTGTAGACTAATCAATCGTGCGAGTGTTGTTTTTTCGTCCACACCCATTGGACCTGACAAGCCCATCTCTGGCTTGGCGTTCCCACAGACCTGACATATCCAAAGACCTGACGTACCCCAAGACCTGACGTACCCAAAGACCAGAATGGCCCCGAAAACCGGAGTTTTCGGGGCCATTTCAATGACACGGCGAGGCCGTGCTGAACGAGGCAGTGTTGAGCGAAGCAGTGCTGATCGCGGCGCTACATCGTCAGTGGGTATGCTCTTCCTTGAGATCACTGCGCCAGCCCATGCCGGACTCTTCCATCAGGCGCTCATGCACGCCCTCGATATTGAGGCCGACCCACTCCTCATACTGAGCCAGATCACTGTACTCGGAGAGATCGACCTCCTGCTGGATCTGCTCCAGTGACTTGCCGGCGAGAATGCCCTCCGTCACCTGAGAATACAGTGACTCCAGATAGGTCAGGTAGCGTTCGACATCGGCGTGATCACCGATCTCGGCATGCCCGCCAACGAAGGTGTCGAAGTCATATTCCAGCACTTCACGCGTCGAGTTGATCATGCCCTGGATGTCATAGCTCCAGAGCTTCTGCCACGGCATGCGTCCGATGACGATCCAGTCGACCACGAACATCGTGGCGTGGTCCTTGAAGTACATGCTGATCGACCCCCGCCCGTCATTCGGGCCGTGATAGCGCAGCTGGACTTCCTTGCCGCCCAGTCGCAAGGTCATTTCATCCTCGAAGACGAGATCCGGCGGTACGGCCTTCGCCCGGGTGCTGGCGATATCCTGAGCTGCCAGCCGGTGCGCGATGAAGGTGGTATCCGGCGTGTCGAAGACCTCGCCGCCATAGATGTGATCACTGTGGTTGTGGCTATACACCACATAGCGAACCGGAGTGTCGAAGCGCTGCTTGATCTCGTTGTTCAACCAGCTCGCTGCGGCGTGATTCATCGGGTCCGTCACCAGCGCGCCCTGATCGGTGATCATGAACACGGAGCGATGGCGATCATCGATGAAGCGATAGAGCCCCTCTCCGAGAGGTTCTATCTCATAGGCTTGGGCCTGCAGACTGAAAGGAAGCGCTGCCAGCGCCAGTAGTGTCTTGAGGGGGCTCAGCATCGGAGGAAATCCTCGCATCAGGTGTTGTTGTCGTGAGATATCACTATGCCCAGACTCTGATACGAGAAGCCGTCAAGACTGGATGCGCCGAGGATTGACCCACTCGTGGCGCTGTCCAGCGGGTGTCACTTGCCGAGCAGACGCGGCGCGTCTGCGGTGAAGAACCGCAATCCCTGCTGCAGGTGGGTAAGGCAGGCCTCGACGGCCACCGTCATCTCACGCCCGCGCCGCGTACACATCTGCGCGCGGGTCTGTGCCAGGGCCGGATGCTGCATCGGCAACAGGCAGATATCGCCACGCCGCAACTCCTCCACCACGCTGAGCTCGGGCATGAAGGTGACACCGATTCCCGAGCGCACGAAGTTCTTGAGCACCGAGACGGAATTGGTGCGCAATTGCGCACGCAGTGAGACCCGCTCCTGCTGCGCCGCCTGATTCACCATCTGGCGCATGCCGGTGCACTCGTCGATCAATGCCAGTGGCCAATCCGCCACCTGTGCGAGCGTCAATGGCTTGCCGATCTCGAGCAGCGGATGTGCCGCCGGCACGATCAGGTCCAACGGCTGGCAGGTCTCCACATGACAGCAGAGAATCGGGTCTACCGGCGGGGCGTAGAGAAGCGCGATATCCACCTCGAAGTCGCGCAACAGCTCGGTCGCCTCATTCACCCCCGCCATGCGCACCACGACTTCGATACCGGGATGACGCGCCATGAAGCTCTGCAAGGGCAGCGAGATCAGATCGGCGATGAAGCCCTCGCCCACCGCGATTCTCACCTCACCGCTACGCAGCCCCTGCAGGGCACTCAGCTGCGAGAGCGCTGCGGCCTCCGCCGCCTGCTGACGATGGAAATGATCCAGCAGCAACACCCCGGCCTGGGTAGCGCGCATGCCCGTCTCGCTGCGCTCGCACAGCGCGACACCCACCTCTTCTTCCAGCTGCTTGATCTGGCGGCTCACCGCTGAAGGGTCGAGATTCAGATGTCGCGCCGCTCGGCGCAGTGAGCCCCGGCGGATGATTTCATTCAGCGCCGTCAGCGCCTTAGGATTGAGCATGGAGACAGTACCTGCCAGCAGCAGTGGAGGAAGAGGCAAGACTCGGATCACGCAGGATATCCTTGCAGACCGAGCGACTCCAGAGGCCCATATCGGGAAGCGATCGACAACGAAAAAGGAGCCGCATGAGCGGCTCCTTCTGGTTCGACGTGATCAGCAGTTACCTTTCTTGGCCTGCCCCGGCGGGCAGAAGTCACCGCCTCCCCGCTTGTGGTCATGGTGTCCATCACCGATCTCGATGATTGGCTCGGCATCGATCCGCGCCGGTGTATAACTGCACCCTGCTACGAAAAGGGCACTCAGCATCACCAGGCTGACAACTCGCACGCTAGACTGCATCATCATTTCCTTTCTTGAAAATACACATTTCTCGATGCTCCACATCGTACCGGAATGCACGCCATCGAGAACGCAATTTCTCAACGAATGGTAATGTGAGCCCCAAGCTTGCGGCATCAATCACAACAGGATCTTGCCATGTTCGATTTCAAGGAAGTGGAAGCCTTCGTGTGGATCACCCGCCTGGGGTCGTTCCGACTGGCTGCCCAGCATCTGCATCTGACCCAGCCGTCGATTTCCGAACGTATCAACAAGCTGGAAACCACCCTGGAAACCCGCCTGCTGGAGCGCACTCGCCGACCGGTACAGCCCACTCTCAAGGGGCGCGAATTCTATCGTCACGCCGAGGCGCTGCTGGAAGCGCGCCAGAAAGCACTGTCCATGATGGCATTGAGCACGCCCTTCCAGGGCGTGTTGCGACTGGGCGTCGTGGAGACCGTGGCGCACAGCTGGCTGCCCGGCTTTCTGGCCGAACTGGCGCGCCGTTACCCGGATCTCACCCTGGAACTGGAGGTCGACAGCTCCCCGGGGCTTGCCGCCATGCTCACCGCCGGCGATATCGATCTCGCCTTTCTGATGGGGCCGGTCACGGCGGAGAACGTGCTCAACCGCTTTCTGTGCAACTACACGATGGGCTTCGTGACCAGCCCGTCTCTTGGCTTCACCGAAGACAACTTCTCCTTGCGACGCCTGAATGCTCTGCCGCTGATCTCGTTTGCCCGCAACAGCCGGCCGCACCATGAACTTGGCTCGCTGCTGCATCAGATGGGACTCGATGACGTGAAGCTGCATTGCTCAAGCTCCTTGTGGACCATCGTGCGCATGACCCTGGATGGCCTGGGCGTCGGCGCCATCCCGCCGCGCATCGTCGCCGAGGAAATCCGCCAGGGCACCCTGCTCAGCCTGCCCTGCGACCTGCCCGAGCTGACCTTCACCGCCTCCTGGCCGACCCATATGGAAAGCGCCCTCGCCGAAGGGGTCTGCGAGCTTGCCATCGAGATCGCCCACCAGGATCAGGAGGCACATTCACGCCTGTCCTGAGCATCGCTGTCTGCCAACGACGCTCTCGCATTCCCCATGTTCCTGCTCCCACGTTTCCTGTCTCGCTCACGTCTCACGGGCCTGCGACCGGCCATTTCACACACCACATGAAAGGAATTTCCGATGGCTTGACTCGATAAAAATCGATTGGATTTATCTGGGCGTGCTTCTTATGGTGAAGACAGACAACAACAACTTCACAAGAAGCCCCCACGATGCCCCAGACACTTCTCAGTGCCGCGTCGTCCCCCCGCGAGGCGCGCGAGCAGATCCGCAGCGGTCATTGGGCCAGCCACACCAGCGGTATCGCTGCAGGCTTTGCCCAGACCAACCTGATCATCCTGCCAGCCGAGGCTGCCGGCGAATTCCTGCAGTTCTGCCAGGCCAATCCCAAGGCCTGCCCGTTGCTGGATGTCACGGCCGTCGGTTCTCCCGCCCCGACAGGGCTCGGTGAGAACATCGACCTGCGCCACGACCTGCCCGCCTATCACATCTACCGTCACGGCAAGCTTGAAGAAACGCGCACGGATATCGCCGCCCTGTGGCAGGACGATTTCGTGGCGTTTTCCATCGGTTGCTCGTTCTCGTTTGAAGAGGCGCTGCTCAACGAAGGCGTCGAGGTTCGCCATGCGCGCCTGAAGCGCAACGTGCCGATGTATCGCACCAACATTCCGCTGATCAGTGCCGGTCGTTTCCACGGCAACCTGGTGGTGTCCCTGCGCCCGATGTCGGCGGCGCATGCCATTCGCGCGATCCAGATCACCACCGACATGCCCCGCGTCCACGGCGCGCCCGTCCATCTGGGTGACCCCGCCTTGATCGGCATTTCCGATATCAACACCCCTGATTTCGGCGATGCACCTACGCTTGAGACAGGCGACCTGCCGGTGTTCTGGGCCTGTGGCGTCACGCCGCAACTGGCGCTGGAGAATGCGCGCCTGCCGTTGGCCATCGCACACAGCCCGGGCCACATGCTGATCACCGATATCCCCAATCATCGCCTCAAATACGGATGACCGCTTGTGGGAGCCACGGACCTGCTCCGCAACAGACAAGACCGTCAGATTCTTTCGATAACACCAGATGCACAACAACAATGGTGACTCCCATGAAGACACGTTTTGCCCTCTCCGCCCTTGGTCTCGCGCTCGCCGCTGCCGGTAGCGCCAATGCTGCCGACACCCTCAACGTGGTAGGCAGCTGGAGCAGTCTGGAGCTCAACCGTCAGTTCGAGAAGCCCTTCTGGAGCGAGACGCTGCCAGCTGCCAGCAGCGGTGAACTCAGCACCCAGGTGACCACCTTCGACCAGATGGGCATCCCCGGCTCCGACGTCTATCGCTACCTGGGCGATGGCGTCTTCGATGTCGGCATGACCGTGGCGGATTACACCGTGTCGGACGCGCCGGAACTCGAAGGTCTGGACCTGCCGATGATGGCCCCGACGGCCGAGGAGGCCCAGAAGGTTGCCGAAGCCTTCCGCCCACTGGCCGAATCCGCCATGAACAAGCGCTTCAATAGCCACGTGCTGGCCATCGTGCCGTATCCGGCCCAGGTGCTGTTCTGCAATACCCCGATCGAAGGGCTCGATGATCTGAAGGACAAGAAGGTACGTGCCAGTGGCCGCTCCACCGGTGAGTTCATCGAGGCGCTGGGCGCGCAGAGCCTCAACATCGCCTTCAACGAGGTGCCGGGTTCACTGGAGCGTGGCGTGATCGACTGCGCGGTCACCGGTTCGCTCTCAGGCTACAGCGCCGGCTGGCACGAAGTCTCCAGCCACCTGATGCCGCTGCCGCTGGGCGGCTGGGATTACGTGATCACCGCCATCAATCAGGACAAGTGGCAGAGCCTGAGCGCTGATAGCCAGACGCTTATCCAGCAACAGGTGGACAGCGAGTTCACCGCGCCGGTCTGGGAAAACGCTCGTGGCGAGACCGCGCGTGGCGTGGCCTGCCTGACCGGCGAAGGCGATTGTCCGCTGGGCAAGAGCGCCGACATGACGCTGGTCGACTTCAGCGATGACGATGCCAAGCGCGCACGTGCCGCACTCGAGGACACCGTCCTGCCTGCCTGGGCGGCACGTGTCGATGCCGAGACGCGCACGGCCTGGAACGAGAGTGTCGGCAAGGTCGTCGGCCTGACCGCCACCGCGGAGTGATCCACCGGCCCCTGCTCGCGAAAATTCGCTCGTCAGCAGGGGCCGATAGCCCCGCCCTGCCCTGATACGGCAGACATGCTCCCCAGAGACACGGCGCTGAACGCCAGAACCTCGCCTGATTGGCACGGGTCATCCTCGTTCAGCGCCCCAGCAGGACCCGACTCATGAACTCCTTCCTTCACGCACTCGATGTCCTCGTGTGCCTGACACGCGCGATATCGCGCCACGCCGCACGCCTGATGGGCCTGTTGCTGCTGGCCGTCGTGGTCTTCATCGGCGCGGAAATTCTCATGCGCCAACTGTTCAATCATCCGCTGCCCGGCGTGCATGAATATGCCGGCTATGTGCTGGCGATGCTCTCGGCGTGGGGTCTGTCCCACACCCTGATGGAGCGTGCCCACATCCGTATCGATGTCGTGCATGGCAAGCTGCCGGCCTTCTCGCGCCACACCCTGGATATCCTCGCGATGCTGGCGCTGAACCTGGTGGCCTGGGTGATCCTGATCAATGCCTGGCCGGTGTTCGGCAAGTCGCTGAGCAACGGCTCCACCGCCAACACCCCGCTGGCGACACCGCTGTGGATTCCGCAGCTGCTGTGGCTATCCGGTTATGCCTGGTTCGCGATCACCACCAGCGTGCTGGGACTGCGCGTTCTCGTTGCCGCCTGTCTGCGTGATACCACCACGCTGGAGACACTGGCCGGCCCCGATCACGGAGAAAGCGAAGGGGCTCTGGCCCAGGCGGCCTCCACGACCAAGGAAACACGCTGATGTTGGGCTTTCTTTCGGTGGGTATCCTCACCCTGCTGCTGGCCGGCATTCCGGTTGCGGTCACTCTCTTCCTGCTCGCCTTCGGGATCGACCAGTTCTACTCCTTCTTCCCACTGACCAAGGCGCTGGGCCAGAACCTGTGGTCTGCCGCGGACTCATTCCTGCTGATCGCGATTCCGCTGTTCGTGCTGATGGGCGAGATCATCGTGCGCGCCGGCATCGCCGAGAAGGCCTACCGCGCCATGGACCACTGGCTGTCGTGGCTACCGGGCGGCCTGCTGCACGCCAACATCACCACCTCTGCGCTGTTCTCGGCGACCTCCGGCTCCTCGGTGGCCACAGCGGCGACGGTCTCGACCGTGGCGCTCCCCCAGGGCAAGAAGCTCGGCTACGACCCCAAGCTGTTCTGCGGCAGCATCGCCGCAGGCGGCACCCTCGGCATCCTGATTCCGCCGTCGATCAACCTGATCGTCTATGGCTTCCTGACCGAGACCTCCATCCCGAAGCTGTTCATGGCCGGTCTGGTACCGGGCCTTGGCCTGGCAGCGCTGTTCATGCTGGCCTCGCTGCTGCTGTGTGTCTGGAAGCCATCACTGGGCGGCCCGCGCAAGAGCGCGAGCTGGAGCACCCGCCTCAAGAGCCTGTCGTTCCTGCTGCCGCTGCTGGTGCTGTTCATCGTCATCGTCGGTTCCATCTATCTGGGCTGGGCGACGCCCACCGAAGCCGCCGCCATCGGCGTGCTGGCCTCACTGGGCCTCGCCGCCATCAACCGCTCGCTGAACCTGTCGATGATCAGCCGCGCGCTGGACGGCACCGTCAAGACCACCTCGATGATCCTGTTCATCATCATGGCGGCCTCCTTCCTCAACTTCGCGCTGGCCTCCTCCGGCATGGTCCAGCAGGTCACCGGCCTGCTCGAAGCCTATGACCTGGGTCCCTTCGCGCTGCTGATGGCGGTGATCGCGCTGTTCATCGTGCTCGGCTTCTTCATCGAGACCCTGTCGCTGATGGTCATCACCATTCCCATCGTCACCCCGCTGATCGTCGCGGCCGGCTACGACAAGGTGTGGTTCGGCATCGTGATGATCCTGTTCGTCGAGCTGGCGCTGATCACGCCGCCAGTCGGCTTGAACCTCTACATCGTGCAGGCCTCTCGACGTGGCGAAGCCTTTGCCGACGTCATCATCGGCACCCTGCCGTATCTGGGCGCGATGCTGGTGATGGCAGCGCTGCTGGTGGCCTTCCCGCAGATCGCGCTGTGGTTGCCTTCGGCACTGTAAACCTGCTCTTGCCTGGCACCTGCTGGCAAGCCGGCAGGTGCCATTGGCGCCACACCGTTCATTCAAGACTTCTTGCACAGAACAACGACACCCCCCGATAACGGAGCGATTCCCATGCTGACCTTTACCCATGACAACGGCGAATTCACCCTTGATATCCAGCGCGTCGCGATTGCCGGCTGGGCCGGACGCGACCAGGCGGGCGTGCAACACCATATCGACGAGCTCAAGCTGCTGGGTGTGGCACCGCCCTCCCAGACTCCGCTGTTCTACCGCGTGAGCCGCGAGACACTGACCCAGGCCTCTCAGGTCGCGATGCTCGGCGGCGAGGGCTCCGGTGAGGTCGAGACCTGTCTGGTCAGCGACGCCGAGGGCACCCTGTGGGTGACGGTTGCCTCGGATCACACCGACCGCAAGCTCGAGGCCGTCGGCGTCGCCGAATCCAAGCAGCTGTGCGCCAAGCCGATTGCCCGTCATGCCTGGAAGCTCAGTGAGGTCATCGACCACTGGGACAGCCTCGAGATCGAAAGCGAGATCGAGGACGCCGGCAAGACCGTGCGCTACCAGCAGGGCACCCTCGCCGAGCTGCTGCCGGTCGCCACCCTGATGGAGCGCCTGCCCGCCGCCATCGCCAAGGATGGCCGCCTGGCCCCCAACAGCGTGCTGCTGTGCGGTACCGTGCCGGCGATCGGTGGCATCCGCCCCAGCCCGAGCTTTACCATGCGCCTGATCGACCCGCAGACGGGTCGTCGCATCGAGCACCGTTACGAGGTGGAAGAACTTGAGGTGGTGGCATGAGTGATGAAGGCATGAGCGCTGAGCGCGTGAAGATGGACAACGCCCGTGAATTCTGGGCGCGCTCGCCCCGCCAGCGTACGTTGACGCAGCTGCTGGCCGCCTATCAGGCAGGCAGCTTCGGTCCCGAGCAGACTGCCACGGTGCTTGCCGAGCGCCATCAGGCCCTGGGCGAGACCGCCAGCCACAGCATCATCAGCCGCGATGACGCGGTCATGAGCGCGCAGGCAGCGGCCCAGCAGCAACTCAAGGCAGCTGCGACGTCGTTGCCGCTGGGAGGGGTCCCTGTCTCGATCAAGGATCTCTTCGATGAGGCCGGCATGACGACCATGGCGGGCTCTCGCGCACTGGCAGAGAGTCACCCGGCAAGCCAGGATGCCCCGGCGCTGGCCCGCCTGAAAGCCGCCGGCATTCTGCACGCCGGTCGCACCAGCATGAGCGAGTTCGCGTTTTCTGGCCTTGGCCTCAACCCGCACGTCGGCACGCCGCCCAACCCCTTCGATGGCGAGCGCATCACCGGCGGTTCGACCTCCGGCGGGGCGGCCTCCGTCGCCTTCGGGCTGGCCGCGGCGACCCTGGGCAGCGATACCGGCGGCTCGCTGCGGATTCCGGCGGCCTTCTGTGGGCTGACGGGCTTCAAGCCGTCACAGGCCAGCGTGCCGGGAGATGGCGCCTTTCCGCTGTCACCGAGCCTGGACTGTATCGGCCCCATCGCGCCCAGCGTCGCCTGCTGTCGCACGCTGTGGGAAGTCCTGAGCGGTGAGGTCGCTGACCCGACGCCCCTCACTCGCCCGCTGACGCTGCTGGTGCCGGAGAGCGAGCTGGTCAGTGAAGTGGACGCCGATGTAGCCGCCGACTTCGCCGCCCTGCTGGAACGACTCGAGGGGCTGGGGGTTCGTCTCCAGCGCGCGCCGGTCGAAGCCATCGAGGCCGCTTACGCCATCAATCAGCGCGGCGGCCTGGTCATTCCGGAAGCGGCCGCCGTGCATCACGAACTGCTGGCTGCCCATGAAGATCAGTATGATCCGCTGATCGCCGAGCGCCTGAATGGCGGGCGTGACATCACGGCCAGCGAGTATCTGGCGCGCCTGTGGCCGCGCACCGCCATCCAGCAACGCTTCGCCCAGCAGGTGCAGGATGTCGATGCGGTGCTGATGCCGACCGTTGCCATGCGCGCCCCGCGTCGTGACCTGCTGGAGCAGGATGGCGCGCTGTTTGCCCAGCTCAACAAGCGTGCGCTGCGCAACACCAGCGTCTTCAACTATCTGGATGCCAGCTCGATCTCGATTCCCGCGCCGGCACCACAGAACAAGGAACCGCTGGGCCTGATGCTGTCACGCCCCCAGGGTCAGGATGTGGCGCTGCTGCGCGTCGCCCAGGCACTGGAGACACTGCTGGCCCGATGATGCTGTCCCGGCTGACCGCAAGACGAAAAAAGGGGCCTCCATCTGGAGGCCCCTTTTCCATGACACGGTTCTGATGACACGGTTTTCATTGTGCGATGCCATGGCGTGGTCAGTGGACTGTCAGCCCAGGCGGCATCACTGATTGAGAATGATCGCCGTGATCACACCGGTCGCGACGGCCGTCAGAACGTAGCGGCCATCCACATTCAACCAGCGATGCCCTTCCGGCGGCCGGGACAGGTGGTGTGCCTTCCAGTCACTTACCCAGTAACGCTTGTTGCCGTAATAATCGCGCGAGACGTGGTCGCCCCGCTTCCAGTGCTGGGGCCCAGCGGAATGATGCCCCGCACGGGCCTTGCCGTGTCCTTGCGCTGCATGTTGCTGCTTGGCCTGGTGCTTCTGACCTTGCTGATTGCCTTGATGGTTGCCTTGATGGTTGCCTTGCTGATTACCTTGCTGATTGCCTTGAGAGTGCTTGCGTTGCTGCTGATGCTGGCCTTGCCCACGATCATCACGATCATCAGGAGCCGCCTGCGCGACGGAGGCGCTCATCAGGGCAATCACCATGCTGCAGACTGTCAGGGTGCGGTTGCGCATCTTCGATCTCCTCGTCATGCCCGGGCACGTTCAACACCGGGAATTAGAAAACACTGTTCCCTAATTCTGATGACTTACGCTGCACTCTGCAAGTCTGCGCAGATTTCTTCACGTTTCCCGACAATGTGACCAAAGTTGTCGCCAAGATACCCAAAGATGTCGCGACTTACCGACAGAGATACCACGCAACACGACGAGATCCTGTCACGGGTGCCATGTCAGAAGTGCGGTTCACGGCCCAAGCAGTATCTCTTCAATGGTGCCGCTCTGAATATCCGTCAGGACGAATCCGCTGCGAAGCTGGAGCCAGCGCTGACCTTCGCCAGGTTCGGGTAGCTGATGTCGCTGCCAGTCCTCCACCCAGAGCGCCTTGTCAGACGCCAAGGCATCGGGCAACTGACCGCCACGTCTGAGCAGAGGCCCAGGTGACGCTGCCTTCGTATCGGACTTTCCTGCCGGAGGAGTCTCCGGGGCGGCCTTGTCCGCAACGGCCTTGGTCGGAACAGCCTTGTCCGCAACCGCCTTGGCCGGGGCACCCTTGTCCGCAACCGCCTTGTCCGCCTGCGCTTCTGCAGCCTGGCGTTGTTTCTGGATCTGCTTCAGCTCATGCATCTGCTCGGCCTGAACGCGTTCAGCCTTGGCCTGCCCTTCTAGCGCTTCGTGCTTCTTCTTGAGCTGCTCCTCATGACTCTTGCCGTCATCCGCGGCCTCGGCCTGCACCACCGAGGCACCCAACAACGCCAACGCCAGAGTCAGCCCCGTCAATGACCACCTGTTCATGTCTTGTCTCCTCGTCAGGCTGTATGCCTCTGGCGCCCTGAGCCCGGCTCAGACAACCATGAGTGGTCCCGGGAAGCGATGTGTCAGGCCCCCTGTTCTCCCCTCTCAGCATAACGCGTCAGCAGCGCAATGTGCGGTCGGATAACTCTCATCGAAACGATCTTTTATATGCCTGACAAGCACTTGACGCCAGATATCGCCCATCTGACCCAGATGAGAGGTGATCCCTGGGATCTCGGCAACGTACTGCCGCCCCCGTCTCGACTCACCCCGTGAGGCGGTCATAGAGCCAAGGGTTGCCGTGTACGATAGCCTGCGCGCCTTCATGCGCCAGCGATGCTCGGCGCTCGTCGCTGACCAGGATATTGGCAGCCCCTCTCCCGGACACAGGCGTGCGACCGGTTGCCCGGCCGCACGCCTTTCACGTCACCGCCTCAGCAGTGGGTTCGATCAGAAGCCTTCAAGCACGATCTTGCCCCTGGCCTTGCCGCTCTCCAGCAAGGCATGTGCGCGCTTGAGATTTTCGGCATTGATGGTGCCGAAGGTCTCCGTTGCCGTGGAGGTGATCTTGCCAGTGTCCAGCAGACCCGCCACCTTGGTGAGGATCTCGCCCTGACGCGCGATATCAGCAGTGGTGAACAGTGAGCGAGTGAACATCAGCTCCCAGTGGATGGACACGGCCTTGCCCTTGAACGGCACCACATCGAGAGTCTGCGGATCATCGATCATGCCGAAACGACCCTGCGGCGCGATCAACTCAGCCACTTGCGGTGCGTAGTGCTCGGAGAAATTGGTTGAGAACACGAAGGCCGGTGCACCGATGCCCAACGCCTCGATCTGCGCCGGCAACGGCTGGCTGTGGTCGATGACGTGATGCGCGCCCAGCGACGTGACCCACGCTTGGGTTTCTGGACGTGACGCGGTGGCAATGATGGTCAGATCCGTCAGTGCGCGCAGCAGCTGGATGGTGATGGAGCCCACGCCACCGGCCCCGCCGATGATCAGGATGGCACGTGCAGCGCCGGGTACCGGCTCGGTGACACGCAGGCGATCGAAGAGCATCTCGAAGCCGGTCAGCGTGGTCAGCGGCAGCGCAGCCGCCTCATGGACCTCAACGGACCTGGGCGCATGACCGACGATGCGCTCATCTACCAGATGGAATTCGCTGTTGGTACCGGCGCGGGTGATATCGCCGGCATACCAGACCTTGTCACCTGCGGCGAAGGAAGTGACCTTGTCACCGACGGCGACGACTTCCCCTACGGCGTCCCACCCGATGATGGCAGCTTCGCCTTCGGCCGGCTCGCGGCTCTCGCGGATCTTGTAGTCCACCGGGTTGACCGAGACAGCGGCAACCTTGACCAGCAGGTCGTGACCGGTGGCGACCGGTGTGTCCAATTCGATATCGACCAGGGCATCATCACGATCGATGGAACCGGCAGCGTAGTAACCAATGGCTTTCATCAAAGTCTCTCCTGAGATCATGTCAGTCACGGCAGCGCTGAATGGCTTTGCCGTGAAGCGATGACACCATGCTAACTCCATGGGCTGAGCGTAAAAACGACCCATATCCGCAAAGTTAATCCGGATAAAGCGGATAATGAGCAGCGAGTTTGCGGGTTGCCTCCAGGGAGACACCAGCGGGTCGTCGGCTACAGAGGCGAGGGACAAGAGACGACAACGCAGGACGGTCATCAGACACGTCCTGCGTTGGGGAAATACGCTGACAGGCAAGACAGGGCGAAGGACTGGCCAGACAAGCCCTTCGCCTGCCGCAAGCAGAGCCTGTCAGTTGGCGGGTGTCAGTTTGAGCAGGTAGTAATGCTTGTCGCTGCCATCGACACCCTGATTGAGCGCCGGGTGAGCATTCAGCTGATTGGTGGTGAGGTAGAGGCTGCCATCGGGCGCGAAGGCGAAGCCATCCGGCCAGCGCAAACGCTCATCATCCTGGGCAATGACCGACATGCCTTCGGGAGAGGAGAAGGTCAGCGCATTGTGCTCTGCGTCACCGGCGATGATGCCGCCGCGACTGGCGTCGAAGATGAAGCCATCATTGGGACGCTTGGTGGCGTAATGGGTGATGGCGCGCGACAGCTCCGCCTGCGTGGCAGTGTCATCGGCCAGCTCAGCCGCCGGCAGACGATAGATCTCACTGCCATTCACGCCACCGAAATACACGACGTCTTCTGCCGGGTCGAAGGCGATGGCGTTCAATCCCAGGTACCAGGGCTTCGGCTCGCCACTCTGCTCTCCCTCGCCATCACCATCGCCCTTGGCCGCCATCAGACGCCCATTGATGACCATGTCATGCGCCACCGGCATCAGCCTTTCATCGCTCTGCAGCACACGGCGCGTCTTGCCACTGGCGATATCCACCACCACGAAGGCCGGTTTCATGTGGGAGGCGGGGGCAGTGAAGGTCATGTCCGCGATATAGATCTTGCCGCGCCTTTCATCGATGACGAAATCCTGCAGGAAGGAGATCGGCAGCACGCTGTCTCCCCCAAGCGGGATCACCTTCTTGAGCGAATCACTGCGGGTATCCCAGCCCACCAGCTTGGGCGCACTGTCCTGGCTGCCCATGTCGAGCATCCACACCACACCCTGACGGTCGGAATGTACGCCGATGATTGACGCGATGCCGACCTCGCCTTCTGCCGGGCCATCGGCCCAATCCAGGTTCGGGAATGGCACACGCTTGCCGTCCTGGGTGATCTCGACCACGCGCAGTGCCGGAGCATCGAGTGGCTGCTGGGACATGATCAGGCGGCCATCCGGCGTGAAGGTGATGTTGCCGGGGCGGGTGTCCGAATACTCGGCAAAGGTACTGAGGGTCGCGTGGCTCCAGGCACTGGCTGCGGCGCTCAGGTGGTTGTCGGCGGAGGCTTCAGCCGTTGTGGCATCAGCCTGCACGGCAGAGGCAGCGCTGACGCCCAGCGAGGCGATGAAGATGGCAGTCTTGAGGCGAGAAAAACGCATGGGGACTCCTTGCCCGCCGGTTGGCGCTGTGCGCCGGGCCGGCAGGATCGATGAAGATGAGATAGAGAGACTGGACGATGACGTGGTCATCGCCCGGGGGTTGTAGAGATTGAGGTGCGACGAATCAGGCGCAAAGAATCAGGCACGGCGACGCAGTTCATCTTCCAGTTCACTGAGACGCGGATTACCGATGTAGAGCTGGGAGAGATCCTTGAGCGCCGCGGCGCCGATGAGCTGGCGAGCAAGCCTGTATTGCCTGCGTGGAATATCAGGACCACCTATCACCCGAAGGCCACACCTCAGACGGAAGCCGTCATCTCTTGCAAGGTGAACTCAGTGACCGCGCCTTCTGTCGCTGCCACGTACTCTTCCAGATGCGGTGCCTGCATGTGCTGCTGCCACAGCTCACGCGAGACCCAGTTCTCGTGAAAGGTGAAATGTGCCGGATTCTCGTTGTTCTGATGCAGGGTGTAAGTGAGGCAGCCTTCTTCAGCGCGGGTGATCGGCACCAGCTTGAGAAGCGCCGCCTTGACCTTCTCGATCTGGTCCGGCTTGGCGTGGATATTGGCGATGATGGTCAACTGGGACATGGAAGGAACTCCGTGATGTGTCAGGAAGGCTTGAGTTGCTCAAGCGATGTGATCATCCTAGTCACAAGCCTTGTCCGTATAAACATCCCCTTTTCGCAAAGATAATTCGGAAAAACCGCACAATGCTACTGGACAACATCGCGCTGTTTCTGACCATCGTCGAGAAAGGCAGCCTGACCGCCGCGGGGCGCGAGACGGGACTGTCGCCGACGACGGTATCGGAGCGTCTGGCTTCACTGGAGGCGCACTACGGGGTGGTGCTGCTCAACCGCACCACACGTGCCATCAGCCTGACCGAAGAGGGCCGCACGCTGATGGAAGAAGCCCGTGGTCTGCTCGACAGTGTCTCGGAGCTTGAGACCCGCATCCGCCTGGGCGCCCAGACACTCACCGGTCGAATTCGCATCAGCGCACCGAGCGACCTGGGTCGCAACGCCCTGTCTCGCGCCATCACCGAATTTCAGCGTCAGCACCCCACCATCGAGATAGAGCTGCTGCTGTCGGACAGTTACATCGATATCGTCAGTCAGGGGATCGATCTTGCGCTGCGTTTCGGCACCATCATGGACAGCACGCTGCGCGTGCGTCATCTGGGCCAGAAACGTCGCCTGCTGTGTGCCTCTCCCGCCTATCTGGCGCAGCACCCCGCACCGCTGACGCCGGCCGATCTCAAGCACCACAACTGTCTGGTGATGCGCTTTGGCAAGAGCCTCGACAATGAATGGCACTTCGGCAACCACAAGGTGCCGCAGATCGTCACCGTCAGCGGCAATCGCATCGCCAATGATGGGGAGCTGGTGCGTCAATGGTGTCTGGAAGGGTTTGGTATCGCCCTGAAATCGGAAGTCGACGTGGCGGATGACTTGCGCGAGGGTCGCCTCGTGGAGCTGCTGCCGGAGCACGCTGCTCCGCCCTCACCGCTTCAGCTGCTGTTCCCGCCCGCCCGCGCTCAACCACGCCGCGTGCAGGCCTTCGCCCAGCATCTGGTCGAGACCTTTTCGGACCACTGATCTGCCAATGCCCGTCCGGCTCGCCCATTCTCCTCATGACGTGCCGGGCAGAACGCACTTCCCGGCGAGAGACGACTCCTGCGCGGCCTTGGGGATCCCCCCACGAAAAAGCCCCCGCCAGCCTGAGGCTGACGGGGGCTGGGTGTCACATGACTCCCCCGAATCCAGGGGGATCAGATCACTTGAACTTGTCTTCGTAGCTGGACTTGGTGGACTTGGCAGAGCTGACCTTGTCACTTGCCTTGGTCTTGGCAGAGCTGACCTTGTCACTTGTCTTGGCCTTGGCAGAGCTGGCCTTGTCACTTGCCTTGTGCTTGGCAGAGCTGACCTTGGAAGAGGCACTGTCAGTCCGGGAAGTCACCTTGGAACTGGCGTTGTCCTTGGCTGTGGTGTACTGGGACTTGGCACTGTCCTTCGCCGCATCAGTGTAGGAATTTGCCATTGCCACTGAGGAGCCAGCCATGCCCATTACCATGAGTGCTGCAATCGTCATCCTGCGCATCGTACCTACTCCTCTCTACTCGCGAATTGTCCCCTTCCTGACCTGAAGGCCAGGGTCCAGGGAGACAGGGTGGTGGCACACTAACTCCTTGATATTTATGTTCGCAAGCCAGTCAGGCTCGCTTGACGAATGCTTGCATCTTGTCGAGGCGAGCGTATGAAACACGCGACGTCAGCGTCTGATGACGCACACCAGAGGCACATCGCCTGCCGCGCCAGACGGGCGTGGATCTCAAGGAGCGTGCCCGGCATGCAAAGACCCCCTGCAGCCGGAGGCTTCAGGGGGTCTTGTCAACAGCGGGCAACTGCCCGACTCAAGCCGTGGCGAGCAAAAGCGTCATGCCATCAGTGGCGCTCGTTCTTGAGCACGTCAGCATAGTTCTTCTTCTGATAGTGGGAATTGGTATCGCTCGCCTTGTTGCTCGCCTTGGACCTGGCATCGCTCGCCTTGTCGCTCACCTTGGACTTGGCATCGTGGGCCTTGCTGGCAACGTGAGAGGACTTGTCAGCCACCTGCCCGGAAGCGGCCGCCTTGTGGGATTGGGCAGAGGTCCTGACGCTGTCCTTGTGCTGGGTGTACTGGGACTTGGCAGCATGGCCATCATCGACCGGGTTGCCGGCCATCGCCACGCTGGAACCGGCCATGCTGGCCACCATCAGTGCCGCGATCGTCAATGTGCGCATCGTGTCTACCTCATTGTCTTGCAGGAATACCGCTCAAGAGGTCACACCTCAAGGCATACAATGAGTGCACACTAATGTGTTGATATTGCAGCCAGCAATTGCCCAACCGGGATATGACGATTCCTTTCACGTTGCTCGCAGGCTGTAGCCAACTCGAGACGAGCGTGTCTCATCAGGCACCTGTCCCACCCTCGCCCGCCTCATGGCTTTACCCTGCTCCGCGATCCCCCAAAGCGGTAAAGATTCATCAGTGAATCATTGTCTTCATTTCATGGACGCTAACACCGGTCGACGTGTCGATCAGGCTTGACCCAGCGCCAGAAAAACATTGTTATTTACTTGAGAAGAAAATTAAGTCACTGACAGGAAATAACCGAATTGAAACCACGTCAGTGAATGAGGTTCTTCATATCACAACAACAATGCCTTTCTGCCGACATTGGAGCCCAGAATGCCTCACGCGACCTGCACCTCAGACGATCACTTCATCCTCACCATCAGCTGCCCGGCGACGTCCGGCATCGTGGCGGCCATCACCACCTTCCTGACCACTCACGAGTGCTACATCAGTGAGCTGGCGCAGTACGATGATGAGGACAAGGGGCAGTTCTTCCTGCGCGCACGCTTCCGTTTCAACACGGGCATCGAAGGCGATATCGAGCGTATGCGTCAGGCCTTTGAAGATGTGGCGGCGCCCTTCGAGATGCAGTGGCAGATCCACGGTGGCAAGGACAAGATGCCGGTGCTGATCATGGTCTCCAAGTTCGACCATTGCCTGGATGATCTGCTCTACCACTATCGCAAGGGTGAGCTGGACATGCAGATCACCGCGGTCGTCTCCAACCACCTGGACCTGCGCCCGATGGTCGAGCGCGAAGGCATCCGCTTCGTCTACCTGCCGATCACCAAGGACACCAAGGCGCGCCAGGAAGCGGCCTTGATGGACATCGTCGAGGAAACCGGCACTCAACTGGTGGTACTGGCGCGCTACATGCAGATTCTCTCCGATGAGCTGTGCCAGAAGCTGGCCGGGCGCGCCATCAACATCCACCACTCCTTCCTGCCCGGCTTCAAGGGCGCCAAGCCCTACCACCAGGCACACGCCCGCGGGGTCAAGCTGATCGGCGCCACCGCCCACTACGTCACGGCAGACCTCGACGAAGGGCCGATCATCGATCAGGCCGTACAGCGGGTCGAGCACAACTTCGCCCCGGATGACCTGGTCGCCGCCGGCCGCAATACCGAGACCCAGGCGCTGACCAATGCCGTGCGCTATCACATCGAACACCGCGTCTTCCTCGCCAATGATCGCACAGTGATTTTCAAGTAAGGCGTCAAATAAGTCTTCAAGCAAGGCGTCACACAAGCCTTCAAGACAGACCACGTGTGAATCATCGGCCGTCACCCAAGGGAGGAAGCGCAGTCATGAATAGCCAAGCGACACCCACCGCGATCGCGGACGAAACACTCGCACAGCCCACCGCCGCCGTGATCGATGGCAAGGCCGCCTCGACGCGACTGCTGGAGGAAGTCACGGCAGAGGTCGCAAGCCTCGCGCAGCAAGGCGTGATACCGGGGCTTGCCGTCGTGCTGGTCGGCGAAGACCCGGCAAGTCAGGTCTACGTGCGCAACAAGCTCAAGCGTACCGTCGAGTGTGGCATGCAGTCCTTCGAGCACATCCTGCCCAGCGAGACCCGCGAGGCCGAGCTGCTGGCGCTGGTAGCGAAGCTCAATGCCGACGCTGATGTGCACGGCATCCTCGTCCAGCTGCCGCTGCCGGCCCATATCCAGGAAGACGCGGTGCTGGAGGCCATCGATCCCGCCAAGGATGTCGACGGCTTCCATCGCATGAATGTCGGCGCACTGGTGCAGGGTGCCGATGCCCTGGCGCCCTGCACCCCCACCGGCTGCATGCGCCTGCTGCGTGACACCTTTGCCGAGCGCGGTGGTGATCTTTCTGGCCTGCATGCGGTGATCATCGGGCGCTCCAACATCGTCGGCAAGCCGATGGCCAGCCTGCTGCTGGCCGCCAACTGCAGCGTTACCCAGTTGCACTCACGCAGCCAGAATCCCGCCGAACTCTGCCGCCAGGCCGATATCGTGGTGGCCGCGGTCGGGCGTCCGAACATGGTCAGCGCCGACTGGATCAAGCCCGGCGCCGTGGTCATCGATGTGGGCATCAATCGCATCGCGCAGTCCGCCGAGCAAAGCCCTACCGGCAAGGCGCGCACCCGCCTGGTCGGGGACGTGGACTTCGCTGCGGTCAGCAAGATCGCGGGTGCCATCACGCCTGTCCCGGGGGGCGTCGGCCCGATGACCATCGCCTGCCTGCTCGCCAACACCCTGACTGCCGCGCGTCGCCAGTCGGCCTGAACCACTAGAGGTACGTTTGCGCGTACCGGGAGTGAATGATGCCCTTTTCCCTGCTCAAGTACGGCCTGTCCTCCGAGTATCCGGCCGAAGTCGACCTCCCCCCGCCAACGGAGCTGAAGTCCCGCTACGACGTGGTCATCATCGGCGGCGGCGGGCACGGCCTGGCCACCGCCTACTATCTGGCCAAGTATCACGGCATCACCAATATCGCCGTGCTGGAAAAGGCCTACCTGGGCAGTGGCAACACCGCGCGCAACACCGCGGTGATTCGCTCCAACTACCTGACGCCGGAAGGCGTGCGCTTCTACAGCGAATCGGTGCGCATGTTCCAGGGACTGTCCAACGAGTTCGACTACAACATCATGTACTCGGAACGCGGCCAACTGACCCTAGCGCATACCGACTCCACCGTGCGTGCCTTCCGTCAGCGCGCCGAGGTCAACACCCACTTCGGTGGGCGCACCGAGATGCTGGATCGCCAGCAGATTCGTGAGCTGGTACCGAGCCTGAACCTGGACCCCGGCCACCTGCCGGTCATGGCGGGCCTGTGGCATATCGATGGTGCCACTGCACGTCACGATGCCGTCGCCTGGGGCTATGCGAAGGAGGCCGCCAAGCGCGGTGTCGAGATCCATCAGCTCACCGAGGTGCAGGACCTTGTGGTCGAAGGCGGCAAGATTCGTGCAGTGAAGACCAATCGCGGCACCGTGCAGTGTGGCTGCGTGGTCCAGGCGGTGGCCGGGCACAGCTCGGTGCTCGCAAAGAAGGCCGGCTTCACCATGCCCATCATCAGCTACCCGCTGCAGGCGATGGTCACCCAGCCATTCAAGCCGTTCCTGGACCCGCTGGTCAGCTCCTCTGCCCTGCACTGCTATGTGCAGCAGACCAGCCGTGGCGAGGTGGTATTCGGCGGCGGCTCCGACCCCTACCCGCTCTACAACACCCGCTCGACGCTGGATCTCAAGGAAAGCCTGATCGCCGCGGCGCTGGAGATGTTCCCGTTCCTGTCACAGGCGCGTCTGATGCGCCAATGGGCCGGCACCACTGACATGACCCCGGATTACAGCCCGATCATGGGCGAGAGTCCCGTCGAGAATTACTACCTGGATGCCGGCTGGGGCACCTGGGGCTTCAAGGCGACACCGATCTGCGGCAAGACCATGGCCGAGCTGGTCGCCTCCGGCGGCAAGACCCCGGACCTGATAGCCCCCTTCGCGCTGGAACGCTTTGCACGCTTCCGCCAGGTCAACGAAATGGGCGCGACCGCCGCCAGCCACTGATGCCATGCGGCTGACGTACAGGATCGACGCCAGGGGCTGTCCAGCAAGCGCATCGCAACAATCAGTCCCGAACGCCCGGCGCACAAGGCTATCGCACAAGAACAACGCTCAAGGATTTCCGCGATGAAGATCATGCCCTGCCCACTCAATGGGCCCCGTAATATCAGCGAATTCGTGTATGGCGGTGAACTTGCCGACATGCCAGACCCCGATACCTGCAGTGATCGCGAGTGGGCCGACTACGTCTTCTTCAGCGACAACACCGCCGGTGTCGTCACCGAATGGTGGATGCACGCCGCCTCCAGCTACTGGTTTCTCGCCGAGCGTCACACCGTGACCGACGAGATCCTGCGCACCTTCGATCCCTCCGAGCGCTTCACCCAGCGCGTGGAGTTTCCACTGCACACCACGGATAGCTCGGGAGAACGCGCATGAACGCCAGAGTCCCCATGACCCGAGGCGCACGTCTGCCGACCCCGCTGGGCCGACTGATCGACCGTGATACGCCCGTGACCTTCAGCTTCGATGGTGTGAGCTACCAGGGCTTTGCCGGCGACACCATCGCCAGTGCCCTGGCCGCCAATGGCCGCTGGCTGCTGTCGCGCTCCTTCAAGTATCACCGCCCGCGCGGCGCCCTGACCTTTGCCGGCCAGGATGCCAACACCCTGGTGCAATTGCCGGATGAGCCCAACGTGCTGGGCGATGAGCGCCAGATCAGCAGCGGCTTGCAGGTCACTGCTCAGAACGTGAATGGCAGCCTGGACAATGACCGCGACATGCGACTGGGCAAGTTCTCGAAATTCATGCCAGTGGGCTTCTATTACCGCGCCTTCTACAAGCCCAAGGGCGTCTGGAAGTACTGGGAGCCGCTGATTCGCCGCAAGGCCGGGCTCGGGACCTTGAATCTGGACGTGCGTGGCGACTATCACGACAAGGCCTATCTGTTCCACGACGTGGTGGTGGTAGGCGCCGGCCCGGCCGGCATGACGGCCGCGCTTGGGGCTGCCGAGGGTGGCGCCAACGTGCTGCTGGTCGAACAGGGCCGTCTGCTCGGCGGCGCCTTGACCTATGCGCGCTTCGACGCCGAAGGCCATGAGGCCAACCAGACACTGCAGACGCTGAGCGCGGCCGTCACGGCGCATCCGCGCATCGATGTGATGACCGAAGCGACCTGCAATGCCTGGTTCACGGACAACTACCTGCCGGTGATCCGCGGCAAGCGCCTCTACAAGGTGCGCGCCAAGGAATGCATTCTCGCCAGCGGCGCCTTCGATCAACCGGTGGTATTTCGCAACAACGACCTGCCGGGCATCATGCTCGCCAGTGCCGCCCAGCGCCTGATGCAGCACTATGGCGTGTTGCCGGGCAAGCAGGGCGTGGTGATCACCGGCAGCGATGATGGCTATCTGGCCGCGCTGGACCTGATGGAGCACGGCGTCAACATCGTCGCCCTGCTCGACATGCGCGCCCAGCCCGATGAGGCAAGCCTTGCCGATGCGGTGCGCCACTGCGGCATCGCCCTGAAGCTCGAGCACGCCATCTTCGAGGCGCAGGCGGAGAAGTCGCTGCATCACGTCACCGGCGTCGAGGTACGCAAGATCGTCGCGCGCGGCGAACTGGCCACCGAGGGAGAGGTGATCCCCTGTGATCTGGTCTGCATGACGGCGGGCTACATGCCGGTCTATCAGCTGGCCTGCCAGGCGGGTGCCAAGCTCTCCTATCTGGATGATGATGCACGCTTCAGCCTCAGCGGCCTGCCGGCACACCTGCACATGGCAGGCTCCGCCAATGGCCTCTATCACCTCAAGGACGTGATCGCCGATGGTCAGCGTGCCGCGAGCGCCGCCCTGAACGGGCTTGCCGCGGCAGGCAAGATCGTGGATGCCACGCTTGAGGCGAATGAGACGGCGGCCGTCACGCCGTCACGCCCCTTCCGTCAGCATGGCTGGCCGCTGTTCGCGCACCCCAAGGGCAAGGAGTTCGTTGATCTGGACGAAGACCTGCAGATTCGCGACATCCTCAATGCCACCCGCCACGGCTATCGCGACATCCAGCTGGTCAAGCGCTTCTCGACGCTGGGCATGGGCCCCTCCCAGGGCCGTCACTCGGCACTGCCAGCCGCGCGTCTGGTCGCCGAAGCCACCCAGCGCACCGTCAGCGAGACCGGTGTGACCACCGCGCGCCCGCCCTTCGTGGCCGAACCGCTGCCGCTGCTGGCCGGTCGCAGTTTCGACCCCTACCGCCAGACACCGATGCATCAGCGCCATCTGGCTCTCGGTGCCAGCATGATGCCGGCCGGCCACTGGGCGCGCCCGGCCTTCTATGGCCGCCCCGAGCAGCGCAATGACGCCATGCAGACCGAGGCGTTGGCCGTGCGCAATGGCGTGGGCCTGATCGATGTCTCGACCCTCGGTGGCATCGAGCTGCGCGGGCCGGATGCCGCCGAGCTGCTCAACCGCCTCTACACCTTCGCCTTCCTCAAGCAGCCGGTGGGTCGCACGCGTTACGCCACCATGGCCAACGAGCAAGGCGTGATCATCGACGATGGCGTCTCGTGCCGCCTTGGTGAGGAACACTTCTATGTCACCGCCACCACCAGCGGCGTGGACCGGGTCTACCAGCAGATGCTGAAGTGGAATGCCCAGTGGCGACTCGATGTCGATATCACCAACGTCACCGCCGCTTACTGCGCCGTCAATCTGGCCGGGCCCAAGGCCCGCGAAGTGCTGAGCAAGGTGTGCCGCGACATCGACCTGAGCCCCCAGGCCTTCCCCTATCTGGAGCTGCGCACCGGCCATGTCGAGACCGAGCTGCTGGGCACATCGGGCAGGATTCCCGCCCGTCTGCTGCGGGTCGGCTTCGTCGGTGAACTGGGCTACGAGATCCACGTGCCGAGCCGTTTCGGCGAAGCGCTGTGGGACCTGCTGATGCTGGCAGGCGAGCAGGCCGATATCCGCCCCTTTGGCGTCGAGGCCCAGCGTCTGCTACGTCTGGAAAAAGGCCACATCATCATCGGGCAGGATACCGATGGCATGAGCCATCCCGGCGAGATCGGCCTTGAGTGGGCAGTCAGCCACAAGAAGCCCTTCTGTGTCGGCCGTCGTGCGATCGAGATTCTTGCCGCCCAGCCCCAGACCCGCAAGCTGGTCGGCTTCATGCTGCCCAAGGACAGCCCGCAACCGCTGGAAGGTCAGCTGGTGCTCAGCGGCGGGGAACAGAGCGCCGACGCCGCCAAGCCCGGTGGCGACATCACCGGCAACGTGACCTCGTGTGAATACAGCGCGACGCTGGGTGCCATCATCGGCCTGGCCTACGCTGGAATCGACAGCAGTACGCCCGGCAGCAAGATCACCATCCGCACCCAGGGCGACGTACTGGTGCAGGCCGAGGTCGTGGCACTGCCCTTCTTTGATCCCAAGTCTGCCCGCCAGGAGCTGTGAAATGACGACATCAATGACGGACCACCTGGATGGCGCCACGGCGTTGGCGCGCTGTGCACTGCCAGCAAGCCTCACTGGCGCGTCGACAACCGACGCATCAAGTGATTCGGTGACGGCAACCGTTCTCAGCCACTGCGCACTCGCCGACATGAGCGCTCTGGGACGCGCAGGCGTTCGCGGCCGCGAGGCCGCCGACTGGCTGGGCGCGCTGGGCTTCACGGTGCCGGATACGCCCAATACGGCAAGGCTCCAGACGGATGGCAGCTGGCTGGTCAGGCTGTCAGTGGGTGAGTTTCTGCAACTGACGCCGACCATCACCCCCGATGCGGGCGTGGCCGAGCTGCCGCTCATCGCGCAGGCGGATGACGAACTGGCCCAGGGCAGGCGCGTGCATTCCCTGCCACGGCGGGATTCCCACGCCTGGTTCAGCCTGAGTGGCAGCAGCGTACCGACGCTGATGGCCAAGCTGTGCGGGGTGGACCTGCGCAGTGAGGCCTTCCCGCCCGGGAGCGTCGCGCAGACGTCAGTGGCACGCACCAACGCGATCATCGTCAACGTGGGAAGCCATCAGTGCCCTTGCTTCCACCTGCTGTTCGACATCGCCTCCAGCCACTATCTGTGGGGCGTCATGCTCGATGCCATGCGCGAATACTCGGGGCAGACCGTGACAGCCGCTGCCCTGCTGGCCCATCATCACGGCTAGCGATTGCGACGCAACCTTGGCATCCGCTCGCGCATGCCTCTCACGTTGTCACCCGCTCCCCGTCGTTGTCTGACTTCCAGGCAGCGACGGGGAGACTGCGTTTCACCTACGGCTCGCCATACGCAGCAAAAGGAACCAGGTATGCCCGATTCCCACGCCTCGCTCCCTTCCAGGCAGGATGTCGTGACCGATGACCCATCGCTCTCGACCGCGCCTGCTCGCGAGAATGATTACACCGTGCCGGCGCTGTTTCGCGGGCTGAGAATCCTCGAGATGTTCAGCAGCAGGCGCAAGGTGCTGACCACCAATGACTTCGCCGAGGAACTGGGCACCACCAATTCGGCCATCTATCGTATCGTCATCACCCTCACCGACATGGGCTATCTCAAGAAGATCGCTCGCAACACCTATGAACTGGGGCCACAGGTCATCTCGCTGGGCTTCAGCTATCTGGCCAGTCGTGACCTGGTCGAGGTGGTGGCACCCCACCTGGACACCCTGCGCGACCAGACCACCATGTCATGTCACCTGAGCGTTCGTGAGGGCACGGATGCCATCTATCTCTACCGCGCCTTCGCCGCACAGCGCATGTCGGTCAACATCCCCATCGGCTCCCGTCTGCCGTGTCATGTCAGCGCCATGGGGCGCATCCTGCTCACGGTGCTGGGCGAGGATGAACTGCAGCAGCTCTACCGCCAGATCCGTCTGGATGACTACCCACCGCCGGCGCCCCAGAACCTGCCGGCCTTGAAGGATGCCATCGAGGAGGCTCGCCGCCAGGGATGGGTGGAAAGTCGTTCCGACTACGCCACCGCCATCGCCACGGGGCTTTATGACCATACCGGTCATCTGGTGGGCGCCATCAATATCTCGGGCCCCGATGCGATGATGGCCGACGAGCGCCGGCGCCTGCTGTTGCGCGGCGCGTTGATGGACTGCGCCCGCCATATCAATCATGAGCTGGGTGGCCTGCACCGCCGCTGACAGGCAGTTTCCGTCTGGTCGCTGCTTGTTCTCCCGGGACGTCCATCATCCCTCTTGTTTCCCTCTTGTTTCCCCCTCCTTTCCCTATCCCTTGCCCACCCTTTCCCCTTACGCTGCCCCTGGAACACGAGAAGGCCCGCCAATTGGCGGGCCTTCTTGTGTCACATGCTGGCGGGGCTCATCACATCAAACTCTGAGACTCCAGCACTTGGGGGGGGGGGCAGGCTCAACGCGCCGCCCCCTTGAGCACCGCAGCCGGGACTGCAGCGCTCGCCTTGCCGGCATGCCCGGACGCAGTGCCTTCTCCCTGTGACGGGGAGGACATGTTGACGAACTCCGGGTAGGCCCCCATGCCACATTCGTGCATGTCCATGCCTTCCAGTTCCTCTTCCTCGCTGACACGCAGGCCACCACAGACCTTCTTGATCACCAGCAGCGCCACCAAGCTTACGCCGAACATCCAGGCGAAGATGATCAGCGTGCCCAGGATCTGGGTACCGAACGCGGCGTCCGGATTGGAGAACAGCACTGCCATGATGCCCCACAGGCCGGCGGAGCCGTGTACGGAGATGGCACCGACCGGGTCATCGATCTTGAGACGGTCCAGTCCCACCACCGACAGCACCACGATGATGCCGCCTACCGCACCGACCAGCACCGCAAGGCCGGCAGACGGCAGCAACGGCTCGGCAGTAATCGAGACCAGACCGGCCAGGGCACCGTTCATCACCATGGTCATGTCAGTCTTGCCGAACATGGCGCGTGACAGCAGTGCCGCGGCCACCATCCCTGCCGAGGCCGCGGCATTGGTGTTGACGAAGATACGCGCCACGCTGTTGGCATCATCGAGACTGGCGATCTTGAGCATCGAGCCGCCATTGAAACCGAACCAGCCCATCCACAGGATGAACATGCCCAGCATGGCGATCGGCAGATTGGCACCCGGAATGGCACGTACCTTGCCGTCCACGCCGTAGCGCCCCTTGCGCGGACCGACCAGCAGCACCGCCGCCAATGCCGCCGCCGCGCCCGCCATGTGCACGACCACCGAACCTGCGAAGTCCTGATAGCCCATCGCATCAAGGAAACCGCCGCCCCACTTCCAGTAACCTTCCACCGGATAGATGACCGCGACCATCACCACCGCGAAGATCAGGAACGGCCACAGGCGCATGCGTTCCGCCACGGCCCCCGAGACGATGGACATGGTCGCGGCGGCAAACACCGCCTGGAAGATGAAGTCCGCCATGCTGGAGTAATAGGCCGCCCCTTCGCCAGCACTGATGTCGCTGAGGGTATTGTCAGCGCCGAGCATGAATGACAGCCCCGGAATCACGCTGCTGATGGCGTTGTCACCGGGATACATCACGTTGTAGCCGACCACCAGGAACACCAGACAGGCGATGCCGTAGAGCAGCGCATTCTTGGTCAGGATCTCGACGGTATTCTTGGAGCGCACCAGCCCGGATTCCAGCATCGCGAAGCCGCAGGCCATGAACATGACCAGCGCGGTACACATCAGGAAGTAGAACGTATCCAGCGCGTAGCTGAGTTGCAGCACATCGATATTCACCAGCGTTTCCCCTTTGTTGTTATTCGCAAGCGCTTTCGTCAGTGGCTTGCGATCCATTCCCTATCACGCCCTCGGTGCCGAGGGCTGTTTGCCGAGAGGGTGGTCTAAACCGCTGCCTGCGCCGTCGCCTCGGCATTGGCCTTGGCCGCAACGCTTGCCTCGCGGGCATCCAGCCACTCGAGCACGCTGGGCAGATAGCGCGTCAGCCCCTTGTAGTCAATCAGCTCCGCCGGCAGGGTCTTGAGCACCTTCAGCAGACGCGTCTGCCAGACTGGGTTGGTACACAGGTCCTCGAGGCTGATCAGATAGGTGCGGATACCGAAGAACAGCGCATGACTGCGCGGCATGCGCACCAGCGTCTGCAGCTCGACGCGCAGATGCACATCACGACCGGCGTTTTCGGCGGTGATGGTGGTGCGATCACTGCCCCACTCGGCATAGGTCTCCGGGGAGCTGTCCATGCGCGGATGGATGGTCATGGTCCAGTTGAGGCGTCGCACCGGCCCGCCGACCTGGATGGCGCACAGGTATTTGAGCGCGCGATCGAACACGCCCATCTCATGCGCCAGCGGCACTGGGCCATGCCACTGCTTGAAGCTCATGCCGGCATCGAAGGCCAGTGACCAGTCCGCCGGACAGGTGATCATGCCGGCGTCCATGAAGAGGTCACCGTCGCGCTGGTCCAGCAACGCGATATCGCCCTGCATCTGACGGCCGATATAGTCCAGTGGCGGCAGTGGCAGGCTGGTGTCATCGCCCATGCGGAAGCTCTGTTCCAGCTCCAGCAGATGGTTGCACCACACGCAGTCATCGCCGTCGCGCTCGAGACTGAAAGCCTGCGGATAGTCCCGGGCGTAGTGCGTCATCACAAATTCGAGGAAGTCCCAGGCTGCCGGCTGCATGTGTGGCATCACCAGGCAGCGTCTGGGGTCCATGGCCAGCACCCGCTCACGCTCGGCGATCTCGCTCAGATAATGCTCATCGATATCCAGCATGTGCTCGGTGATGGAACCCGGCTTGCCCGGCAAGACATGTGGCTCGATATTGACCGAGTAACGGTACTCATCTTCCGGGAACGGGAAGGGAAAACGCTGGATGGCGTAGTCGGAATTCTTGAAGGTGAACTGACCATGGAACGCCTGGTCATCTCGCGGGGAAAATTGCATGTTCCTGCTCCTTGGGGGTCCATCTCGCGAAAGACGGTTTCAGAGATCCAGCACCAGCCGCTGGCTGCGTGCCCGGGAAACGCAGGGCATCACGCAGCGCTGACTGGCCCGCTCCTGTTCATCGAGGAAGGCATCACGGTGCTCCGCCTCCCCCTCCAGCATCTCGACCCGACACTGTCCGCAGACCCCGCCGCGACACAGGCTTGTCACCTCGACACCGCTGCGCTCCAGCGCTTCCAGCAGGGATTCCTGGGCACCGACCGCCACTTCCACGCCGCTGCCACGCGCCACGGCCGTGAAGGGAGTCCCCGGTTCCGGGGCGGCAAAGACCTCGTGATGGATGCGCGCGAGACTCCAGTGCAGCTCGCGCGCCGCGTCCTTCACGGCATCGATCATGGCCTGCGGGCCGCAGAGATAGACGTGAGTGCCGGCGGGCTGACGCGCCAGCAGGGCCTTGAGATTCGGACGCTCGAGACGGTGCTGGGTGATGTTGCCACTCGCCAGATAGGGCGCGGCCTCCGGGAAGCGGGCGACGTCGAGGTCCTGGCTGCGCAGGTGCAGCTCCCAGCTGGCGCCACGACTCTCCAGCTCCGGCAGGTAAGAGAGAAACGGCGTGATGCCGATGCCGCCTGCCAGCATCAGGTGATGGCGCGCCTGCCAGTGCGGCAGAAAGAGGTTGGCCGGCGGGCTGAGCTCCAGCTCGTCGCCGACCTTGACGCGGGAATGGATGGCTTCGGAGCCCCCACGCGAGACCGGCTGACGACGCACCGCGATGCAGTACTGCGAGGGATCATCCGGCGGGCTGATCAATGAATAGGCGTTGCGACACACCCGCCCTTCTCCCGGAATGCCCAGCACCACATGACTGCCCGGCGAGAACGGCGTGAAGGGTGAGGCCTCATCGGCAGGCACCAGAGTGAGACGGCGCACGCTGCTGCTGAGCTGATCGACCGCGGCGACCCGCGCCTTCATGAAGCGAGACATGGTGCCACCTCCTCCTGTGGGGGAATCTCTCCCGGGGCTTCCGCATCGATTCGCACGCCCATGTAGGCGCCGAGACGCTTGGAAAAATGATCACGCACTTCCAGCATCAAACCACAGCCATCACAGGCCGCCGGTGAGTGGATGACGTGCTCACTGACCTGCTGACAGTGCACGCAGAACACATGCCGCCCCAGGGCAGCCACCGGCAGCATCACCATGTCATCCAGCAACAGACCCTGCTGCTGAGCCAGATTGGCGACCTGCCACACGAAATGCTCACTGCCGATGATGATCAGACATCCCGCCGCGCCTACCTCGCCGATGGCACCCGCCAGCGCATCGCAGGCCAGGGGGCGATCATCGACGTCGTACCAGTGATGCAGGCGGGCGCTGTCGGCGGGCCCCGTGGGCAACGCCTCTGTTGCCGGAGCGGATTGCACGGCGCCTCCCACCTCGCGGCTACCGAGCTGCCCCAGCAGCGTACTGATCAGCTGACAATGCATCTGCAGTTGCTGACGGGCGTTGCCCGCCGCCTCTCCAGTGCCTGGCAGGCTCTCGGGAGACTGGCACGCCACCAGATACCGTTGGGCATCGGGCAGCGCCTCGATGCGTGGATAGTGTTGCCGACTTCGAATCCCGGCAGTGACAGAGGATGATTGCGGGCTTTTCATGACACGACCCTGCTCTGAGAAATTGTCCTTGTTGTAATGCCGCCGTCTTGACGATGACGGGCATCCGACTACCACTCCATTTCTTGAGCATATTTCGTGCCATTGACGGCAAAATCATTACCCCGCATGCCCGGCAAAATCGTCTGAAAACCCCATTTCACATATGAACAATCAATAGAGGTATTCACGCACCAAAACAGAACACAAAGCTCATGAATATCGGCTTGCATTCACCATTATTGCCCTGACCCAACCTCACCTCATAAGCCAATCGCTACGCCTGACATATTTCTCATTGAATGTCTTCAAGATGCTGAAAGAATGGAAAAATTTATCTTGGGAGAATTACGATCTCACAATCGACACGACACTACGCGCTTCTCCACCGCCAGCATTCTGATGTACTTTCGCTTGCATGATATTGGCCTTTTTCCTTGATTGTACTCACCACCAAAGAAAGCGCCTCACCGAAGGGTGAGGCGCTTTGATAACTCAATATCGTCAGGTCATATTTTTCTACATCAAGCGGAGCAGAGTTCTTGTCATTGCGACATTTTGCCTGGACAACATTGCGGCGATCTTGCTGACAAAAGGCTTCGCAGCTTTGCCATGACAATCATGCGCAATGGCAGCCATGCACGATCGCTCTCATGCGCAATGGCACACGCACGATAGAGATCGTGCCATCAGTAACCGCCCTGTCCCGGCACCCAGTTGGTGCCCGCCAACGGAACACGTGCCATGGCGGCCGCTTCCACATTCAGGGCGACCAGATCTTCCGGTTCCAGATGATGCAGGTGTGACTTGCCACAGGCACGTGCCAGGGTCTGGGCTTCCAGCGTCAGCACGCGCAGGTAGTTGGCCAGACGCTTGCCGGCCGCGACCGGGTCCAGTCGCTGGCTCAGCTCCGGGTCCTGGGTGGAGATACCGGCCGGGCACTTGCCATCCTGGAAGTCATCATAGAAACCGGCGGCGGACCCCAGCTTCTGATACTCCTCGGCGTAACGCGGATGGTTGTCGCCCAGCGCGATCAAGGCGGCGGTACCGATGGCCACGGCGTCAGCACCCAGCGCGATGGCCTTGGCGACATCGGCACCGTTGCGAATCCCGCCGGAGACGATCAGCTGCACTTCACGATGCAGGCCCATTTCCTGCAGTGCCTGAGTGGCCTGCGGGATGGCGGCCATGGTCGGAATGCCGACATGCTCGATGAAGACATCCTGGGTGGCGGCGGTGCCGCCCTGCATGCCATCCAGCACGATGACATCCGCGCCCGCCTTCACCGCCAGCTTGACGTCATAGTAGGTACGGGTCGCACCGATCTTGACGTAGATCGGCACCTGCCAGTCGGTAATCTCGCGCAGCTCGGCAATCTTGATCGCCAGGTCATCCGGGCCGGTCCAGTCCGGGTGGCGGCAGGCGCTGCGCTGATCGATGCCCTGCGGCAGCGTGCGCATGCCCGCGACTCGCTCGGAAATCTTCTGCCCCAGCAGCATGCCGCCACCACCGGGCTTGGCGCCCTGCCCGAGCACGACTTCGATGGCATCGGCCTTGCGCAGGTCATCCGGGTTCATGCCGTAGCGCGACGGCAGGTACTGATAGACGAGGCGCGAGGACTGGCCGCGCTCTTCCGGGGTCATGCCGCCATCGCCGGTGGTGGTGGAGGTGCCGATTTCCGAGGCACCACGCCCCAGCGCTTCCTTGGCCTGGGCGGACAGGGCACCGAAGCTCATGCCGGCGATGGTCACCGGCGTGCTGATCACCACCGGCTTCTTGGCATGGCGCGTGCCAAGCACGACTTCGGTCTCGCACTTCTCGCGATAGCCTTCCAGCGGGTAGCGCGACATGCTGGCGCCGAGGAACAGCAGGTCGTCGAAATGCGGCACCTTGCGCTTGGCGCCCCAGCCACGGATATCGTAGATACCCGTCTCTGCCGCGCGCTGGATCTCATGGATGACATCGCGGCCGAAGGTCGCGGATTCGCGCAGTGCCGGGTTGTAGGGCTGTGTTTGAGTCTCGTCGGTCATGTTGGGCATCCTGATCAGTAGGCTGAGGCGTTGTCGACCTTGAAGTGATAGAGCTGACGCGCAGATCCGTAGCGCGTGAAGCTGGCCGGGTCTTCATCGATTCCGGCACTCGCCAGCAGCTCCGCCAGTTCTTCCAGGTGCTCGGCACGCATGTCCTTGGCGATGCAGTCCGCGCCCAGCGATGCGACCGTGCCCTTCACGTAGAGTCGCGCTTCATAGAGCGAATCACCGAGACCTTCGCCAGCATCACCGCATACCACCATGCGTCCTGCCTGTCCCATGAAGGCACTCATCGCGCCGATGTTGCCCTTGACGACGATATCGACACCCTTCATCGAGATACCGCAACGCGCCGAGGCGTTGCCTTCGATGACCAGCAGCCCGCCGTGGGCGGTCGCGCCCGCAGCCTGGGAGGCATCGCCCTTGACCCGCACACAGCCGGACATCATGTTTTCCGCCACACCCACCCCGGTATTGCCGTGGATGGTGATGCTGGCCTTCTGATTCATGCCCGCGCAGTAGTAGCCCGCGTGGCCATCGATATCGACACTGATATCGTCATTGATACCGCAGGCGATGTTGTGAGCGCCGTCGGAGTTGACCACTCGCCATTCGCGCGCCTCCTTGAGGAGGTCGGCATCGTGCAGGGCCTGGTTCAGAGCGCGCAGCCCATCAACGGCCAGATCGTGAGTCTTCATCATTACGCAGCCTCCGTACGGGCGGTGTCTTTTTCCCAAAGGTACAGGCGGCCGGGTTCCGGCTCCCACACACGGGCGTCCTTGATACCCGGCAGACTCGCCAGAGCACGATATTCCGAGGCCATCGCCACGTAGTCGTCGGTTTCGGCAATCACGGCAGGCTTGCAGGCGATCGGATCCCGCACCACGGCGAAGCCATCACGGGTGCCAATGGTGAAGGTGAAGAAGCCATCCAGGTCCTTCAGGGCACCGGTAATCGCCGCTTCCAGGCTGTCGCCCTGCTCCAGACGCCAGGTCAGGTAGCCGGCGGCGACTTCGGAATCGTTGTCGGTCTCGAAGCTGATGCCTTCACGCCTGAGCTTGGTGCGCAGCCAGTTGTGGTTGGACAGCGAGCCATTGTGGACCAGGCACAGATCACGCCCGGTGGAGAACGGGTGGCTGCCCTGCAGGGTGACGGCGCTTTCGGTCGCCATGCGGGTATGACCGATGATGTGGCTGCCCTGCATGCCCTTGAGGCCATAGAGGCTGGCGATATGGGCCGGCAGGCCCACCGCCTTGAGGATCTCGATGCTCTGCCCCACGCTCAATACGCGAATCTGCGGGGCGCTGTCGGCAAGCCAGCTGCGCACGGCACTCTCTTCCCCGGCGATCTTGAATACCGCGACACTGGCATTGCTGAACCAGTCCGCCACCGTGCCGACCTGCTCGCCCAGGCCCTTGGCGATCGCGTCCCAATCCTCATCGACACCATCGCTTTGCAGCGTCAGCTTGATGCCAGCGTCAAATTCGTCGCCATAGATGGCGAAGCCAGCACTGTCCGGGCCGCGATCCGTCATCGCGATCAACATCGGCTCGAACAGCTCCCCCAGGCGCGATTCCAGCGCCGGGTTCTTGAGATAAAGCCCTACGATTCCACACATGGTGATGTCCTCTCACGGGCAGGAGGCGTCCTCCTGCCTGGTGTCTTGAGCGTGGTGGTGACAGTGGCGACCCTCGTCTGACATGACCCGCGAGATCCGCGAGCGCCGCCGGATGAGATCAGAAGAATTCGGCGTAGCGCTGGACTTCCCAGGCACTGACCTGGGCGTTGTAGTCCCGCCATTCCTCGCGCTTGAGGCGCATGAACTCGGCGCAGATCCCCTCGCCCAGGCTCTCGCGCAGAATGCTGTCCGCCTCGAGCGCATCGATGGCCAGCGAGAGATTCTGCGGCAGCGTCTCGATGCCCTTCTCGGCGCATTCGCTCGGGGTCAGCGAGTAGAGATTGATGTTGTGGGGCGTGCCCGGATCCAGCTTGCGCGCCACGCCATCCAGCCCCGCGGCGATGATGGCGGCGTGCACGAGATAGGGGTTGCAGCCGGCGTCCGGCAGGCGGAACTCGAGGCGACCGTAGGGCACACGCACCATGGCCGAGCGGTTGTTGTCACCGTAGGCGATGAAGACCGGCGCCCAGGTCGCGCCGCTGGTGCTGCCGCCGCCGACCAGACGCTTGTAGGAATTGACGGTCGGCGCGGCAAAGGCACACAGCGCCGGGGCATGTGCCAGCAGTCCGCCGAGGAAGTGGTACGCCAGCGGTGACAGGCCCATGCCCTGGGCGTCGGAGTCATCGCCGAACAGGTTGCGGCCGGTGTCATCACACACGGACAGGTGGAAGTGCATGCCATTGCCCGGGCGGTCCGCCAGCGGCTTGGGCATGAAGGAGCACACCATGCCCAGATCATTGGCGATCTCGCCGGCAGCCATGCGCACGAAGGTGAAGCGGTCTGCCGAGGTCAGCGCATCGCTGTAGGTGTAGTTGATCTCGAACTGGCCATTGGCGTCCTCGTGATCGATCTGATAGACGTCGAAGTCCACCGCCTGCAGCGATTCGACCAGACGTTCGAGGAATTCACGCGAACGTGACAGGCCCTTGTAGTCGTAGCAGGGCTTGGCGAGGGTATCGCTCTCATCCACCGGCAACAACTCACCCGCTTCCCCCCGGCGGAACAGCGAGAATTCCGGCTCCAGCCCAGTATTGAGCGTCCAGCCCTTCTCCTTCAAGCGCTCCAGCTGCTTGAGCAGTACCACACGGCTGTCGTTGGCGAACGGTTGCCCATTGACGTAGCCATCACAGGCCATGCGCGCATAGCCCGGCTGCCACGGCACCAGGCACAGCGAGTCCAGATCCCCCCGCGCCATGAAGTCCGGCCCCTCCGGCGACATGCCGAGACCACTGACGGCGAAGCCGGCAAAGCCGGCGCCCTTCTCGACCACATCCATCAGGCAATTGGCCGGCACGGACTTGGTCTTGGCAGCGCCATGAATATCCACGAACTGCGCCAGCAGATAGCGAATGTCGTGATCCTTGATGAACTGTTGCGCCTTTTCGGGTGACATCTGGGTTTCCTCTGAGAGCGGACCGGGTTCCATCTCCCTCGACACTGTCTGCCACCCCGGGAAACCTGACCCCTTGTGGTGACACGCCACGCCAAGATAGCGGATGAAACGAGTTTTTGTGATTCCTGCTGGTCAACTTTATTTCCCTCAAAGAAAAGCATACAGCATGCCATTTCGCCAGCTGCCGCCCAGAACTTTTCATCAACCTCCTGTTTTGCATGGGAATTTATTTTACGAGCTCGTTTTACCCCACAGAAAACGCCAGGTGACCCTGAGTAAATTCCTGCCCGTTTCTCGAAATAGGCATCATTTCGGTGCCCAGAGCTCCCTCTTCGCACCAGCATGACGCAAAGCGCTGATATTCACGCCCGAATTCGTGCTGCCAATCGCCGCCTGACTCGCTCCAGGGTTGCCGTGGCCATGGCCTTTGACGGAATTGGCAAGCCCCTTGCTTAACCATGAGGAATGTTTCTTTCCTTTCAAGAATCGACGCTCATGCGATCAGGCAAGGCAAGCAGCAGGCACAAGCCCTTGTGAAGCGCCTGAAGAGGCGCCTGAAGAGGCAACAGAACAACAACACTTCCTGCGGCGGATGCGCGTCTTGCGCGCCATCTCCGCCAGCACCAGCAGGACTACGGCACCACTCACTTACGCTAGGCAGCACGACTCACAGGAGAAAGGGACGCATGGCGAATTCATGGCGCATCTCGGCATTGGCCGAACAACACCGCAAGCTGGGCGCGGAGCTGGAAGACTGGAATGGCATGGGCACTGCCTGGAATTACGCCGTCTCGGACACGGCCGATGACCACGAGACCATTCGCACCCGCGCCGGTCTGATGGATGTCTCGGGGCTCAAGAAGATCCACTGCAACGGCCCGCACGCTCAGGCCGTGCTGGATTACGTCACCACGCGGGACATGTCCAAGCTGTATCCGGGCAAATCGGTGTATGCCAGCGTCTTGAATGAGGCCGGCAAGTTCGTCGACGACTGCATCGTCTATTGCCTGGCGCCGAACTCCTACCTCGTGGTGCACGGCACGGGCACCGCGAATGAAATGCTGGCCAAGAGTGCCCTGGGGCGCGCCGTCAGCCTGACCTTCGATGACGACATGCATGACATGTCACTGCAGGGGCCGGTCGCGGTGGATTTTCTGGAGCGTCACGTGCCGGGCATCCGTGAGCTGCGTTACTTCCACCATCTGCAGACCCAGCTGTTCGGCTACCACGTGATGATCTCGCGCACCGGCTACACCGGCGAGCGTGGCTACGAGATCTTCTGCAAGGCCAAGGACGCTCCCTCTCTGTGGGAACAGATTCTCGAAGATGGGGCCGACATGGGCATCAAGCCGTGCAGCTTTGGCACCCTTGACTGGCTGCGGGTCGAGAGCCACCTGCTGTTCTACCCGGCGGACAATTCCGAAACCTACCCGTATCCCGACCAGCCGGTGGGCGATACCCTGTGGGAGCTGGGCCTGGACTTCACCGTCTCGCCGGGCAAGACCGAATTCCGTGGCGCCAGCGAACACTTCGCGCTGCAGGGCAAGGAGCGCGTCAAGGTCTATGGCGTGCTGCTGGACTCGAAAGACGTCGCCCAGATCGGTGACAAGATCTACGCCGACGGCAAGTGCGTCGGTGTCATCACTCAGGGCATGTACTCGCGCCTGAGCGATCGCTCCATGGCGCTGGCACGTCTCGAACCCGGCTATGCCGAGCATGGCACCCCGCTGACCCTCAAGACCGGCACTGACGGAGAGACCAGCCTCTCGGCCATCAGCCATTCCCTGCCCTTCGATGACCCGGAAAAGGCCAAGCGACTGGCGCGCGGCTGAGCACACGCACCATGTCGGACACTGCAAGACCTGCAGTGATAACCGGGTGAAGTGTCAGGACGCATTGCGAACGCAAGACGCAAGAGGCCTCCTCGACGTGACGTCGAGGAGGCCTCTTGCCTCACACCCAGGCCAGGTGATTGAAAAGGACTCTCGAAAGGTACTCCCGCCCCCTTGGCAGACATCAAGGATGAGGGTTGACGGCAAAGTTGGTAATGTCACGCCATACCCCGCTCGCGAGCCGATGCGCCGCATGCCTCACAAGGGCATGCCGCGTCCTCGCCGGCCATCCCCTTCCCATTGCCACCCTCTCCGCTATAGGAGTCATCATGCCGCGAAAATCCCCCGCTCCCTCCGAGAAGTCGGAACAGGACAGCTCCGACACTCTGCCCCGTGAACTAGCGACCGACCCCGCTGCGCAGTCAGAGAGGAAAGACACCATCACGGCGGCAGCTGACGAGACGCGTCTCGGACTTGAGCAGCACATCGCGCGCGCGCTCAAGCAGCAGCGTGTCTCGCAGGGCTACAAGATTTCCGACGTCTCGCGTATCGCCGGTGTCAGTCAAGGCATGATCAGCAAGGTGGAGAACGCCCAGGTATCCACCAGTCTCGATACCCTAAACAAGCTGTGCAATGCCTTGAGTCTGCCGATCTCGAAGCTGTTCAGCGATTACGATGTCAATGGGCGTGGTGCCCAGCACATCAAGGCCGGGCAAGGCATGCAGGTGGTACGCACCGGCACCGAAGTCGGCCATGCCTATCAACTGTTGAGCTACAAGCAGGGCCCCAAGAAGCGCTACGAACCCTTCCTGATCACCATGGATGATGCCAGCGAAGTCTTCCCCAACTTCTGTCATGCCGGGCATGAATTCATCTACCTGCTTTCCGGTAACCTCACCTACCGTCATGGTGACAAGTTCTATGACATGGGTCCCGGTGACAGCCTGGCCTTCGATGCCGGCGTTCCGCATGGCCCCGAGAAGTTGAACGAGGTCCCGATTCAGCTGCTGTCGATCATTCACTACGACGACAACGAATAGGTCATCCGCTTCACCGCGCCTGATGATCCCGACAGTCTCCCCGCCCCTGGATGGCCCACTTCCCCTGATGGTGGTTCATGACCGGCCCTCCTGGGTAGATGGCGCTTTCCGTGTCGGTGTCGCCTGGCGCAGGGCGTCCAGCTCGGTCAGATAACGCTCCAGCACCAAATTGGGCGCACGGCTCTTGCGCGTGATGGCGCTGTAATAGGTGACATAGGAGTTGGCCACCGGGCTGAGCGCCTGCATCTGGCCATCGCGCACCCAGCGCTCGGCATAGTGGGTGGGCAGATAGCCGAGATAACGCCCGGAGAGCACCAGAAAGGCGATGCCCTCGCGGTCGGTCGCCGAGGCGGATGCCCTGAGTGGCTCATGCAGCGCCTTGATCGTGGGCGTCTGCGCGTAGGCAGGCAGCACGGCATCATGCTGGCGTATTTCCTCCTGCCCCACCGGGCGTCCGCGCGCGCGAGTGTCGCCTTCCCGGGGCTCGCGAAACAGCACATGGCCCCGCGCGCAGTAAAGGCAGGAGGTTTCCTCGTAGAGCGAGCGATACTCGAGTCCCGGCAGCGTCTTGAGCGTCGGGATCACGCCGGTATGCAATCGCCCATCCAGTACGGCGCGCTCGATCTCATTGGGCGGGATCATGCGGATGTTGATCTTCACTTCCGGGCCGTGCTTCTTGAGCGCGCTCAGGGCGTGAGTGATGTGCATCTCCGGCATGGTGACCAGATTGTCGGTAATGCCGATGTTCAGCTCGCCCTTGAGCCAGGCGTGCAGTCCGTTGATGCGCGTGCGAAAGCCTTCCGCCGCTGCCAGCATCTGCATCGCGGCTTCATGGACGTCTCTTCCCTCATTGGTGAGCGCGAAACCACTGCGCCCCCGCTGGCAGAGCTTGAGGCCCAGCCGCGTCTCCAGGTCACTCATCGCCATGCTGATGGCGGAGCGACTGATGTTGAGCTCGATCTCGGCCGCCGAGAAGCCGCCGCATTCCACCACCTTGCGAAAGATGCGCAGCAAGCGCAGATCGGCATCGCCAAGCTGTCCTCTCATGCCGTCCTTGCGCATGGTCTGCCCTCCTGAGTTCCACGACATGGAAAGTTAAGTAAATGCTTTCCTGAAGATAAAGACAACGGCATTTATCTTATCAAAAGGGCTTTCTAATCTAGCCAGACAGGAGCCGAGATCCAACAACAACAGCACTCTTCGGGAGACATCATGACCGCCTTCGACACATCCCCTTCCGCCCAGGCAGGATTGAGCAAGGAACAACTTGACGCCTACTGGATGCCCTACACGGCCAATCGGCAGTTCAAGCAGGACCCACGCATCATCACCAAGGCGCAGGGTGCCTACTTCACGGATTCTCGGGGACGCCAGATCTTCGATGGCCTGTCGGGTCTCTGGACCTGCGGTGCCGGCCATTGCCGCCCGGAGATCGCCGAAGCGGTCAGCGCACAGCTGCGCGAGCTGGATTACGCGCCATCCTTCCAGTACGGCCACCCCAAGGCCTTCGAGCTGGCACATCGCATCACGGGACTGATGCCCGAGGGGCTGGATCACGTCTTCTTCACCGGATCAGGTTCCGAAAGCGCCGATACCTCACTGAAGATCGCGCGCGCCTACTGGCGCAAGAAAGGCAAGCCGACCAAGACCAAGCTGATCGGTCGCAGCAAGGGCTATCACGGCGTCAACTTCGGGGGCTTCAGCGTCGGCGGCATCGGCGCCAACCGCACGCTCTATGGCCAGGGGGTCGATGCTGACCATCTACCGCATACCCTGCTCAAGGAAAATGTCTTCACCCCCGGCATGCCCCAGACCGGTGCCGAGCGCGCCGATGAGCTGCTGGAGCTGATCGCGCTGCATGATGCCTCCAACATCGCGGCCGTCATCGTCGAGCCGATGGCAGGCTCCGCCGGCGTGCTGCCGCCGCCTGTGGGCTATCTCAAGCGACTGCGCGAGCTGTGTGACCAGCACGATATCCTGTTGATCTTCGATGAGGTCATCACCGGCTTCGGGCGCATGGGCGCCATGAGCGGCGCCGAGGAATTCGGTGTCACACCGGACATCCTCAATGTCGCCAAGCAGCTTACCAATGGCGCGGTGCCGATGGGTGCCGTGGTCGTCAAGGGCGATATCTACCAGACCTTCATGGACAACGGCGGCGCCGATTACATGATGGAGATTCCCCACGGCTACACCTACTCCGGTCACCCGGTGGCGTGTGCCGCGGCACTGGCGGCCCTCGACGTGCTCGAGAATGACCAGCTCATCCCCCGTGTCCGTGAACTGAGCCCGGTCTTCGAGAAGAAGCTGCACGAGCTCAAGGGCACTCGCTACATCAGTGACATCCGCAACTACGGCCTGGCCGGTGCTCTGCAGGTCGAGGCCTATCCCGGCGAGCCGGCGCGGCGTCCCTACGAGATCGCCATGCATTGCTGGAAGGCCGGCTTCTATGTGCGTTACGGCGGCGACACCATCCAGCTGGGCCTGCCGTTCATCACCGAGCACGATGAACTGGACCGTCTGATCAATGCCCTGGGCGATGCCTTCGCCGCACAGGACTGATGATCGACGCTTAAGACTGACAATCACGTTCAGGACTGACGATCACGTTCGGACTGGCGATCGACGCCAGCCACATCACTGCCCTTTTTCTTGCAAGTCATCTCATGGAGCCCACAACAATGAAAACGCTCGGTCACCTCATCAACGGCAACCTCGATCACAGCGAAGGCCGTACCCAGGACATCTTCAATCCCTCCACCGGTGAGGTCGGCGGTCAGGTGCGCCTGGCCAGCAAGGCGACCGTCGAGGAAGCCATCGCGGCCGCCGCCGCCGCCTTCCCGGAATGGCGCAACACGCCGCCGATCAAGCGCGCCCGAGTGATGTTCCGCTTCAAGCAGCTGCTGGAAGAGCACGCCGACGAGATCGCTCGCCTGATCGGCCAGGAACACGGCAAGATCTGTCACGATGCGCTGGGGGAACTCCAGCGCGGCATCGAGAATGTCGAATATGCCTGCAGCGCCCCGGAACTGCTCAAGGGTGAGCACAGCCGCAATACCGGCCCGGGCATCGACTCCTGGAGCGAATTCCAGCCACTGGGCGTCGTTGCCGGCATCACGCCGTTCAACTTCCCGGCCATGGTGCCGCTGTGGATGTACCCGATGGCGATCGCCTGCGGCAACACCTTCGTCCTCAAGCCCTCCGAGCGCGACCCGACCTCCACGCTGTTCATCGCCGAGCTGCTGATGGAGGCTGGCCTGCCGGCCGGCGTCATGAATGTCGTCAATGGCGACAAGGAAGCCGTCGATACGCTGCTGGATGACCCGCGCATCCAGGCGGTCAGCTTCGTGGGCTCCACGCCGATCGCCGAGTACATCTACAGCCGCGCCGCCGCCAACGGCAAGCGCTGTCAGGCCCTCGGCGGCGCCAAGAACCACGCCATCGTGATGCCGGACGCCGACATGGAATACGTGGCCAACTCACTCAATGGCGCCGCCTTCGGTTCCTCCGGTGAGCGCTGCATGGCGCTGTCCGTCGCGGTGGCCGTGGGCGATGACGCCGCCGACAAGCTGATCGCGCAGATGAAGCAGCAGATGGAAGGCCTCAAGGTCGGTATCTACAGCGACAAGGGCAATGATTTCGGCCCGCTGATCACCGCGGCGCATCGCGACAAGGTGGTGGGCTACATCGACAGCGCCGAGCAGCAAGGCGCGACGGTGGTGGTCGATGGCCGCAATCCGCAGGTCGAAGGCGGCGAGAACGGCTTCTTCGTCGGCGGCACCCTGATCGATGGCGTCACCCCGGAGATGACCTGCTATCAGGAAGAGATCTTCGGCCCGGTGCTGCTGGTCGTGCGCGCCGATTCGATGGAAGCCGCCATGCAGCTGATCAATGATCACGAATACGGCAACGGCACCTGCATCTATACCCGAGATGGCGAAGCCGCCCGCTACTTCAGTGATCACATCCAGGTCGGCATGGTCGGCATCAACGTGCCGCTGCCGGTGCCGGTCGCCTATCACAGCTTCGGTGGCTGGAAGCGCTCGCTGTTCGGCGATCTGTCCGCCTACGGCCCGGACGCGGTGCGCTTCTATACTCGCCGCAAGACCATCACCCAGCGCTGGCCTTCCGCTGGTCTGCGTGAAGGCGCCCAGTTCGCCTTCCCGTCCTGATCGATCGCCTTCCCGGCCTGATCCACGGATCATTGCCTGGTAACAACTGCGCCGGACAGCCCTGCTGTCCGGCGCTTTGGTGTGCGCATCACGCGAGATCATGCCGGCAGTCAGCCGCCGCCCCTTGCAGTGGCTAGAAACGACTCCACATAGTCAGGACATCTCATCACGAGAATCCCTGCCACAACTGCGGTCAACACCGTCACAAGGAGCCAGGATGATCTGGGTAATCGCCACCGTTACCGCCAAGGAAGGTCACGTTCAGGATGTCTTCAATGAACTCTGCGCCGTCGCGCCCACCGTGCGCGAGGAAGATGGCTGCCACGCCTACCACCCGTGCCTGGACTCCGAGCGCGCCGCCGACAAGGACAACGACCCACGCCCCGACACCATCACCGTGGTAGAAGCCTGGGAATCCCACGATGCCCTGCAGGCCCACCGTGAGACCGAACATATGCAGCGCTTCCGCGACAACGCCGGTGACTGGATCGCCGATGGCGATATCCGCATCCTGAGCCCGGCGGGCTGAAGACGCCCCTCAGTGACGTGCTCTGCACTGAGAACATCATCTTGCCGCTCCCGTTCAGGGGGCGGTTTTTTTGACTCATCGGCCAGCAAGGTGGCGTACAACCGTCGAGACAGCCTTCCCTTTTTTCCTTGTTTTCCTCTCGCCCTCTCCTCTCACTCTTCTCTCACTCTTCTCGCCCTCTCTTCGTACTCCTCTCGCGCCCTCCTCGTCACCACGGTATTCATGAGAACTGGCCGAACGCTGAGCAATAACAGACAAACAACTTTTAAAACAATCACTTGCGTGAAATCATTGAATATCCATCAACATGAAACCCCACGATGAGGCAGAGAAAATCCCTCAATGATCCGAGAGGCATCACGAGAAAAAGAAGGGGAATTCACACAGTTCAATGACATTAAATGACAGACTTTGACGTCCTGAAACAACAAGAATTACACTTGATTTATATTGAACGAAGATTCAATAAAACGCCAGATATCTCTGGGCATGACGCCATCTTTATGGACCTGGAGTTTAGATAATACTTGATAGCGATCTGCTCGAATCTGTCAAGGGTGGACATGTCGCAAACCAGACACTAAGGTATGCAGCCTTCATTAACTCAATCTTAACGCTCACCGAAAGCACCAGGACTCGCGACCCACTGGATCACCAGTATTTTCGAAAGACTGTCGAAACCTCGACATTATCGATAAGAGAGGGAATCCATGACGCAGCATTACGCTGATGAGGGCAAGTGCATGCCACGACGCCCGCCACCCCGCACTTTCTTCCCTGGAAAGTGCTGACACCTCGTAGCTCGCAAGTGTGACAGGGTCTGCCTGTTCACCAGACGAAGACGCCTTGGACACGACAACCATCTCAAGGCAAGACGGCTCAGAACCTTCCTTTCATGACTCTCATCACCGCACTCCTGAACAGCTCGCTGCTCAGGTCAACAGGTGTTCTGTCATCCATTGGAGGCTCCGTACTTGAACAACGACTCTCTCTATCAATTCTCGACCATTACCGTTCTTCTCCTGCTGATCGCCTTCTATGGCGGTACCTACCTGATCACTCTCACCATTCGCAAGAAAAAGGAAGATGCTGACGAGTTCATGGTGTCCAACCACCGTGTCGGCTTCGGCATGGGCGCCGCCAGCATGACCGCCACCTGGATCTGGGCCGCCTCCTTCTATGCCGCTGCCACCTCCGGCTATACCTATGGTGTGTCAGGCCCGATCCACTATGGATTCTGGGGCGCGCTGATGATCCTGTTCATCTATCCCTTCGGCCGCCGCTTCCGCAAGCTGGCCCCCAACGCCCATACGCTGGGCGAGCTGATCCATGCACGCCACGGTTCGAGCAGCCAGCTGATTCTGGCCTTCTCCAACGTGCTGGGCAGCATCATCAGCCTGATGGTCAACTTCACGGCCGCCGGTGCGCTTGTCTCGGTGCTGTCGCCGCTGTCCTTCCAGACAGGCGTCATCCTGGCGGGGGTCGGGGTGCTCTGCTATACGCTCTGGTCGGGCTTCCGCGCCTCGGTATTGACGGATTTCGCCCAGCTGGTGGCACTGATGGCCATCGCCATCGTCATCATTCCGGCCGTGTTCTTTGCCATGGGTGGCCCTTCGGAGCTGGTGGAAGGGCTCAAGCATGTCACGCCGCAACAGGCCGACTTCTTCTCGACGGATGCCATCCTCAATCAGGGGGCGCCCTTCTTCGTGGCCGTGCTGGCGTATGCCATCGGCAATCAGACGATTTCCCAGCGCCTGTTCGCGGTCAATGAAGATCACATCAAGCCGACCTTCATCACGGCTACCGTCGGCTACGGTGCCATCGTGATCGGTCTGGGGATGATCGGTCTGATGGCGCTGACCCTCGGGGTCGAGCCGCTCAATGGCGACATGAACAACCTGATTCCGCAGATGGTGTCGGAGTACCTGCCGCCCTTCTTCATCGCCCTGTTCTTCATCCTGGTGATCGGCTCGCTGTCCTCCACCGCTGACTCCGATCTCTCGGCACTCTCGGCGATCATGATGGCGGACGTCTACGGCAAGAACATCGCCCGCGGCAAGGCCGACCCTCGACGCATGTTGCTGGTCGGGCGTCTGACGATGATCATCGCCACCGTGCTGGGGATCGTCTTCGCCAGCTTCTCCCTGGATATTCTGGTGATGCTGGTCTTCGTCGGCGCACTCTGGGGCGCCATCGTCTTCCCGGTGATCGCCAGCTGCTTCTGGGATCGCATCACCAACCTGGCCTTCACCAGTTCCGTCCTGGTCGCCATGGTGGTGTTCTGCATGGCACGCTTCGAGTGGGTGCCGCTGGAGGGTATCAGTGGGCTGACCTTCGAGCTGCTCGCCAGCATCGGCGGCGGCGTCATCATCGGCCTGATGGTCTTCGGCTTCCTCGGTCGCATCGCCGGACTGGTCGCCGGCGTGCTGGCCATGCTGGCCATGGTCATCTTCGCGACCGGCGAACTGCGTGACTACACCGTGCTGCTGGCCTCGCTCACGGCCTACGGCACCAGCACCCTGGTCTGCGTGATCATGAGTCTCGCCAGCCGCCAGCCGCGCTTTGACTTCACCACCATCACCGACAAGGTCGGCCATTACGACGAGTCCCTGACCTGATCGGGATGCTTGCCACAAGCGCCCCGGCGGCCCTTGGCGTCGCCGGGGACTTTCCTACTGCACATTTCAGGAGACACACGCCCATGACATTCCTGTTTGCCACCTATGTCCTCATCTGGCCATTGCTGACCCTTGGCGTACTCGCCGTGATCTGCGGCGCCGTGGTACGTGACAGCCGTCGCGCTCGCAAGGAGCACCGCGAGCTGGTCTGATCGGTCCGCGCGCAGAAGCCGAAACGCCCGCCTCGAGACTCTCGGGGTGGGCGTTTCGGCTTCAGACAGGGCACTCCAGCTCGCTGCCCTCTGGTCGGAGTCACTCAGCGGCCAATCCGGTCAAGCATTCTCTCCATCGTCGCGACCACTTGACGGCACAGCGCATCATCGAGTGCGTCGGCGTGCGGCGGTGCGAAACGCTGGGCGTCGTTGTCGAAGTACTGACCATTGGCGCCGGCGAATTCCTCATCCAGTGCCGCACGTACCAGGATATCGGCACCGATGCCAAGATCCTTGCCCGGTACGCCGAAGCCTTCCTTGACCATCTTGCTGGCCAGCAGAGAGCCCGGGTTGACCGCGATCAGGATAGGCCCCTGGCCTTCCCAGTCCTGGGCAAGCGTGCGGGTCCACATGGTGATCGCGAGCTTGCTCTGGGCATAGGCCGCGTAGTGGTCGTTGAACGCGACCTCGCCGGTCAGGGCCTTCAGGTCCACGGGGGATTGAGCCGCCGAGGACAGATTGACGACCCGCCCGGCCGGACGCAGTGCCGGCGCCAGTTTCTGGGTGAGCAGATAGGGGGCAAGGGTATTGACCACGAAGCGCAGGTCGAGACCGTCCGCCGTCACGACCTTGGGTGCCTGGAAGACACCGGCATTGTTGATCAGGACATCCAGACTGGCATTGGCCGCCAGCACGTCGCTTGCCAGTGAGTCGATGGCGACCAGGTCGGACAGGTCTGCCACGAAACCGGCAACGCGCTCAGCCCCGGCCAGCACCGCAAGTTCGGCGACGACACCATTGACCTTCTGCTCGCTACGCCCGTGGATCAGCACGCGATGGCCGCGCTCCAGCAGGGCCTTGGCCGTGACCAGGCCGATGCCATCGGTGGAACCGGTGATAAGGATGGTTTTCATGCGCTCTCTCCTTGAAATGTCACACGACGCTTGAGACACGAACGACAGGGTGTGCCGGATGGCCACACCCTGTCGTTCATCTGTGCCAGCGCAGTGTCAGGATGATCCTGTCAATGTGGCTTTCGGTCACGGTATCAGACCTCGACGATGACCTTGCCGGTTGCCTGACCGCTGCCCAGCCGCGCGTGGGCCTGGCCCACTTCCGCGAGCGGGAAGACCTGATCATCGATGATCGGCTTGAGTGCGCCGGCATCGGCGATACGCGCCATGTCGGCCAGAATCTCGTGGTGCTCCTGACGACGGAAGTCATGCAGCATCGGGATCAGCATGAAGACGACATGCAGTGACAGGCCCTTGAAGTGCGCGGTGGTCAGATCGATGTCCATGAAGGACACGGTCGTCGAGACATGGCCATTGAGCGCGGCAGCCTCGAAGGAGGTCGGCAGGTTGGCGCCGCCGACGGAGTCGAACACGATGTCGAAGCCCTTGCCGTCGGTGAGCCTGGCCACATAGTCGGCGACCTGCTCATTGCGGTAATTGATGGCACTGGCCCCCAGGCCTTCGACCAGCGTCTCGTGCTCATCACGACCGACGGTAGAGGCGACATCGGCACCGAAGTGACGGGCCAGCTGGATGGCGATGTGACCCACACCCCCCGCACCACCGTGAACCAGCACCTTCTGACCGGCCTGGATGTTGGCGCGCTTGAGGCCTTCATAGGCCGTGATGCCGACCAGCGGCAGCGCCGCGGCTTCCACCATGCTCAGGGACTTCGGCTTGTGGGCGATCAGGCGAACATCGGCGGCGATGTACTCGGCCAGCGTACCCGGCAGGTCGGCCAGGCCACCAGCACAGCCATAGACTTCATCCCCGATGGCGTAGCCTTCGACGCCCTCGCCCACGGCTTCGACAGTACCGGCGAAGTCCATGCCCAGCAGCGCCGGCAGTGCCGGAGACAGCGGAAGCTCTGCGCCCATCTCGCGAATCATGGTGTCGACGGTATTGATGCTGGTGGCGGCGATACGCACCAGTACCTGACCTGCCGCCGCTTGGGGCTTGGCGATTTCCGCCGCTTCGAACACTTCGGGACCACCGAATGACGTCACCAGCATCGCTTTCATGAGTCTGACTCCTGCGTGAATGTTCATGCCATGGTAATTATCTTCGGCATGAACAATAAACGGCGAGTTGATACAATCAGTTTCTATATTTTGTTGAATATCAGTCCACAACACCATCGCCTCGGGGGGAGATGACATGAATCTTGAGCACCTGAAGCTGTTCGTCCGTCTCGCCGCCGTGAACAGCATCAGTCAGGCCGGCGAGGACCTGGGACTGTCGCCCGCTGTCGCCAGCTCTCACCTGCGCAAGCTCGAGGACAGTCTGGGGGTACGCCTGTTGCATCGCACCACGCGTCATGTGGCACTGAGCGAAGAAGGTCGCGCCTTTCTCCCCCACGCAGAAGAGGTGCTGGCCAGTGCCGAGGCGGCGCGGGCTGCCGTCGGTGCCGGCACCACCACCCCCACCGGCACCTTGCGCATCACGGCATCGGCCTCCTTCGGACGCATGCATCTGATCCCCGGGCTGGCCGGCTTTCTGGCACGCTACCCGGACCTCGAGCTGGATCTGCGCCTGACGGATACCATCGTCGATCTGGTGGAAGGCGGCTTCGACATCGCCATCCGCAACTCCGCTCTCAAGGATTCGAGTCTGATCGCGCGGCGCCTGGCCCCGGACAAGCGTATCCTGTGTGCTTCTCCGCAATACCTGCAGCGCCATGGCACTCCAACCCGCCCTGCGGAACTGAAACACCATGAATGCCTGACGCTGATCGGGATGGATCAATGGAGTTTCCAGCACGAGAATCGCGTCGAGGTGATACGCATCAAGGGCCGCATACGGACCGACAATGGCGAAGCGGTGCGCGATGCCTGCGCCGCGGGCCTGGGCATCACCCTCTCCTCGACCTGGAGTCTCTATCGTCATCTGGCGAGGGGCGAGCTGGTGGAAGTGCTGCCCGAGACACCGCTGGTCAACGAGACCGGTATCTGGGCGATCTATTCAAGCTCCCGACAACTGGCCCCCAAGATCCGGGCGTTTCTGGACTACTTCTCCGAGTACTTCGGTAGCCCGCCTTACTGGGACCTCCCCCAGTCCTGAGCCGAAGGCGCGACGATTTCGCTGAAGACGGGCCCGCACGTCATAAGATGAGCGGCGCGACTCAGGCGATCTTCCAGCGCTTGAGCATCGGCCTGGAGTCTCGCCAGCCGCCAGCCGCGCTTTGACTTCACCACCATCACCGACAAGGTCGGCCATTACGACGAGTCCCTGACCTGATCGGGATGCTTGCCACAAGCGCCCAGGCGGCCCTTGGCGTACTCGCCGTGATCTGCGGCGCCGTGGTGCGTGACAGCCGTCGCGCTCGCAAGGAGCACCGCGAGCTGGTCTGACCTTGCCCACACGTAGAACAGCCACGGAAAGGCCCGCCCCGAGATGCTCGAGGCGGGCCTTTCCGTGGCTGTCGGGTCAACCGGATCCGCTCAGGCCACCCGATGGGCAGATGTCATGACCAGCAGACTCAGCAGTCGGTGGGCGATGACGGTTGGCGCTCGCCAGGCACGAGCATATCATCGTCGCAACGCAGGATGACCGCGACACGAGGACGAACCACATGGACATGATGAGCAGCATGAAAGGACTCGCCGGCGGCGTCCTGATCGGTCTCTCGGCAGTGATGCTGATGGCCTTTCTGGGACGTATCGCCGGTATCAGTGGCATCACGCGGGGCGCGCTGCTGGAATCAGGCCCGGACCGCCGCTGGCGTATCGCCTTCGTGCTCGGGTTGATCAGCGGCCCGCTGCTCCTTGTGCTGTTCAATCTTGACTGGGGCAATGTGGCCGAGGGCACGGATGCGCTGATCGGCGATCCCACCAGCGGGGTGCTGAGCATGATGTTCGCCGGCCTGCTGGTGGGCATGGGAACAGGCATCGGCGGCGGCTGTACCAGTGGCCACGGCGTCTGCGGCATCGCGCGTCTCTCCCCGCGCTCGCTGGTGGCCACGGGGGTGTTCGTGGCCATCGCCATGCTGACGGTCTTCGTGACCCGACATCTGCTGGGAGAGTCACCATGAAAGCTGTCACCGGCTTCATCACCGGGCTGGTCTTCAGCCTCGGCCTGACACTCAGCGGCATGACCGACCCCGCGCGTGTCGTCGGCTTTCTCGACGTGGCCGGAGACTGGGACCCCACGCTGATCTTCGTGCTTGGCGGGGCAGTCATCACCACCTTCATCGGTTATCGCCTCGCCTGGCGACGCAGCACTCCCCTGTTGGGTGAGCGCTTCCAACTGCCTACGCGCCGCGATATCGATGGCCGCCTGCTGCTCGGCGCGGCCCTGTTCGGTACCGGCTGGGGCCTGAGCGGATACTGCCCCGGGCCTGCCATCGTCTCCAGCAGCGCCATGAGTCTGCCATTGGCGGGTTTTCTACTGACGATGCTACTGGGCTGGTGGCTGGCCACGCGCCTGACTCGCACTCACTGATCCGAGCGCCACGCAAGAGAAAATCCTTGCATGAGAAACGCCCGCCGAATGGCGGGCGTTTCTCATGCAAGGCGAGTCACCACGACCACACGACGCCCTTTCTCTCAAGGGACCTCATTGCGATGATCTCGCTGATCAACAGCCCCGTGGGTCGTGTGCTGGATGAAGTCATATCCACATGAAGCGTCGAAAAGCCAAAAAAAAGCCCGCCAATGGCGGGCAGGGAATGTCGGGACAGGACATTCAGGACAGGAAAGCGTTTGAGCAAGGGTTCTGCCATTGACGACGAGTGCGGTCTTGCGTTCGGGTCAAAACACTTGCTCAAGCGTTCTTCTCTCTCACGAGTTGTTCTCTGGAGCACTGACCATCAGGAGACAACGTGATGGTCAGTGGGTCCATTCAGCAACTGACAGAGGTAGGTCGATGGCATATCGGCGTCCTTGGCTGTCTTGCAGAGTCGGGGACTATTGCGTTGCCGCGAGCGGTTACGCGCTCTCGTTCAAGGCATGTTCGACGCGTGTGGCAGAGACACTCTTGCCGGCATCGTTGACGTAATCCGCCGAATCGCTTGCCAGTGCACGGGTGGTGCCCTGGATGCCGGCGTTGCTGATGGATGTCTGGACGCGGCTGGCAGCGACACTCATGCCGGTTTTCACGACATCATCATGGTGCAGTGTGGCTTGCTGAGTGACCGGCTGTGCCTGACCCATGATCACGCGATCACTGAGGGTGGCACGTACGCGGGCATCGGCTTCGCTGTCATTGGCAGAGGCCACGCCAGTGGCGGCAACGGACAATGCGGCAATGGCAAATAGAGACTTGAGAGATTGCATGGGGGTTCTCCTATTGAAAAAGGTCATGTCAGTGCAGACACCTGGCCTGCAAGCGCCTGACGCAGACATCGGGCGTCTCAGACGTTGACGTCGCTCACGGCGTGACGAACACGGGTGCCGGCAACGCTATCGCCTGAATCATTGGCGACATCGAATTCCTGCAGGTGGATGGAGCGGTCATGGCCACGGATCTCGTCGTCACCGGAGGCAATCTGGAAACGGCCTGCAGAAGTGCTCATGCCGGTTTCCGCGAAGGTCGCCTGGCCTGTCGGTGCCTGCTGAGCGGTACCATGGATGACACTTTCACTGACGTTGTGCTGGACACGCTGGGCGGCCGGGCTGTCATCAGCCGCAAAGGTGGCGGTGCTCACAGTGGCGAGAGCGGCGGCGGCGATCAGGGTCTTGAGAGTGTTCATGATGATTTCCTCGATGAAGATGATGTGATGATCAGGCCTGGAAATGCAGGCCAGGGATAACGGTCAATCAGACGTTGCTGTCGCTCAGGGCGTGCTGAACGCGGGTAGCGGCGACACTCTTGCCAGCGTCATTGTCGAAGGCCTGTTCACGGCTGGCGGTAGCGCTGCCGTGCCCTTCAATGGACGACTGGGTCAGGGCAGTCTCGACACGACCTGCCGCGACGCTCTTGCCGGTTTCCGCGAAGGTGGCCTGAGCCGTCGGGGCCTGCTGGGCGGTGCCGACGACGACGTCCTGGCTGACGGACTGCTGGACACGCTGGGCAGCCGGGCTGTCATCCGCCGCGAAGGTGGCGGTGCTCACGGTGGCGAGAGCGGCGGCGGCGATCAGGGTCTTGAGAGTGTTCATGATGATTTCCTCGATGAAGATGAAGTGATGATCAGACCTGGAATGCAGGTCGGGGATGACGGTCAATCAGACGTTGCTGTCGCTCAGGGCGTGCTGAACGCGGGTAGCGGCGACACTCTTGCCAGCGTCATTGTCGAAGGCCTGTTCACGGCTGGCGGTAGCGCTGCCGTGCCCTTCAATGGACGACTGGGTCAGGGCGGTCTCGACACGACCTGCCGCGACGCTCTTGCCGGTTTCCGCGAAGGTGGCCTGAGCCGTCGGTGCCTGCTGGGCGGTGCCGACGACGACATCCTGGCTGACAGACTGCTGGACACGCTGGGCGGCCGGGCTGTCATCCGCCGCGAAGGTGGCGGTGCTGACGGTGGCGAGAGCGGCGGCGGCGATCAGGGTCTTGAGAGTGTTCATGATGATTTCCTCGATGAAGATGAAGTGATGATCAGTCCTGGAAATGCAGGTCAGGGATGATGGTCAATCAGACGTTGCTGTCGCTCAGGGCGTGCTGAACGCGGGTCGCGGCGACGCTCTTGCCAGCGTCATTGTCGAAGGCCTGTTCACGACTGGCGGTAGCGCTGCCTTGCCCTTCAATGGAGGACTGGGTCAGGGCGGTCTCGACACGACCTGCCGCGACGCTCTTGCCGGTTTCCGCGAAGGTGGCCTGTGCCGTCGGGGCCTGCTGGGCGGTGCCGACGACGACGTCTTGGCTGACGGACTGCTGGACACGCTGGGCGGCCGGGCTGTCATCAGCCGCGAAGGTGGCGGTGCTGACGGTGGCGAGAGCGGCGGCGGCGATCAGAGTCTTGAGATTCAGAGTTTTCATTGGGTTTTCCTTTCTATGTCCTGGGCAATATTGCCCTTGTGATGTCGTATGCAGTCTTGGCTGCATCCGTCTAGCTTGTTAACAGACTAATGATTATTGCGCTATCACACTAGCCGTGCTGCTGGCAGCTCACTGTTTCCATCAAAGAACCAGATTGCGTTACTTGGGCATTGCCCTGCTCCTGAGGAGTGTTGGTGAACCTCAAGAGGTACAACCTTCAACCCTCTTCTGCATCACTTCTGTACAACCTTGAAGGTGCGGACATCCCATGATCGAGAGCGGATCAGATGCTTGGCACTGTCCAGGACACTGCCGTATGACGTTTAAACTTTGGTCGCAATCATCAGAAAGGCATTCATCAGCAACTTGTCCTCTTACCCTGCTGAAACCCTCACCGTTGTGCTTGATGAGTATTACGCTTGAGCAAACGGGTTGGATGCATGCCATCTTCAAAAAAGTCGCAGGCGTCTTGACAGGTGCCTGCCGTCGACCAGATCCAGACTGCCGTTTCGTGCAATGTGGAGTGAGCGCATTGTGGACGAATCCCGCATCGGCACATATCCCCCCACTGGAACAGCATTGATTCCACCAGCGAACCAATAAAAGCCTGTATTGAACGTCTGGTCAGGCAGCAGTCTACGACTTTGGTAATAACCGCAGCGTTATCAATCGCTTACGAAACCCTCTGATGTTGTCCTCGGATCGCCCACATGAGGCATGCCCTCACCTTTGCGCTACCGACGTTTCGTGACAGCCGGCAAAAAGGCATCGTCAGACACGAAAACGCGGGGCAATCCAAGGATTGCCCCGCGTTCAGTCAGCTAGCGTTGCGCGTATCTCAATAGCCCGGGTATTTCTCCCAGACCCACCGCTCGTCCTTGCCACCCCCGTCGGTATAGAGCTCCCAGCGAGCGCAATCGTGCAGGTCCTGGGCGACCTCGCCGATGACCTCTCGCAGTTCAAGCGGCTCCAGCCAATCAGCAGGTATCGCCTCTTCTCCCCATTGCGCCCCGAGCAGGTTGCCCGTGATGGCCCCCGTGGAATCCGAATCCCCATCATGATTGACCGCGATCTGGATCGCGGAGCGGAAATCCCGCGCGGTGAGCGCGCAATACACGGACATCGCCAGGGCCTCTTCCGCGATCCATCCCAACCCCAGCATCACGACAGCCACCTGCGGCGCAGTGTCGGACTCGGCAAGCTCGCAGGCTTGCTTCAGGGCCTGCATGGTCTCTTCGCAGCCTGATTTGCGCTCGAGAATGCGCATGGCGTGCGCAAGTGCCTGTGCCATCGAGTCACCCGCCACCAGGCATTGGGTCATCACCGCCAGCACCCCGCCCGTCAGCTGACCGGTCACGTGGCCATGGGTCAGCGCGCAGACCTCTTCCCCGAGCGCGAAGCACATCTCATGGGAGGCTCCCATCACATGCGCGAACAAGCCGACGGGGGCCACGCGCATCACACCCCCACAGCCTTTGCTGTCGTTCTGCGCGGTGTCACTGTAGGTGCGCACCTGTTTGAGCGCGGACAGACACGTCATGCCCGGGGCGCGGCGCGAATGCAGTGCCGGCTGCTTGATCAACCAGCCACTGTCCAGCCATTCCTGTTCCGTTGCCTTTTGCGTGCGTTCCCCTTGGGTGTACAGCCAACGTTCATAGGCACTGTTGACCAGGCTACCTTGCGTCGTGATGCCTCTCAGACAGCCGCGCACGTGGCTACGCAACAGACCCTCGGCGGTAAACAGTGTCATCTGCGTATCATCGGTAATCCGCCCCAGCCCGCCATAGGCCGGTGCGTAATCGCGTATTCCTTCACTTCCGAAGCGCGCCTGGATCTCCTCGTGCGACAGGAACTCCACTGCCGCCCCCAGCGCATCTCCCACCGCACCACCCAACAAGCAACCCCGAAACCGCGATGTCGTCTCAAGCGTCATGTCCCTTTCCCCTTCAATGGCCATCAAGATGGCATCAACGACCCTCAACACGGCTTACGCTAGCAGCAACGGCACCTTTGCGGAAAAACGCCCACATCCGGTGGTGCACATAATCAGGCAGAACTGGATGGGCGCCCAGTATCGGTGAGCACTGAGGATGACAGCGGCGACGATGGCCACCTTATATAGAAGAACGGCCGCCCAGGGGCGGCCGTTCTTCTTGCGGCAGTCATGACCTCATGCCGTCATGCCCTCATGACGTCCTGCCGCGTGCCTGTCAGCGATGACTCGGCTGCTCGGCGCAGGCAAATTCTCAGGAGGCAAGCTCGAGAATGTCGTCATACAGCGCTCGGGAGAGTGTGACGCCCTCCTCCAGATGCTTCTGGCGAGCCTGATAGCGACGCTCGGAGGAAAGACGCGCGCCCTGCTGCTTGACCAGGTCGAACAGCCGTTCAGAGCGCAACATGTGCTGCTGGGGGCTGCCCCCCGTGAGACGCGCCGGGTCCATCGCGATGATCATCTCCCCATGATACGGCAGGCTGCCCTTGCCTTGATCATGCTCGCTGGATTCGATACTGAGCATGTCACCGATCAGCGGCCCTGCGATCAACTCGATCATGATCGCCAGCGCAGAGCCCTTGTGCTCACCGAACGGCAGCATCGCGCCATGATCCAGCACTTCGGCCGGGTCACGGGACGGCGTACCATCTCGATCAACCCCCCAGCCCAGCGGAATCTCGTCCCCCTGACGACGATGCAGCTCGATATCGCCACGCGCGATGGCGCTGGTCGCGAAGTCGAACACGTAGGGATTGCCATCCCCGCGCGGCCAGCCGAAGGCGACGGGGTTGGTGCCCAGCAGGGGCTGGCTGCCTCCATACGGCGCCATGTACGACTGGGTCGGGTTGCAGGCGATGGCTACCAGCCCTTCACGGGTCAGGCGCTCGATCTCGACCCACAATGCCGTGCCATGCACGCAATGGTTGATGGCCAGAATGGCGATCCCATTGGCTCTCGCCTTGCTGAGCAACTCAGGCACGCCCTGCTGGAAGGCCAGCGATGAGAAGCCACCCTTGGCATCCACCTTGACGACAGAGGGCGCCGTATCCTCGACCACCGGCACGGCGTCCGGCACCACTCCTCCATTGTTCAGCGTGGCCACGAACCCCATCAGGCGATAGAGCCCATGGGAGCGACAGCCATCCATCTCGGCCGCGACCAGCGCATCACTCATGGCCTCGACATTCGATTCGCTGAAGCCATGGCGTGTCAGCACCTTGTGGCATAGCGAGGTGAGCGCCTCTCGATCGAGATTGATGTCCATTTCAGTATCTTCGTGCTTTGCATCACTCATGCGAACGCGTTCCTTTTCGATAAGGCGACCATCATTTCCAGGACGGCCCGCTGATGGCATCAGGCAACCACAGCGCAAGCCCCGGGAATGTGAGAATCAACGCCAGTACCACCAGCTGCAGGACGATGAAAGGCACGACCCCCTTGTACATGTGCTTGAGCGTCACTTCGGCAGGCGTGATGGCGCGTAGATAGAAGATGGAGGGGGCAAGCGGCGGGGTCAGATAGCTCGTCTGCATCACGATGAGGAAGGCCACGCAGAACCAGATCTCATCAAACCCGAGCATTCCGATGACCGGCATGGCCACGGGGATGACGATCAGCACCACCGAGATCATGTCGAGCACGAAACCGGCCAGGAAGGCGATCAGCAGGATGGCACCGAGAATGAACCATGGGCTCATGCCGGTATCCAGCAGCAGCGACTGAACGGTCGCCATGCCACCGGAGGCGAAGAAGACACCGGCGAACATGTTGCCACCCAGCACGATGAGCAGAATCATGGCGGTGATGTTGAGCGTGCGTATCGCGGCATTCCACAGGATGGACAGCGTGAGATTGCGATAGCCCAGTGCCAGCAAGACGGAGCCTAGCGCACCACAGGCTGCCGCTTCCGTCGGCGTGGCGATGCCCATCAGAATCGTGCCCAACACCACCATGATCAGACTCATGGTCGGCAGCAACGCACTCAGGGTGATGGTGAGCAGCTTGCCCCAGCCCGGATGTTGCTCATCTTCTTTCAGTCGCGGCGCAAGCGCAGGCTTCAGCGCGCAGACCACGACGATATAGACGAGGAACAACAGCGCCATCAGAAGCCCCGGAATCAACAGACCACTGAACAGTGACCCGACGGAGACACCCGCGACAGGCCCGAGAATGACCACGGTAATGGAAGGCGGAATCGCCGTGCCCAATGAGCCACTGGCGCAGATGGTGCCGGAGATGAGTGACTTGTCATACTGATGCTTGAGCATGACCGGCACTGCCAGCATACCGATCACTGCCTCGGTCGCCCCGACGACGCCGCTGGCAGCCGCGAAGATGGTCCCCATGATGACCGCACCGACGCCCAGCCCACCGGGCAACCGGCGCGTCCACAGATGGATGGCACCGAAAAGCCGCTCGGCGATGCCGGAATTCTCGAGCATCGCGCCCATGAAAATGAACAGCGGCACGGCCGCCAGAATGGAGTTGGACGCCGTATCTTCGATCTTGGTCAACAACTGATAGGCCGCAGCATCACCGAACTGGGCGACGCCGAAGACCGTCGCGACGACGATCATCGAAAACGCGATCGGGAAGCCGAGCACGATCAGCGCGATGAGGGCCGGGAACATGATCAGGGCAAGGAAATCGCTCATGAGGACACCTCCGCGCCATGATCATGGCCCAGCAACGTGCTCCAGAGCTTGAACATCTCCGCGATCACCTGCAGCGTCAGATAGACAAAGCCCAGCCACCACACCCCGAAGACCGGCCAGATCACCGGATTCCAGGCCGAGCGACCAGAGCGCTCATTGCTGGAGAAGGCCTCGATCGCATAGAACGAAAGCTCCCAGACCAACCAGCCCAGTACGGGGAGCAATACGCCATAACAGGCCAGATGCACCCCGGCTTTCAGACGTGGCGAAAAATTCTGACTCAACACATCCACACTGACGTGCTGGCCCACGCGAAGTGCATTCGCCATGCCAAACATGAAGATGGCGCCCATCACCATGTAGCTGACCTCGAACGCCCACAGGGTGGGCCTTCCCAGCACATAGCGACTGAAGACCTCATAGACCAGCGCAAGCACCAGCGGCAGTATCAGGACAGCCCCCAGATACCCCGCCCAACGGGTTTGACGCTCAATGGCATCGACTATTTTCATGACAACCTACCGAATGACAGCCAGGGGGAAGCACAGGCAAAGGCCTTGCCTGTGCCGGAAACGTCAGTTCCTGCGGGGTTCAGCGCCCCATTTCCCCGATCGGCAGACGGTAATCCTGCCAGGTGGTCATGCTGTCCTTGAAGGCACGTTGTGACTCGAGCACGCGCGCGAACCACTCGTTCTCACCCGCCTTCTCATCTTCCCAGGCACGTGTCTCTTCGTAGATGGCATCGATGAAGGATTGATCCAGCTGCACGATCTCATTGGGCCCCTCTTCCAGCTCCTTGAAGGCCTTGAGGTCGGCATAGGAGCTGTCGAGCCAGGATTCGAACACGCTCAACTTGCCGGCAAGACGCAACTGGCTCTGCTGGGCTTCGCTCAGGCCATCCCAGGCATCGACATTCACTTCACACTCGAGGATGCCACCGGACTGGTGGACGCCGGGCAGGATGACGTACTGCGCCACGTCCTGGAAGCCGGTCGGCTTGTTGAGCTCCGGGCTGCCCCACTCCGCGGCATCGATGACGCCACGATCCAACGCCGTGTAGATGTCACTGCCTGCCATCACCACGGTAGAGGCCCCTAGGCGCGAGGCGATTTCCGCCCAGGCACCGGATGTTCTCAGTCTCAGTCCCTGGAAGTCTTCCAGCGTCTGTACCTTCTTGCTTGAGTGCAGGAATATCTCGGTGCCCAGGGTGGAGCACGGGAAGGCCACGACGCCGAAGACTTCACGACGGAACGCTTCATAGAGCTCGACACCGCCACCCTCGTACATCCACAACATGAACTCTTCCGGCGTCAGGCCACTGGAGTGCCCAGCCAACAGCGCCGCCGTCGGGTCCGTCCCGTAGTCATAGTTGATGTAGTTGTGGCTGACCTGCGCGACACCGGACTTCACGGTATTGGTCACGCGCAGCGCGCCACCCAGCGTACCGCCCGGGAACACCTGAATGCTCACGTCACCATTGGTCAGCTCATTGGCATAATCGGCAAACGTCTTGGCATCTCGCTCAAGCCAGGGGCCGCCCCCCCAGGGAGTTGCCATCTTCCACTCGATATCGGCGGCCTGGGTGGTCGCGGTGACCAGCAGACCGGCTGCGATGCCCATGCCGAGCACATTTTTCGTGAGGCTATGCATTCTTGTTTTCCTCGTATTGTTCCAGTCGAAGGTGATTCCGTCTCTGAGCGTCTTGCACCGCAGTACGGGCATCCCCCATCTCACGATGCCCGCGATCACACATTCTCTCGCTGGAAGACCTCCACCGGGCGCGACATGACGTCCACGAAGGCGAGCAGATCCACCACCAGCAATTTCACTTCAGGAACCAGAGTTGCATATACGCAACATTGCGTCAAATGTGAATATTGGCTCGACATTTTGCACGAGGAAGCTCTAAATGAACCCTATCAAGACCTACGAGCACGCCGCTTCCCCATGACTCGGCACGCGGTGGCAAGCGCTTTTCAGCCGACAGGCGCTGCGCACTGACAACGCTCAGGGACCCGACAATTGCAGACGATCACGATGGAGCACGCTGACATGACATCTCACCAGGAAACGCCGATCGCTCTGAAGCACAGAGAACGCAAGGCAGGCGCCATTGGTGACAACCTCAAGGCGCTACGCAAGGAGAAGGGACTGACCATCGCGGCCGTGGCCAGCGCGTCAGGAATCTCGGCGGCCAGCGTGTCGAGAATCGAGAATGGACGTATCTCACCGACCTTCGAGGCGATCGTGAATCTCGCCAAGGGCCTGAAGGTGGATGTCAGCGAGCTGTTCTATCACACGGAAGACACGTCATTTCGGGGGTGGCTCGCCCTGACGCGAGCGCAGGAGGGAGACGTCATCGAGACGCCCAACTACCGGTATCGGCCGCTTTGCAACAACGTGGCGTCCAAGGAGTACATGGTATTGGAAACCACCGTGCTCAATCGCAGTCTCGAGGAATTCGGCGGCCTGCAGAAACACTCCGGCCAGGAACAGATCATCGTGACCAGCGGCGAGGTGACCGTCTGGACCGAGCTTTACGACCCCATCCAGCTCAAGGTCGGCGATAGCCTGGCCTTCGACAGCACCCTCGGACACGCCATCACCTACAACGGCGACACCCCAGCGACCATGACCTGGGTATGCAGCGCCTACGCCTGAAGCCACTGCCGGCAAACGGCGCATGCAAAAAGGGCCTCACTGGAGGCCCTTTCTTTTGTGCTTGCTGACTGACGTCTGGCCACGCGGCAGGAATCAGCGATTGAGGATGATCGCAGTGATCGCGCCCCCGGCAACGGCCGCCAGGACATAGCGCCCATCGATGTTCAACCAGCGATGCCCGCGCGGCGGCTTGGACAGGTGGCGGTGATGCCAGTCCTTTACCCAATAACGCTGATCGGAATAATAGTGACGCGGCAGGTGGTCGCCACGACGCCAATGATGATCACGGCGCGACTCGTGGCGGCGTTCTTGATGCTTGTGGTGTTTCTTGTAGTGCTTCTTGTGATGATGCTTGTCGTGATGACCATGTCCATGGCCATGACCACGATCATGCGGCCCGGCCTGCGCCAGGGGAGCGCCCATCAGGGAAACGATCATCATCAGAATGGTCAGTGTGCGTGTTCGCATGGCTGGCCTCCTCGCAGTGCCCCGCCGCCCTGTCGGCGTCGGGTGTCAATAAGGGCATTTCCTGATTAGGAAACAGTGTTGCATAACCTTATCGACATCCCGAGGAGGCCGCAAGATGTCTCAATTTTCACGATCTTTGTCGTTATTTCGTGCATATTCCGTCGCCTGGCACCGAAGTTGATGTCGCTTCTACCCAACACCCTACTGCCTTGCACCATCTCTCTCGGTGAGCGGTCACGGTACCGCCATGCCTGCCTTGCGCACTTCGCTCGCTCCTCCATTGCCTCCCCCATTGCCTCCTCAGTGCCCGAGTACCTGTCAGGAAATCGATAGCGAGTCATGCACCACATTGGTTCACCCAAACCATACTCGACTCGGTCTTTCATCACCTTCTCTATAGGCAGGTTTCGCCAGGACACCAGGTTTCCATCGCCGGACAGAGCGTGAGAACGGAAAAATTCACTTTGCTGAATCGTGTCATTGAACACCGACATTTCCCCGTAACCTCACGTTTCATGCGGCCTTCAGCCCCTTCGAGACCAGAATCTCCGAGATCACCCGGGGACATAGCCCAAAGTTCAAGCACGCGGGCTTTGCGTTTTGATGACCATTCATCGATCATTTGCACCACACCTGAGTCATTTGATCGACAAAAGACGATCTACCCCTGTCATCGCCGATAGGAATGCCAAGGCGGCTGCGTGACACCTCGGGTAGGAGCAGCAAGACAAGCCGTAAAAAAACAGGAGCCAATCATGGCCAGTACTGCGCCAGATTTGGATCGGCAGATCGCCCATATGGACGACGAGCTACTGCCGGTACCACGTCACAAACTGCACCGGTGGCCGCACTTTGCCGGTCTCTATGCCGCCGAGCACGTTGCCGCGACCGAGTTCGTCATCGGTGCCACCTTCGTGGCACTCGGTGCCGGTATCTGGGATATCCTGCTGGGCCTGCTGATCGGTAATGGTCTGGCGGTACTCAGTTTCTGGTTGATCACCACACCGATCGCCATCGAGACTCGCCTCAGCCTCTTCACCTATCTCCACCGCATCGCCGGTGATTCGATGTCTCGGCTGTACAACTGGGCCAACGTGATCATATTCACCGCCATCTCGGCTGCCATGATCACCGTCTCCGCCACGGCGGTCAGGCTGTTGTTCGACATACCCGCCCAGACCCAGGCCTACCCCACCAGCTTCGAGTTCATCCTGCTGGCGCTGGCCGTTGCCGCCATCGTGGTACTGGTTGCCGTCTATGGCTTCAATGCCTTGACGGAATTTGCCAGCATCTGCGCTCCCTGGCTGATGCTGATGTTCACCGTCGGCGGCCTGGTGCTGCTGCCGGAACTGGCCGAGTCCGTCACCGGCAACACCAGCCTGGACAGTTTCTCGAGTTTCATTGATGTCGCAGGCAGTACCGTCTTCACCGGGATCAATTCCCAGGGCGAGGCAGGCATCGGTATCTGGGAAGTCATCGGCTTCTCCTGGGCGGCCAACACCTTCTCCCACTTCGGTCTGATCGACATGGCGCTGCTGCGTTATGCCAAGCGCATGCGCTCCGGCCTTGCGACCAGCACCGGCATGATGTTCGGCCACTACGTCGCTTGGATCTCCGCCGGCCTGATGGGCGCCGCTACCGCTGCCGTCGCGGGTATCAGCATCGATGTGCTGGAGCCGGGTGAAGTGGCACTGCACGCCCTTGGCGCCGCCGGCTTCGTGATCGTGGTCGTCGCAGGCTGGACCACCGCCAACGCCAACCTGTATCGCGCGGGCCTTGCCGCACAGTCGGCCATGCCGAACCTGTCGCGCAACAAGGCGACGCTGGCCGTGGGTATCTGCGTTGCGGTACTCAGCTGCTTCCCGTTCGTCTATCGCAGCATGCTGCCGCTGCTGACCTACGCCGGTCTGGTACTGGTGCCGGTCGGCGGGATCATCTTCGCTGAGCATCACCTGTTCCCGAAACTCGGCTTCAGCCGTTACTGGGCGCGCTACAAGGGGGTGAAGCACAACACGCCGGCGCTGGCGACCTGGGCGCTGTCTCTGATCTTCGGCTTCGGTCTCGAGATGGTCGACGTGATCCCGTTCTATTATCTGTTCCTGCCGACCTGGTTCGTCTCCATCATTCTCTACACCCTGATGGCCAAGTCCGCCGGCGCCGCTGAGTCCTATCCGGAAGCGGAAGCCACCGAAAAGCACTTCCAGGAGCGAGTCGATGCCTTCCACGCCAAGCAGGCCGACACGACCAATCATGCCCCGGTCAAGGACACATCAGGTCTGACCAAGGTCATCCGAGCCATCTGGATGGTGATCGGTCTCGTCATTCCCCTGGTGCTGGCGCTGCGCGTGCTGTTCGGCAGCCCGGACCTGGCAAGCTACGAAGCGAACCGCGAGCTGTTCTATGACGTGACCATCTGGTCGACGATCATCTACTTCATCTTCGCGTACTGGGAACTGCAGCGCAGCAAGGCGCTGTTCAACAAGCAGTCCCCGAAGCAAGCGGCCACCGCTGGCTGAGTCGGCAGGGGACACGCAAGTCCCCTGCCTGGTCCGCGGCGAAGGTAGCCTGACTCACGAGGGCAACCTTCGCCGCTGGCCGTTACGACCTACCCTTTCTTTACCCATCTTGACCCGACCGCGATATGCGGCAGGAGACCTCCCCCCATGACTCGTCTCTCCAATGCCAGTCTGACTCAGCTGGACGCCAAGGTTGCCACCCCGAACTACGATCGTGCTGCGGTCAGCGCCGGCATCGTCCACTTCGGCGTGGGCGGCTTCCATCGTGCACACCAGGCCATGTACCTCGACGAGCTGATGAACCAGGGCAAGGCACTGGACTGGGGCATCGTCGGTGTCGGCGTGATGCCGGGCGATCGCCGCATGCAGGAAGCCCTGTCCTCTCAGGACCACCTCTACACCGTCGTGCTCAAGCACCCGGACGGCAACTACGAGCCGCGCGTGGTGGGCTCCATCATCGATTATCGCTTTGCCCCGGACTCCCCGGATGCCGTGATCGAGCTGATGGCCGACCCGGCGATCCGCATCGTCTCGCTGACCGTCACCGAAGGTGGCTACAACTTCCACCCGGTCAGCGGCGAATTCAATCTCGAGAACGCCGACGTCCAGCACGACCTGGCCAACCCGGGTGAGGCCAAGACCAGCTTTGGCCTGATCACCGAAGCCCTGGCACGTCGTCGCGAGCGCGGCGTTGCCCCGTTCACCGTGATGTCCTGTGACAACATCGAAGGCAACGGCAACGTCGCCCACAAGATGTTCACCGCCTACGCGCGTGCACGCGATGCCGAACTGGCCGCCTGGATCGAAGCCGAAGTGCCCTTCCCCAACTCCATGGTCGACCGCATCACGCCGGTGACCACCCCGGATGACATCGAAGAGCTGTCCTCACGCTTCGGCGTGGAAGACGCCTGGCCGGTGGTCTGCGAGCCCTTCACCCAGTGGGTGCTGGAAGACCACTTCGCCAATGGCCGCCCGGCCTTTGAAGATGCCGGCGTGCAGCCGGTGGAAGACGTCGAGCCCTATGAGCTGATGAAGCTGCGCCTGCTCAACGCCGGTCACCAGGCACTGTGCTACTTCGGCTATCTGGCCGGCTATCGCTACGCCCACGAAGCCTGCAACGACCCGCTGATCGTCGACTTCCTGCTCGGCTACATGAACGAGGAAGCTCGCCCGACGCTGGCCCAGCTGCCGGGCATCGATCTCGATGCCCACTGCCAGACGCTGATCGAGCGTTTCGCCAACCCGGAAGTCAAGGACACCCTCGCGCGCCTGTGCGCCGAGACCTCCGACCGCATTCCGAAGTTCCTGATCCCGGTGGCCCACGCACAGCTCAAGACCGACGGTGAACTGCGTCGTACCGCGGCTGTCGTGGCCAGCTGGGCACGTTATGCCGAAGGCGTCGACGAGCAAGACGAGACCATCGACGTGGTCGACCCGCTGAAGGTCGAGCTGATGGAACGCGCCAGCCGTCAGCGCGAAGAGCCGACCGCCTTCCTGGACAACCGTGAACTGTTCGGTGATCTGGTCGATCAGCCGCGCTTCCGCGATGCCTACCTCAAGGCCCTGAAGAGCCTGCACGACAACGGTGCCCGCGCCACGCTGGAAATGCTGGTGGCAGACGCCAAGTAAGCTTCACGCGAAGTGAACAGGCCTGTGGGGGAAGGCAAGACTGCCATCCCCCACAGGCGTCAGCAGAAAGACAAAAAGCGAGACAGGCCACCGCCTGTCTCGCTTTTTTTGTGCCTCATGCCACGCCTTTCCTCACACCAGCGCGACGGTCCACAACCCTGCCAGCATGACGCCGATGCCGACCCACTTGACCATGGCCGCACGCTCGCGCAACCAGACCACGCCGAGCACCACCCCAAGCGGGATCGACAACTGACGCATGGCGACCACAAGGCTGACCTCTTCCGTCAGCGTCATGGCGATCAATACCAGCCCATAGGTCGCCATCACCATCACGCCGGTCAGCAACATGCTGCCCCGCTCGCCCCGCCACAGCATCGGCAGGCGACGACGCTCAGTCGGCAACAGCATCACCAGAGGTGCGCCCCAGGCGACCGTCATCATGGCCTGCAACACCAGAAAGACAGCGCCTGCAGACGTCGGCGAATAGCCGACACTCAGCATGATGTCGAGCGCCTGCTTGTCGATCAGCGAATAGCCGGTGGTCCCCAGCGCTGCCAGCAACGCGAACCCCAGCGCGGGGGTCAGATAGGTTCTCGCTCGCAAGCCCTGCGGACTGCTCAAGGGCAACATGAGCGCACCGAGCACGATCAGCCCCATGCCGGTGAAATCCGACACTGTCAGCGCCTGGCTATCCAGCAGGCTCAAGGAGACCAGCGGCACCAGCACCACGGGCAAGGCACGCGCGATGGGATATAGCACACTGACCTCGCCGCGCGCATACGCCCAGGCGAGCCCGCCCATGTAGAACGCCTGACACAGCCCCGTGGCCACCAGCCAACCCCAGAACTCATCCGGCAGCTCGTTGAACGCCGGCCCCAGTGCCAGCAACGGTGCAAAGATCAACGCCCCACTGCCCATGGCCAGCATGAAGAAAGCCAGCGACGGCGCTCGGCCCTTGCCCAGCAGATTCCAGCCGGCATGCAGACAGACCGAGATCAGGATGAGTCCCAAAGCCAATGAGCTCATGAGACACGCATTGCGTTCAGGATTCCCCAGGCATGGGTCATCGCCTGAACACTGTGACGTGAGCGGCAAGCCAGGCGGCGATTATGATTACGCATGTCTTCTTCCTTGTACGAGAAAAGCGCCATCAGCTCGCAGAGACTGGCTCCCACGTGACGGCAAGGATGAGGCGCTTTCTGACGGAATGCCGTCAGCACAGCTCGTCCCCAGGCAGTGGACAGGTGATCGCGGAAGACACCAGCGCGAGCCATCATCAGGCAAGGTCACCAGCCAGAGTGCGTTACCAGCCTTCAGCTGCGGCGTACTGGGGGCATCGGGCCGCCGAGGAGTTGGATTTGCCAAGACGCTATCACATTCGCAAGGTTCGCACTGATCGGGCATAGCTTGGCCTCACGGCTTTCTGGCTCGCCTAGCAAGCGCTCCCCCGCGGGCATTCGTGGTCGCCCTCTTTCTGCAGTAGGCTTGCGTGAGACTTTACTGATATGGGAGCCGCGACATGCATGACGTCAAACCCTTCGACCTCAGTCATCAGACCGCCGTGGTGACCGGTGCCAGTCGCGGTATCGGGGCCGCCATGGCGATCGCCCTCGCCGAGGCCGGCACCGATATCATTGCCATCAGTGCCAGCATGACCGCCGATGGTGGTGATGTAGGTGAACGTATCCGCGCCCTGGGGCGCTCCTTCCAGGGCATCGCATGCGACGTTTCCGACCGCAGCGCCATCCAGCAGCTGGCTGCGCAGTTGAGTTCGACTCGGGTGGATATCCTGATCAACAACGCCGGCACCATCGAGCGCGCTCCGGCCACCGAGCACACGGACGCGCAATGGGATCGCGTCATTGATACCAACCTCTCCGCCCCGTTCATCCTGACCCGCGAGATCGGCAAACAGATGGTCGCGCGCGGCAGCGGCAAGATCATCTTCACCGCCTCACTGCTCTCCTTCCAGGGCGGCATCACCGTGCCGGGCTACGCGGCCAGCAAAGGCGGCATCGCTCAGCTCACCAAGGCTTTCGCCAATGAGTGGGCCGCTCACGGCGTCAACGTCAACGCCATCGCACCGGGCTATATCGCTACCGACAATACCGAAGCCCTGCGACAGGATGCACAGCGCTCCCGCGATATCCTCGCGCGCATCCCCGCCGGGCGCTGGGGATCACCAGACGACCTCAAGGGCCCGGTAGTATTCCTCGCTTCATCTGCCTCGGACTATGTACATGGCACCGTTCTGACGGTCGATGGCGGCTGGATGGCACGCTGACGCTGGAAACGGCAAGGAAATGGCCATTCAGCTGCCCCAATAACACGGTCCCGCGTCATCGGAAATGAAAAGCCCCCCGACATTTGGTCGGAGGGCTTTTCATCTTGCTGTTGAGCAAACAGGGGAACCGCTCGATCCTGTGCCTACACCCCGGTGCAAGACTTGAAGCGAAGCGCGAGACAAGCATACACGAACACCTCAACGCCCTTATCCCAGGCCGTGCTTGCCACTCGCTGCAGAAATCAACGCCGCCCCACATACCGTATGGCAGCCGTGAAACGCTACCGGCTTGCCATTCAAGCTGATGGTGGGATGCCCCTCGATGATACTGCAGGTGCTGTGACCATCCTTGGGGCACGTCACCATGTCCCCCACCACTGCCACCGGCTTGCCCTCCAGCAGATAGTTGGACTGGGCAGACACCACCTTGCCACCATGAGTGGTGCTATCACCGAGCACGATGATGCCATCTCCGGAACTGAACATGGATCAACCCCTTAGAAAACGAATGAACGATAGTCAATACTCAATGAGTAAGGCGTAGGATCAAGTAATATACACCAATCAAATCTACTATCATCCCAATTGAGAAACATATAATTACCCACTCGTTTTCCCAGAATGACATTGTATTATAATTCTTCCAATTCAGCGTTTCCTCATCATCTTTTAATTGGCAAGCTTCAAGCACCTCTTTAGGCCATGCGGGTATCTTTGAGGTAAACATGGACAACCAACGGCCTAATACCATAGGAGTAGCGATAGGTGAGAATATGACTTTCAACAGTGGCTTATCGAAAATAGCGTATCCATGCAAAATCCCATATCTGGCACCTTCTCTGACGGAAGAACCTGGAACACAAAAATTAATTCTTGCTTTAGTAAGCTCAACTCCATCAGGCCTATCCATATAATCCTTAGCTATATTCCAGATATTTTCCAAAATGTATTTTCTATCAAGCATGTCACTGCCAATAGGTATGCGCTGTGTTTTACCTGACTTTTCTTCAATAGAGCTTAACCACACGACGCCGGGGATAAATAATACAGGATTCCCTTTCCCATCAGAGGTTGTATATTCGACACTCACTGAATCCCAATCTAAAATAGCTACGGAACCATCCCGCATTATGACAGAGACTTTTCGTTCAGCCTTAAGTATTCTTACTGAATACTGGTTAACCTTAAAAGAATCATACATAAACAAAAAGTAAACAGCCACATACATCAGAATAGCCATAAGTCCGCCTAATGCTGCTATTACAAGCAGTCCCATAGGCACTCTTTCATCTGAAATGACTATAATCGCGAAAGCTAAAATTATGCTAACAGAGATAGCTATTAAAAAAGCCGTGAAATTAAATCTGCCACGTGAGTCGTTCTCGCGGCCAACTATTTCAAGAAAATGATTATTGCACTCAGAAATCAAATAATTGCCATTCAATACCTTCTCATTGACATTCAATTGATTGACTCCTCAATTTATGTTCTGCTACATTTACAAATCCAAGCTTGAGCGGCATGCCGGTACGCATCCTCACAGATATACCAACTTGGTAAGTTCACGTAGATTCCTGACGAAAAATCCCACAGCCAAGGCTACGGGTTCATCGAATACAGATACCACATGGGTAAGCTCACGCCCTCACCTCAGGCCGTGCTTGCCACTTGCTGCAGAGATCAACGCCGCCCCACATGCCGTATGGCAGCCGTGAAACGATACCGGCTTGCCATTCAAGCTGATGGTGGGATGCCCCTCGATGATGCTGCAGGTACTGTGACCATCCTTGGGGCACGTCACCATGTCCCCCACCACTGCCACCGGCTTGCCCTCCAACAGATAGTTGGATTGGGCAGACACCACCTTACCACCATGTGTCGTGCTATCACCGAGTACGATAACGCCATCGCCGGAACTGAACATGAGCACTATCTCCGCTTTAGGGGATTCCAAGAAAAGGAAATACTTACATTATTTCATATTTACGCTGCTGTGAATGTCGCTCAAACTGACGATCAGCGACAGCAGGGTCCTCTGAAAACTCACCTGTATACTTTGGCTCTTGTAATATCATTGGATCATCTGATGCAACGATGCATTCGGCCTCTACTGACGAAGGCCATACAGGCTTCTTACAGGTGCCCAAAGTGAACCATCTGCCAAGCGTCAAAATCCAAAGTAATGGATAAAAAACAGGAGCAAGATAATACCGATAGTTGATAGCAAAGGGCCACATGTTAGCATAAACATGCATATAGCAGTTTTTCAAAGAGACCTCTGTTGACTTATCTATATGCCTATCCAAAGGTTCATCAAACAAGCTATCAAGCGGCTCTTCCATATAACGCCTGATAAATTCCCACATAGCCATTATTTGATTGACACGACTATCATCATAAAAATTGCCAACACTGAAAGTATCGACAATGACTCCATTTTTCATTACATGCCCACGCAAGTCACAATTATATTCCTGTTGATACCCTTTACCAATGTGCCAAAATATGTCATTCCAATTAACCTTTAGAACACCACCAGATTCTCGATCACGATAAATATACACCATCCTTTTTTTACGATTGAACCTAATAGGATAAAAGCTTACAGTAAGAAAATCTCTACCTAGATGATGCTTCCAGACAAAATAATCTGTTAAAGACAATATCAAAGCAATAATGAGAAATGTAACCACATGTATTGACATTACATCGATGGAATCTATATAGCTGCCTACATATATTGCAGAAAAAACACCTAAACCATTTATCAATGCAACCAATAAAAAGCCGAACGTTGTTTTTGACATTCCTCGGTGCCGATCAGCTCTATCAATGAATTCAGCGTACGTAGAATTCAGCTTTATTAAACTTCCATAAGAATCTGGAATAATCCCGTCTTGCCTGGATTTTGGAAGGGCCAAGAGACCGTCAGGATTTGATGAATACTTTATGGTTATTGCCCTCTACAATTTATATAAAACTTGGCCGCAGATTCTGAGTACAACACCTGAACTTCCCTGTGGGGTATTACACTTAAAGTCTGCGGCCGTGGTACATAACATGGTGGAGATCACCGCTTTGGGAATATATCTTCACCGCACTCATCAATTACACTTTGTGGCCGCTGTGGTAAACGACAATAGCGACAGAAAAAGTAGTGGCCCACGACTTGTACGCTAAAGGGGATCAAAAACACTGCGCGTACGATGGAATAGATTATATGAAACTTCTTTCCCTCTGAGGCTTTAGATCTGGGCTGAAACCGGTGGGCTGCCTCGGAGAGACTTGGCTTCAAATCAAGTGACCCTGTGACAGGCTCTACCGAATCGGGTCCCTCTTGCATATAACGGCGTACATATTCGAACCTGGCGGAAAGATCCTTGATCATCATTTGACGAGTATTATCACTATCAGTGATCATATAGTGGTAATCGTCGAACGAGAAGCTATCCCTTACACTATCATCTTCGTTGAACAGGTAGCCCTTTAGCTCGTAATAATATCCTTCTATACTGCCAGCCGAATAAGCGAGACAGAATGTGCACTCATCCCAGGAACAGGTTTTGGGTTGAAAATCGACATCACTTACAAAATGAATATTTTTTGAATCATGATTAAATATTGTATACTGAAACCCTTGAGTCTTTAGCTCGCTTTTCGCAGAAAATAAGAGAGGATAAGAAAACAAAAAACCAAGGGAAGCCATAAAAGATAATGCGATGATACCACCAACATCAACCTGTATTTTATAAACCCAAGGCATTACCAGTGGGAAAAACAAAAAGAAACCTAATATTACGCCCCCTCCCAGGGTTCCCCAAGAAACATATAATCCTCTTTCACGAAACCAGGACTCAGACAAAACCAAACTATGGCAATTAATGGCGCATACAAACTCTGGCGACTTTATCTCCTCTGCTTTCTTTTTGACATCAAACATATGTTTTTTGGAAAACGATGAATAATCAAGTCGATTATTGCTTAAAACCCCGACAGCTTCGAGTATCTTTCTCTGGACTTTATTCATGATCTGTTTTCCAGTACCTTTTGTAACTCTTTATCACTTATCTGGATGCTGGGCCAATAATATTAGTAGGTAGTTCATAATCGATATGGAGCTACAAATGCCCAAAACCCTCACGGAGTGGCCATGAGGGTTTTGGGGATAACTCACTCATCCCAGGCCGTGCTTGCCACTTGCCACAGAGATCAGCGCCGCCTCAAATGCCGTATGGCAGCCGTGAAACGCCACCAGCTTGCCCTCCAGCAGATAGTTGGACTGGGCAGACACCACCTTGCCACCATGTGTCGTGCTATCACCGAGTACGATGACGCCATCGCCGGAACTGAACATGGATGACTCCTATGCTGTACTGAAAATTGACATTGTCAAATAGAGTACAATTATTGATACATTAGCCAGTATTTATATCCAGCCCATAAAATCAAAGCAAGCAATACTAAACTACCAACAACAAAGCAAATTACTGGCCACGTTTCTTCCCAAAAATTATTCTCTGTATTGTCTTTAGATTGCTTACTATACTCATCGCGTACAATATCTTTATGCTGCAGATTCACCCATTCAGGCCAAACTGGAAGTTGACTAGTTTTAATAGATAATATTCTACACCAGATAAATAAAACTGTAATTGGGGAGGAAAGAAATTGCAAAGCATAGTTTGGCGCTAGTAATGCCATTCCTCTTATAATACTAAATCTTAGACTTTCTTTCTTTTCTTTTATAGGCATGCATAATTTCAGTCTCTCAGAACACTTTTCATATCCATTTTTTTCTTCCATGTATATGCGTATAAATTCCCATAAAGATACTGCATCATCATACTCTCCCCAAGCAGGATACCCTAACGTAATAGATTGTTTTATAACTCTTGTTTCGTTATCCAAGATAAAACCGCGAACCTCATAGAATGAGCTGAGAGTTACAGATTGCTTATTCTCGGCTACATGTATATTTAAATCATGCCAAGAGATTTTTAAAAAACCGTCGCTTGGAAGTATTGCATATACTTCTTGTTTCTTTCTATCAAATCTTATTGGATAATAAGTTTTCTTAAATCCTTCCAGCAGGAACAGTCTTATACCGAAATATAAGAACGGTAGTATAAAAACTGTCATCCCGGAGAAAAAATACCATGCTTCGATTTCATTTTTTTCAAGTGTAGCAGTGAAAAAGAGAACAATTACAAACAATAATAAAGCTAACAATGGAATAGCATATAGCAACGAATGTCCTTTATGGGCATACCATCTATCTACCATTTCCAAGTAGTCACTATTTATCTCAACTACAGATAGATGATCATTTGGAGCATCATGTGCTTTCTTTCCTTTAATTAAAACATTACTCAATTCATACGCATTCATTCTTCTACCCGAAGGTAGGCTCAAGTGTTTGGAAAGACCCAATCCCTTTATGTCCATTTTATCACTATCTATATTTTATAGAATCTTGGTCGCAGATTCTGAGTACAACAGTAAAGCCCCACATAACATATTGTACTCAGAATTTGAGTCTGAAGCTTTAAAATGATGAGCACTACCGCTTTGGAAAAATATCCTTACCGCACTCATCAATCACATTCTGCGGCCACTGTGGTAGGCGACAATAGCGACAGAAGAAGTAGTGACCCACAACTTGTACGCTAAAGGGAATCAAAAACACTGCGCGTACGATGGAATAGATTATATGAAACTTCTTTCCCTCTGAGGCTTTAGATCTAGGCTGAAACCGGTGGGCCGTCTCGGAGAGACTTGGCTTCAAATCAAGTGACCCTGTGACAGGCTCTACCGAATCGGATCCCTCTTCCATAAAACGGCGTACATATTCAAACCTGACGGAAAGATCCTTGATCATCGCTTGGCGAGTATTATCACTATTCGAAATCATATAGTGATAGTCATCAAATGAAAAGCTATCCTTGACGCTACCATCTTCATTGAAAAGATAGCCTTTGAGCTCATAATAGTAGCCTTCGATACTGCCAGCCGAGTAGGCAAGACAGAATGTACACTCCTCCCAGCGACAGGTTTTTGACTTGAAATCGACATCACTAACAAAGTGGACATTATTTGAGTCGGTGTTGAAGATTGTGTACTGAAGCCCTTGAGTCTTCAGCTCGCTTTTCGCAGCAAAGAACAGAGGATAGGAAAATAAAAAACCAAGAAAAGTCAAGAATGTTAAAAGAAAAATTTCCGCGATACCAACTGGAACATCAGAAAACCAAGGCATTATTAATGCCATGTACAAAAAAATACTTATAAGTACAGAACCACCTAACATTCCCCAAGAAAAATACAACCCTCTTTCACGGAACCAAGGCTCTGCTAATATGAGACAGTCTTTTCGTTTAGCACACATAAAACTTGGTGGTTTTATCTCAGCCGATTTTTTTCTGACATCCAGTATATGTTTTTTAGAAAATGATGAGCAAGTAAGTCGGTTTTTACTTAAAAGACCCACTGCTTCAAGTATCTTTTGCTGGGCTTTATTCATGATCAGTTTTCCAGTACCTTTTGTAACTCTTTATCACTTATCTGGATGCTGGGCCAATAATATTAGTAGGTAGTTCATAATCGATATGGAGCTACAAATGCCCAAAACCCTCACGGAGTGGCCATGAGGGTTTTGGGGATAACTCACTCATCCCAGGCCGTGCTTGCCACTCGCCGCAGAAATCAGCGCCGCCCCACATGCCGTATGGCAGCCGTGGAACGCTACCGGCTTGCCATTCAAGCTGATGGTGGGATGCCCCTCGATGATGCTGCAGGTGCTGTGACCATCCTTGGGACACGTCACCATGTCCCCCACCACTGCCACCGGCTTGCCCTCCAACAGATAGTTGGATTGGGCAGACACCACCTTGCCGCCATGTGTCGTGCTATCACCGAGTACGATAACGCCATCGCCGGAACTGAACATGCTTATCTCCTATCTAGTAATAAAATGCTTCATAAAATTCTATCACTTAACCAAAAATAACTGCGATCAATAAAAATTTATCTTCAAAGATCAACTATATAATAATAAACATTGATCGCTATAAAACCACCATTCATTTATAGCTTCACATTTACTTATGAATAAAAAAGTGATATTATATCGCAACATTTAACTATTTGAGTGAATATAGTGAGTAATTCATCTTCTACTGTTATCTTAGCAATGTCACTTTTGCTACTGTCAGGTTGCAATGAATCTGAGTCCAATAGTAAGAAACTTACTACCTCCGATCAGGAAAAAATCGCGGCTCTTATCAAAAAAACTGAAGACAATATGATTTTTGTCAAAGGTGGTACCTTCCAAATGGGCGATTTTGGACCTATTGATGAGGGGACCAATGGCTTGCCTTACTCCGTTGACAAAGACAACAAGCCGTTACATACAGTGACTCTTGATAGTTATTCTATTTCTGCCACTCAAGTATCTTATGATGATTTTGACCTCTACACATTAGCTACTGGTAAAAATAAAGTCCATGCAGTAGGTAATGAAGCACAATATAGAGCTCCCAGCCTTCCAGTAGGAGTTATGTGGAAACAAGCAAACAACTACTGCTCATGGTTATCAGAGAAAACTAATAAGAAATATAGACTTCCGACTGAAGCAGAATGGGAATATGCTGCACGATCGCGTGGAAAATTTTATTTGTTTTCTACCAATGATGGCACCTATCGGCGAGGAGTTAATACACCAACATACGATGATATTAGAAGTAGCACTCCAGCTTACTCGTTATCATCACCAACTAAAATAAAATCTATTCCGCCTAATCCTCTGGGCATCTATCAAATGGGATTAAATGGCCTTGAATGGACAAATGATTGGTATGATGCTAACTACTATAGCAATTCACCCGAATTTAATCCTAAAGGTCCAAGTTCGGGTGATAAAAAAGTTGAAAGGGGTGGAGGTTTAGGAGAAGGTACTGCAGCTATGTTTACTATTAACCGAAGAAGCTCTTTATTAGATGGAAAAATAGTATCCCCGTCCGGAAAAGTTGAAGATGGTACACTTGTTGGGCACACCTTTAGGTGCGCCTCTACACCTAACTAAACATATAGCTACGCATAATCAAACTCATTGCCATTAAAAACACAGTGAGTTTGGTTATAACATGGAGAGTCGAATCCCTCTATAACGTTTGGTTGCTTCTGATATTCTTCGGTATCATTTTTTACAACTATGGTACCTTTGGATGCAACCACTCTCAATCTTTTCTTTATTAAAATCAATTCGTCTCGATACTTACTCGATATAGGGTAGGGATAATCTTCTTCTCCCATTCCGAGAAATTCTAAAACTATATCTTCACCATGCTTATAAGAATGTTTCCTCCCTTTTAAAGAATTGACCCTCTGCATAATATTCTTATATTCAGAGAATGACTGAACATAATTAAGCAGCTTTAAAATAGCTTCTTTCCTATCTGTCATACTACCAAAAATAGTAAACTCTGACACTAAAACAGAATAATCCCTGTTAGCTGGCAAATATTTATCATAACTATCTGTCTTAATAAGTAATGCTATAAGCTTACTCTTTGCTTCAGGTGGCAATATACTCAACCGCTCATCGTCGGCGTCAATAATTGATTTCATTACACTAGCACGTTTTGATGCCTCACTATAATCCTTAACGTAACTCGCATTATTAATGCCATCAACAATATCCTGAACTAGGCCGTCTACTTTAGAGCTTATTTCTTGAGGTAGATCATACATAAAATCTTCAATAGCTTGCCCGTATGCTATAGAGAGTGTAAGTATATTGGTTAGGACCTCAAATGCCGTATCTTCGATGAACTTTAGATAAATAAAATCAGAGTTCTTAAGTTGATAATACGTCCAAGTCGCAAATTCACGTACCAATTTTGCATCTACTTCATAAGAAACTTCCCCAGAAGCACCTAGACCTAAACAAATACCAGCCTTTGCTCTAATTCTGAATCTACCATTTTGATAAGAAACACTGAAGTTACCAGCGAAATTCATGCCAGCATACGCAGCCACCCCTGCGCCAGTAATGGCAAATGGCTTGAATTCATGATCTACTTCGGGGCTTTTCCATTCCAACTGCATTCTGGCGAATGCTTCGGCTTTACCACCTATAAATGCTTCAAGTGTAGCCTCAGCCTTTTGTTCATTTTTATCTTCCTCCATCAAGATAATAGATTGCTGGCTTCCAGGAGGGCCCATAGGTACCAACTCACCTTTGGTACCTCGCGCTTTTATCCCACCCTGAGCCACTTCAAGATCAACATTTACCTCAGCTGCGATACTTGCGCCGACAGCACCAGACATACTGATGAATGCATGTACACGTAACATTCCAAGTTGTAATACTTGCTTATCATCTAGTTCGTACATCAACTTCAGGCCACCTGATGGCCGATAATAATCTATAGACCCTTTAGCTTCAAACAAGGATAAATTGGACTCGGCATTTGCTTTTAGCCTGGCCTTGCCTTCAAGTGGCGTGAGCTCACCAGTCAATCCACTAGCCCCATATGTCCAGCGCGCTAATTGTGCCTCTCCTGATAACTCTACTTTTCCGTCACGACTCTGCTCCTTACTACTCGGCTCTCTACTGTACTTGAAATTAAGCTGTTTATTCAGCTCTTTTGTCCACTTATAGAGATCGACCGTGTCTTTATCTTTTTTCAACCATTCATCAAACCAAGTAAAATCTGTTTTCAAGGTTTTTGAAATAGACTGATCTTTCAATTGACTATATATGTAATCCCATACGACTTCACCTTTTTCAAGCACATCATCTGCCAAAGAGGTAGCACCATCTTGAGCTATAGGTTTCAACTCAACTTTGGATGTTAATCTATCTACTACCTGAGAGCGCATATAGCACATGCGGAAACTCTGCGCATTTCCATCATTACGTCTAATAGGTATCAATTCCACGATAACATTACTTTCATCATCTAGGCTAGATAGTGATACCAAAATCTCTCTTAATGCTTGATTTGCTTTATCAACTTTCTTTTGGCCGCTAGCAATATTTTTTTCAAACTCAGCCTTATACCTAACACATTCTGGATCTTCTTCATCACAAGACATCATCATGGCTTCGTAGTTACTTAAATCGCCTTGAAGCCTCTCAATCTCCGCGTGATAATTTTCGACAACCGTTTCCAACAATCGTATTTCTTCCATACATGCCACTACATTTTCAGCAGGCACTTTGATTAATTCGTTTCGCCCAACTGCATAGAAAAGTAATGGCGATTTACCTATTGGAGCATCCTTTCCAACGGCTACAAGCCGAGTCTGTACCTTACCCTCAGACATATCACTTCCCAGTTAAATTTTTAACAAGAATTTATTATGCAAAGTCATCTAACCGATCAAGTACATCGACTTTCATCTGCTGCGAGGAAGATGTATGTACGCGTTGTGTACGACCTTCACCGTCACTACGCCCTTCAAACACCTGTCCTTCGGCCGTTGTTATACGATATCTCGCATACTTGAGAGGAACTTGTGTCTGTTCATCCTTCAAAGTAAAGAATTCGGAATAGATACCTTGAGGATCAGGCAAGGGGGTCAGTGATTTACTTAAACTCGTTGGCCCACCAAAGCTATGTTGCGCGCCTTTGACATCGACCTTGCCCGGCCCATGCACTTCGATGTTGCCGCCACTCAGGCGGATATAGCCGCCGCCGCTGGTGAGCAGAATCTCGTTCTTGGCCTGGATGGTGACGGTGCCTTCGGTGGAGGTGATGGTCATGTCCTTCTCGGAGGTCAGTTCCATCGCATCACTCTGCGCCTGCATTTCCACCTTGCCGCGTGCGGCAAACAGCTTGATGCCGGCTCGTTGCACGAACAGCGAGAACTTTTCGGAGAGCGAGGCGATCAGGCTGCGGCCGGTGGCCAGGTTGATGTCTTCGCCGCTGGTGACACTGAGTGACTTGCCCTGCGCCAGATGGGTGGATTCCGGCGTGCTCAGCGCGATGCCTGCCGGTGAGCTGACGTGCAGCCAGGGGGCATCGAGACGAGCGGCTTCACCGCGCCCGCCCGCGCTGGCACTTGAGGCGGAGCTGCCATCAAAATCACTGCCACTGTCTTCCGCGCCATAGCGGCCCTGGGCATCTTCACTGGCCAGCTTGAGGTTATCGAGGGTCGCGAGTGCTTCCGCCTTATGGCTGGTGGCGCTGTCACTGAGCGTATTGGAGAGCTGATAGGCGCTGGCCAACTGCTGCTGAGCAGGCGTGAGGTCGAGTTGTTCGCCACTGGCGGCAATCTGCCCCCAGCTGGTCAGCAGCAGGCCCTGATGCGCGCGGATGGCGCCATAGGCGTCCGAGCGCAGCTCGAAGCCGGTACCGCGGAAGCTGCCGCGTGTGTTGCCCTGCTGATGGATCAAGTAGCCGAGGTTGAGCTGGGACTTCTCGTGCTCCGAGTTCAGGCGCACACGCTCCTGATCGGTCGCATCATCGAATACCAGCTCGTTGTACTTGTTACCGCGATAGGTCTTGCTCTTGAGGCCCGAGAGCAGGCCATTGGAGTGCCATTGCGGGGTCTGGTCGCCGTTGTAGACCCGCCCGGTGATCAGCGGGCGATCGGCATCGCCTTCGAGGAAATCGACGATGACTTCCTGGCCGATACGCGGCACGAACACGCTGCCCCAGCCGGCGCCGGCGTTGGGTTGCGCGACACGCAGCCAGCAGCTGGCGTCAGCGGCGCCCTTCTCGCTGCGGTCCCAATGGAACTGCACGCGCACGCGGTTGAGCGAGTCGGTGTGGATCTCTTCGTTCTCGGGGCCGACGACAATCGCGGTCTGCGGGCCACCCAGATTGGGGCGCGGATGATCGAGAGACGGACGGTACGGCTGACTGAGGCGCTGGCTCTCAAAGTCGATCAGGTACTGGCCGGTGCCGACATCGGCGTAGTCTTCGTGAGCACTTTCATTGAGGCCATGCGCCTGGCGCGCCTCCGCCATGCGCGCCTGCAGGCTGCCCGGTAGCGCCTTGAGGTGCGCGGAGACCGGCAGAGCATTCTCGGCACAAACGGTCAGGCCCAGCACCAAAAATTCGCGCTCACTGGAATCGCCGTCTTCATGGCGGGCGTGCTGGCTGAGCTCGAACCAGCGGCCGACCTTCAACTGGCGGGTCCCGCCAGCGCCGTAGAAACGCTTGGCGCGGGATTCATGGGCTTCGAGGCGATTGACGGTCAGGCGTTCGCCGCGCGAATGGTCATCAAAGTAGTACTCGCCGGGATAGTCGTAGACTTCCTGCTCGCTGAGGTTGCCCTGATCGCTGCGCGTGTCCTGACCGGAACGTTTTTCCAGGCCCGGCTGCTTGTAATCAAACGTCCCGAGGCTGACGCGCGTCGGTTGCTGCTGACGGCGGCCGCTCCACTGGGTGATGGAGTCTTCCAGTTCAGTGGCGTCCTGACGGTGGAAGCGAATCACCTGTGGCTCGACCGGCGCACAGGTCGCGACATCGTCGGTGATGACGAGGCGGTGGCCATTGAAGTCGCTGTCGTCAGAGGCGTGTTCAAAGTAGTAGAACAGCCCCTCCTGCTCCATCAGGCGATTGACGAACTGGAAGTCGCTCTCGCGATATTGGACGCAGTAGCTGCGCGCCGGATACTCGCGACGCAGGTCCAGCCGCCAGCCACCCTGGGCTTCGCCCTGCGCGATGGCGTGGTTCGAGAACACCGACTCGATGACCTCGACGGCGGTGAGGTCCTGGAAGATGCGGCTGTCGCGGCCGAGCTTGAGCATCGTCATCCACGGCACCAGCGTCAGCTGGTAATAGAAGACGCCGCCGTCCTCACCCAGCAGTGCGGCCGACTCGACCAGCCCCGAGAGCTTGCGGTAGCTGCCATCGGCCTGACGCACCGAGAGCGCCGCCGGCTGCGCCATCAGGGTCTTGAGCTCGATATCACCGTTCTGGGAGATGCAGTCGAGGGTGTAGGCAAAGGGACGCGACATGCGCTCTTCCCCCACCAATCGATGCGGGATGAAGTCCGCGCCGCTCATCTCAAGCGTGAGCAGGCGCTCGTTCTGATCCAGTGAAATCTCGAACGACTCCAGCAGGCTATCCAGCCAGGAATTCTCTGCCATCCTTAACATCCTCACGGTGCGCGCGCTTCTTCGCTCGGCAAGCGAGTGCACCGGCTTGTTCAGTTCGGGTCATGCGTCTCAAGACGCAGCGATGTGCAACATAGGACGAGCACAGTCAACACAGGACGAGCACAGTCAGCACAGGGCAAACGCAGCACCGTCAGCGCTAACCGGCACAGGGCATGAGTGCCAGTACCTGAGTCTGAGTATCGTCCCGCAGCGACACGACCAGGGCGCTGTCGTTGTCTTCCAGTTCCGCGATCGCCAGCACCAACGCCAACGCCAGCCAGGCGTCTCCCGGCCAACCGCAGAAGCTGTCGAGCGTGGTGCCATCCTCGATCATGTCCAGCCCCGGCCAGCGGTTCATCAGGCTGGTGCCGGCTTCCACCGCACGACCGGGCAGCCCGAGACTATCAATCACCAGACGCATGGGCTCGAACGGCTCGCGGGTAGAGGCATGCTCGTCATTTTCCGCCTGCACGGGCCACTGGCGCTCGATCAGCTGCATCAGCGGTGCCGGCGAGCGGCGCAGTTCTCGGCTGCCCCGCGCCGCATGGGTCAGCGTTGCCGCCAGCGGCACCTGCCAGCCCTGCAAGGGAGCCGGTGAGTCAGGCGCGAGGCGCTCGAAGAGCAGCGCCGCGACAGCCTCACCGGGAAACAGACCGCTCGGGCGGGAGGCATACGCCAGCTGTCCGCGCCGCGACAGTTCCGAGACGCTGCTGTCGAACAACAGCGAGTCGACGCTGAGCCAGATGACATGCGGCATGCCACCCGACGCTTCAGCGGCCAGCAGTTCATGCAAGTCCTGCTCGGCCACCGCGCGATGCGTGACGCTGCCCAGCGCGTCGGCGAAGGGCGTGGCCGCCACCGTCTCGCGCAGACGTGCGATGAACCCCTCCACCAGGCTGGCATGACGAATCGGCGCACTCAGCACGATATCGAAGGGCGCGCCCTCCGGCAGCGCTTCCAGCATCAACAGCGCGTCGATGATCAGGGCCTGGATCAAGGTCTCGAGCCGCTGATGGCGGCGATCGAGACGTGCCACCTGCTCGCCGGAGGCAGGCGATGCGCCCGCCTGCCCCAGCGCGATTTCGTGTACCAACAGGCCATAGCCATCCGGGCCACGCAGGGTCGCGGAGATCTCGGCCGCCGCCGATGACGGCAGCTGCCCCTTGGCCACCGCCCCTGCCGAGGTCAGCGCCACGCCATCCAGCAGACACAGGGTGTCGGTGCGGTAGTCGCTGCGCACCTTGACGACCGGCGCCTCGGGCTCTGCCGGGCGCACCTGCTGCAGGCGGTCATAGATCGAGCTCTTGAACATCATCAGTGATCATCACGCCGCTGAGTGCCCAGGGTTTCACGGATGCCATCCACGACATGTTCCTCGCGGATGACATCACGCAGCCATTCCTCCAGCGGCATGCGACCCCAGCGCACGGCGCGTTCGACCAGATACGGCACCGGGCTGTGCGGCTCGCTGCCCTTGAAGTACTGGGCGACGCCATTGAGCATGTCGAAGGCTTCCTCGCGGGTCTGCGGCGTGGTGCGCAGTGCCGCCGGTGCCATGCCCGCCTGAGCGGACGGCGTGACACTCGCATCCCCGGTGGAGGCATCGCCACTTGCGGCGTCCGTCACTTCTGCATCGCTCTCGGCAGATGCCTGGGCCTCATCATCCAGACTGACCCCGCGCTCGCCCAGCAGTCGCTCGATCAACTGGGTGCAATCCGCCAGACCACGCTGCAGCTGGCTGAAGGTCGGCGCGCTCCCCCCCAGTTGGGCATTGAGCTGCGCCACCAGACCGGCCAGCGCCTGCTGGCACTTGACGATCTGCTGGTGACGCTCGCGGAAGGTCGCCGTCTCGGTCAGCACCACGGAGCGCTGGAAGATATCGGCGTTGATCTTGCCATCGGCCAGCGCGCTTTCCATGGCATCCACGTCGGTACGCGCCAGGTTCTCGACCTGACGCGACTCCTCATAGCGGTCGAGCCCGTAGAGCTGCCCTTCCACCAGCGGCAAGGTGCCGATCATGCCGGCGAGGGTGTCATCCAGCCAGGTCAGACGGGCGACACGCTCTTCATCACCTTCCTCGAGCGTCGGGTAAAGCGTCTCCCAGTACTGCTCACACAGCGCCGTCATCAGCTCCAGCCCCCAGGCCAGACCCATGAAATGATCCCGGTGCGCCAGGCCTTCGCAAAGCCAGCCCGCCAGCGACAGGTCCTTGCTCTGCTCGGCCAGACCATCAGCAGTCAACGAGATGACGGCATTCCAGTCGGACTTCTTGAGATCGGCCTGCCATTCGCCCTGACTGAGGTAGGCCGGGTCTGCGCGACGCGCTTCCTTGATCTCGTCAAAGAGCAGCGAAAAGCCCAGGTCCTCTCCTGTCCCATGAGCGCCGATTGGCGCGAGCAGTTCGTCGCGGTCCCATTCGTCGGCCATCTTGTCTCTCCTGAATCACGTGTTGATCGCGTTGCGAGGCAACGCCTGCGAAATCACTGTGGCGCAGTGCTGTTGTTTCAGAGCCAGTTAGCACAGCGCTATTGGTATAGAGCTATTGGCACAGACCCTGTTGGCAAAGAGCTGTTGGCACAGAACTGACAGCACAATGATTTCGCAGGCGCTCATCGAAGCAAACGGGGATGCACAAGGGGAAAACAGGCATGCCGGGAGAGCCTTTCGCTCCCCCGGCATGTCTTCTACCCGGACGTGATATCCCCTGAAAACGAGCTCACGCCAGCACGCTGGCCAAGCCCCGGGATGCCACTCTCCTGTTCATGGACGGCGACTCACGCCGCCGCGCCATGAGCCGATGCTCAGGAGTAGACGCGGTTGCGCGTGCGATCCCAACCACCGGTGATGTTGCCGCCACCCTGGCCATCGCTGCGCTTCTGCTGGGTGTAGGTGACCTTGATACGTGCGAAGTTCAGCTTGATCTCTTCAGACGGCAGATCGTGACGCGCATCGTGCACGGAATCGGTCGCACCGCCACCGCCGGCCTGGGAGAAGGACGCCATGCCTTCCAGGTCCACGGAAGACACGATGACTTCCTCAAGCTTCACTTCCATGTAACGCACCTGCTCGCCACCGGCACGGTGAACCTGCAGGGTGATTTCCTTGATGTGCTGACCGCGGCAGCAAGCTTCGAACAGCTTCGGAGAAGCCTTGTCGATGAACTTCTTGATCGCGAACTCACTCAGGTTGACGCGCTCGGCAGACGCACCACCGGCGGAGCTGGCAGTCGCGGAAGTCGCCTGGCTGGCGCCGAATTCGAAGCTCAGCAGCTCGATCCAGTCCTTGTGGTTGGTATCCAGACTCTCGCCCGGGATGCCGTCGATCTTGAGGTAGGCGTCAAAAGCCATGGTAAAACTCCATTTCCGTCATGTGATGGGTGGGCATCACGGGTAGCAGCCCTCCCTGGCTGCCACCTGCAACGCGTGTTCGGACACGCTACCGCCAGGAGATGCCATCCAGGCACCCCCACTGCGTATGTCCATGCTTCTCCGCTCTCTTGCGCCGGGCCTGCCTTCAGGCCTGTCATCCAAGAGCTCGACTCCTCCGTGAGTCGGCAAAATGAAACCGGTTGGGCGCTGCCCGTCAGTTCTGTTGTGTTCTGTTCAGGTCAGGTCTGGACTGATCAGTTCAGTGCACGCACTTCAATCTCGACACGACGATTGGGGGCCAGACAGGCGATTCTCTCCGCTCGTGACATCTGGCCATCGCACTTGACCAGCGGACGATCACTGCCGGCCCCTTCCGCGCCGATCAGCTCACCCGGCAGCCCCTTGCCCACCAGATAGGTGCGCACGGTCTCGGCACGTTGCAGCGAGAGCTGGCGATTGACCACGGCCGAGCCGATCGGGTCGGCGTGGCCGGTGATGGTGATGCGGCCCAGATTCGGCGTGTTGGAAAGCCGCTCGGCGATGGCATTCAGCTGACGCTGCCCCTCGCCCTGCAGGCCCGAGTAATCCGCACGCCCGAAGGCGAACAGGGTGTCGGATTCCAGCGTGATGGTCTCGACGGTGCTCAGGGAGCGGTCCAGCAGACCATCGATGTAGTTGCGACTGGATGACACCAGGAAGGTGTTGTCCTCCAGACGCGGCACGTCCGGGCGCACCACCTGCTCGGCATAGAAGTTGACCTGACGGCTGGCATATTCCAGATCACGGCTATCGCGCGGCACATCCTCTCCCTGGGTGATGGCCGGGTACCAGTAGACCGGCATCTCGCTGCGCAGCCAGTCCGCCTCGATGTCCTCGCGCGGCGTGCGCGACAGGGACAGATAGGTCTTCAGGGTGTTGTTGCCGAAGTCCGCCAATGCCTGGGCCGAGTTGTCACGCGGCTGGGCGTGGTCCTCGACTCCCGGGACATGGATATCCGTCTCGCGCGGCCCGTCCTCGCGGTCATGCACGCTGATGGTCGGCAGCATGAACAGCGACTGGTTGAGGTTGCTGGCGATCGGCACCAGCATCGTCTGACGCAGCGCGCCGAAATAGACGTCCCGCAGCTCAGGTTCCAGCGTCTCGCCTTCATAGAGCCCGAAACCGAGCGACCAGGGCACGCCATGCTCGTGATGGCGAGCATCGTAGCGGGCCGCGCTGTCACGCAGGGCATCCAGCGTCGCCCACTGGGCATAGGCATCGGGCTCGCCGGCGTCTTCCTCGTAGGCGGCATCCAATGCCTGATCCAGCGCGCCGAGCTCCCGGGTGTTGGCGGTGAAGGACACCGCCCAGGCCAGACACATCGCTCCTGCAAGTGCCAGCGCCAGCCACACCCAGCGCAGCTGACGCCGACGCTGCAGGTTGGCGCCGCCATACAGGCCGACCAGATGCTGATCCGGCAGCAATACCCGCGAGAACAGCCCCGAGACGAACAGCGGCTTGCCATCCTGATGGCCCGGCGCATGACGCTCGGTGACGGCAAAGCGTGACGCCACGTTACGCCCATGGGCTGCCGTGCTGGCCTGCCCCTCGGAGAGCGCACTGGTGAAGTAGAACCCGCGCAGCAGCGGCGCTGCCTGATAGGGATTGACCTTGAGCAGCTCGGTGACGAAATCGGTCAGATGCGGTGCCAGCGCTTCAAGCTCACGCGGGAATTCCACCGCCGCCGGGGCCTCGCGGGTGCGCACGATGTCACCCTCGACCAGACAGCGCTCCCCGGTACCCGCGCAGCGTGCCACCAGGCGAGTCATCGCCTCACTGAACCGTGTACGCCAATCCGCCTCGGCATAGCCCTGGTGCGGGAAGCTCATGCCCAGCACTTCATCGCGCTGCGCCGGTGCCAGCTGGGCATGGAACTCGCGAAAGCCGGGAATGTGGTCACTCTTGGTGAACACCAGATAGATGGGCAGCGCGGCGCCCAGACGCTCGTAGCTTTCCTGGATACGCTCGCGCAGCTGATGGGCCAGTGCCTCGACGTCATGGCGGTTCTGGAGCACCTCATCGATGCTGACCGCGACGATCAACCCATTGAGCGGCTGACGCGGACGATAGCGACGCAGCATGTCGAGGAAGGCACGCCACTTGCCGACTTCCTCCTCGGAGCTGACATAACGCCCCGCGGTATCCAGCAGCACGGCCTCACTGCTGAAGAACCAGTCACAGTGACGGGTGCCACCGATGCCCGCGACACGTGCGCTTTCCCGCTCCGCGAAGGGGAAATCGAGTCCGGAGCGCGACACCAGCGTGCTCTTACCCACCGCAGGCTGACCGATCACCAGATACCAGGGCAGCGTATAGAGCAGATCACCCTGACGGGTGAACCAGCCACCGCGTTTCTCGCTGGCACTCTTGCGCATGCGATCCAGCGCGGCCAGCAGGCGCTCGCGCAGCAGGCTGACTTCCTCGCGGTCCTGGGGCGCGGCGCTGAGCACGGCGTCATCGGCGTTCTGGATCAACAGCGACTCGACATCCTTGCGCTCTCCCACCCCGCGATAGAGCAGCAGCAGATACAGGGCAGAGGCCACCAGAAACGCCAGAATGCCGACCAGCAGACTGTCCAGTGACGAGAAGCCGAGTCCGACACCGGCGCCCCAGACCACGAAGATGCCAAGGAAGAACAGCACGCCCAGCCAATACGGGCGGTACTTGAGGAGGTAGTACTTGAGAACGTGAAGCTTGAACTTGTTCATGTCGGTGCCGATTCATCCTTGGGTATGTCGCCGAATACCGTGTCGTCACTGCCCGCCCTTGTCCCCTGCGGCCCCGGGTCATCTTTCCGGTCATCTGACAGAGCGGCGATGTAGGCTCCCATGCCCAGTGTCGAGGCGTGAGACGCATCCAGCGGGCCAGCGTGAGACTCCCCGCTGCCAAGCAGGCGCCAGGGCCCGAGCACCTCGAAGGCGGAGCCCGCCAGAATGCGCAGTGCGTCATGATCGTCACGCGTGAAGCGCATCAATGTCGGGCGCATGAAGTCATCGACGATCACGCTGATCTGCCCCGGCGCGCCATTGTCATGCTCCAGCCAGTGCAGCCACAGGTCCGCCGCGGGACGCTTCAGCGCGCGCTCCGGCGGCAGTGGCAATGCCGCCTGCCCCCGGGTGTCATCACGCGCGCCCCCTGTCGCCAGCTGCCGGCGCGATGCCTGCATGTCCTGCGTCAGTCGCTGGGCGCTCACGTCGGGGAAGCCACTGGCCAGCGCCCGCGTGAGGTCCCCATAGCGCACGTCTTCCAGAAAGCGCGCGAACAGACGCCGATGCAGCTTGAGATCGGAATCATCCAGCGGGCGTAGCGCCTCGATTCCCGTGAGCAGACGCTCCTGTGCCTTCAGGGGGTCTGCGCAATGCATCACATCGCGCAGCAACTCCCGCACCTGCCCGGCGAAGGTCTCGCCGAGGGTATGCACCCCGACACTGCCCTCCACCACCGGCGAGACGGCCAGCCGCTGGAAGACCAGCAGCGGGTAGCGTCGCCCGGAGGCGTCCTGCGAGGGCGACATGGCCCCCATCAACCAGGCTCCGCTGCTGGCGCGGTAGTGAAAGAAGCACAGCGGCAAGGCATCGAAACGTGCCTGCCAGTCTTCGTCGCGCTCGGCCATGCGATTCAGCGCCCGCTGCCACCAGCCATCCAGTTCCCGGATGTCCTTGTGGCCCGCGTGATGGGCGATGAAGTCCGCGCTGCCGGGCAGCTTGCCGAAGAAGCCGATCATGCGGTCATCTCCCGGCGACCGAGGGCATGGACAGGTTGCGCACCTGCTTGAGGTCCGTCAGTTTCACGCCACCGAAGTTGCGCGCCTCGAAGCTCACCGGGCCCACCGGGGTGTACCAGGTAAAGCGCTGACGGGCGGTATCCAGGTCTGTCACGTCCGCGGACTCGATCAGCTTCAACAGGCTCCAGCGATTGGGGAAGTTGAAGACGGTGATGCGGCGGCCGTCACGTGTCACCACCTCCAGTCGCGCACCGGAGACTTCCGGATCACCCGGCCAGACGAAGCGCTGCCAGTGCTGACGACCATTGCGATAGGTCTGCTGCTGACCGTCCAGCGTCAGCTCGATCGAGATCAGCCGGGAGGAAGGCCGGATCATGATCTCGAAGCCGTTCTCCACATCCGCCAGACTCTCCAGCACTCGGCCCACTGCCGTGCCCTTGGTGATGGTGGCGGTGATCTTGGGGTCCACCAGCGGCGTACCGTCCTGCTCACCCTCTTCCAGGTTGCCGACTTCTTCATTGTCGAAGCGGGTCAGCAGACCGCTATCGGGGTCGATGAACTGACGCAGGTCACGCACCGAGGTCTCGTTGGCGGAATCGCTGACCGGATAGCGGCCACTGACCATGCGATGCCAGGGTGAGACGACCTGCTCGCCCCAGGCGGCGGCCAGCTGTGACGCCACCGGTCCCTGCAGACTGGCCACGGAGTAATCGATGGGCGCACGGAACAGACGCTGCAGCGACTGCACCAGCGGTTCCTGCGAGGTATCGACATTGGCGGCCACATAATCACGCGCCGCCGAGATCTCATTGGGCTTGCCGCCGATCATCTCCGCCAGCAGCTGCTTGGTACGCTTGCCGACATCGCCACGCTCCAGTCCGTCGAGACGTACCTTGAGCTGACGCAGGCGCAGCTGGTAGCGATTCATGACCGAGGCATCGCCATCCTGCCCCTCATCCTGGGCAAACAGGCTGGCGACCGGAGCGAAGTGGTCCGCCAGCTTCCCATCGTGCACGTGCGGCAGGCCCTGCAATGCGCCGGTACGCTGTGCCAGCTGACTGCCATCCTCCTCGACCCACGCCAGCGCCTGATCCCACAGGCCCGCCGACTCGGCCGCCGGGGCCGGTGCGTCACCCTCGGCTTCGCGTGGCTGGGGCGTCTTGCGGGCCTCGGCATCGCGGCTGTCCCAGCGGGTGTTGTCATCCACCACGGCCAGCAGTGTCTTGAGCGGTGAGCGCTGATAGTCGCTGAAGCGCGCCAGACGCTGACGCGAGAGCGCCAGACCTTCGAAGCGACGCACGCCGACATCGGCCAGGAAGCGCTCCCAGGCCTCGGCATAGTCACGTTTGTAATGCGCCAGAATCGCCTCGGCGAATTCGGTCTTGCCCTGCTCGGCATCCGGGTTCTCGTCTTCCAGCACCCAGTCATGCTCCACCGGCAGGTCAGAACTCAGCGTCTTGAGCAACTCGGGACGCACGAACTCTTCCCACACGCGACGCGTGAAGAAGGCCGGCACGGATTCGCCGGCGTACAGCAAGCCACGTGCGCCCTCTTCGGGCAGCATCACCGAGAGCGTCATCGACGGGAAACGGGCTTCGGCCGCCAGACGCAGACGCAGGTATTCCCGCTCCGCCGGCGAGTTGTCGAGCAGGAAGGCCTTGAGGTCACGGCGGGAACGCGCGACGCGATCCTCATCCCGCACCAGAGCAGGAGCCTTGCCCTGCGCCAGATATTCGCTGTAGAGCGCGACATTGTCGGCGATGCGTTGATCTCCCCCCGGCACACGGCGGTGACTGTCCGCCAGCTGATGCCAGGCGCGCGGCAGGGCTTCGCGCACGAAGGCGACGTCCGGATGTTCCGCAGGCTCGCTCAGGATCAGATAGAGCTTGAGCGCATCGTAGGCATCGATCAGCCCGGCGACCTGCTCCGGCGTCAGCTGGTTGAGCACTTCACTGGAGAAGGCCGGACCGCCCGGCATGCCGCCGTCCGGGCTGCCCCCCTCACCCGCCACGGTGCCATCGCCGCCCAGTTCCGCGGACGAGCCACGGAAATTCTCGGCCTTGTCACGCAGCGCTTCACGCCCCTGCTGTCGGGTGCTCCAGTAGGCGTCATTGACGCCGCCGCGCAGGCGGTAATCCGCCTCGCCCTTGAGCTGACTGGCCAGTTCGCCCGGTGAGCGCGGCACGCTGCCCAGCGTCGGGCGCTCGGTGAGACGCTGACGCAGGCGCTCGCCGCTCGAGGTCAGCAGTGACTTGCCATCGGCGACCAATGTCCGCGAGGCATCGCCCCCGGATCCAGCGCCCTCACCGACGTCCTCGCCACGGGTGCGCCGCGAAGCGGACTCGGAGACGATGCCCAGCGAGACCGCCAGACGCCCGACCGCCCGCAGGCGAGCGTCGAGATCTTCCGCCAGCGGTGCCAGAATCTGCTGCTTGAGGGTCGCGAAGTACTGTGCTTCAAGCGTCGCGCTCAGACGCTCTCCGCCATCCAGTCCCATGTGCTGATACCAGGGCAGACCGCCCTCTTCGCGGGCCTGACGCACACGCGACAGCTCAGCGTGGAGCAGGTCGAGCTGCACGCTGGGGGTCACGGCGCCATCAAGCGATGTCAGCTGCGCATCGACGGCCTCGAGACTGGTGCGACTCTGGTAATAGGCGTTGCCGAGCAGGCCCAGCGTCACCGCACCTGCCACCCCGCCCACGCCGATCAACAGCGGGTTCAGGGAACGCCGCTGACCATCGCGCGCGTAGTGACGCACCAGGTTGCGGTCCGGAATCATCACGTCACGGAAGACACCGCCGACGAAATAGGGGCGATCACTGACCGTCGCCGTCGCTGAGGCTGGCGTCGCCGCCTGGGTACCCGCCGGTTCCTTGAGCGCAAAGCCCTGACGGACCTGCTCATCGAGAATCGCCGGCATCGCACTGCCGTCCTGCAGCGCACTGGTGAAATAGACGCCACGTGTCAGCGGCCCGCGGGCACTGTTGCGACGCAGATCGAAGGGCTCCAGGAAGTCCGCCAGCAGGCCTTCCATCTCGGCGATGTATTCCGGGAAGTGCAAAAGCTCGCTGTCCGCCTGCTGGCCACGCTCACGCAGGGCGGCTTCCACATGACCACGCAGCCCCGCCACCATCTTGGGGAAATGCCGGGAGAAGGCTGCCACGACACCCTCGCGACGCGCCTCGGCCACCGAGAACGTCATGCCCCACGGCGCATGGCGGGCATCGCTGTCCAGCGTATTGAACGCGGCGGTGAAGCCCGGCAGCTGATCCGCCTTGGTGAACATCAGATAGACCGGCGGCGAGGCATCCAGCGCATCGCGGAAGTCATTGATGCGCTCGATCAGCTGGCGTGCCAGCGCATGATTCTCGTCACGCGGCGCATGCAGCAGTGCCGGCAGATCCACCACCACCACCAGGCCATTGATGGGCGCACTCCGCCGACGGCGTGCCAGCAGACGCAGGAAGTCGGCGAAGGCACGCGCCGGCTGCTCTTCGGCCACATAACGCCCGGCGGTGTCGATCATCAGGGCGTCGTTGCCGAAGTACCAGTCGCAGTACTGGGTGCCGGAATCCCCGCCCAGCCCCGCCACGCTGGAGCTCAGGCCGGAGCGCGTCAGCAGCGAGGTCTTGCCGGAGGACGACAGACCCAGCACCAGATACCAGGGCAGATCGCTGAGCGAGGCACTGCCACCCTTGTGCAGACCACGCTGGGCACGCAGCATGCGCAGCGCCGACTTGAGACGCTCACGCAGCACTTCGTAATCGCCGGCTTCGGTGGCGGCATCCGCGGCTTCGCGGTCCACTTCCAGCTGGACGAGGTCTTCCAGATCCCGCTCGGCGCGCACCTTGCGATACTTGCGCAGCACGATGGCCAGCAGCCACACCGCGGTCAGCAGCGCCACGGCGATGGCCAGGCGTTCCAGCGAGCCACCCAGACGTGGCACCCACCAGACGCACAGCACGACACAGGCCAGCCACAGCAGTGACGACGCCAACCAGAAACTCTTGAGGAACCCCAGCACCCGTTTCATTCCGTCACGCCTCATGTCGTTGCGAACAGGGACGACAGTCGCTCGATGAGCGCCGTGACCTGAGTATCCAGCAGGTTGTCGAGCACCAGATAGACCGCCCCGCAGCACAGTGCGATCACCAGCAGATAGACCCAGACCGGAATTTCATAACGCAGCAGCTGACCGACCTGGTCCGGCAATTGCCAGCCCGGTGCCAGCACGTCGGATGTCTGACGGTAGCGCGCGATGTCCTGGCCCAGCGTGCTGGCCACGTAGCGCAGCTGATCACGGTGTTCGAGGCGGAACTTGCCCTCGAAGCCCAGCGCCAGACACAGGTGATAGACCTCCAGCACATCCAGGTTGGCCTTGACGTCGGTGCGCAGTGCCTCGAGACGCTCGAAGAAGCCCTCACCCGCCAGATGCACGCCGAAGTAGGTGTACTGCAGCGGATGCAGCTCCAGATGCTGGCGAATGTTGCTGGCACCGGCCCCCAGCACGCTTTCATCGAGGAAGGCGCACAGCGCGTACTGGGCGTCACGCACCTGATCCATGCTGTAACCGACCGCCAGTGCCTGGGCTTCCAGCTCGCGGAAGTAGTCGGCGACCCGGGTCAGGAACTCATCGACGTTGCGCGCTTCACTGCCGCGACGAATCATCAGGATCAGCGAGAAGAAATCCTGGGACAGCGTGCGCAGACGCGTGTCCGCCGGGACCGATGCGCCGGATCTCCCCGCGCCGCCACTTCCTTGGGAAGCCGCCCGGGAAGGATGATGTGCCGCCGTGTCGCTCGGCTGGGTTGCCGTGGTCTGGGTCATTTCAACACCGCCATCAATTCAATCTTGAGGTTGTGGAAACCGCCGGGCACGTAGAAGGCGATGGCCTGCGCGGCCATCATGCGTTCATACATGCGACCCTGGGGTTCCAGCGCGAAATAGTGGTTATCGAGGCGCGAGGGAATCGCGGTGGGCAGGCGCGAGGCATGCACCAGCGAGCCGCCGGGCATGGCGCTGTTGACCACCACTTCGATGTCATCCGGCGAGCCGACCTTGAAGGCACGCGGCACCAGCTCCAGCAACTTGGCGCCGGGCATATCGGCATGTACGCTGATATAGAAGTCGGCATCCACCAGACGCGCATCGTGCAGATGGGCGATGTAGTAGGACGGCTTGGTCTGTTCCAGCGCGATGGGGATGTACTGGTTGGGCACCACGGTGTCCAGCAGCTCGCGCGCCATGGTTTCCAGCGTGGTCAATGACTGGACCGGGTCTTCATGGCGGTACGGCGGCAGGTCACTCAGGCGGTAATCCATCGAGAAGGTCATCAGGCTCGCGACCAGATCCGACAGGAAGGTGTAGAGCTTCTCGGGATGCTGCTGCGGGTGTTGCAGCAGATGCGCCAGCGCCGGGTAGGCACGATTGACCGTATGCAGCAGCCAGAACAGCGCCACGTCGCTTGAGCCGAATTCCGCGACCTGATCGGCGCGCTCGCGGCGACGGCCTGACAAGGTCTCGTGCTTGGCCTGCAGCATGCCGGCCAGGCGCTGGCCCATGGCCATCAGCGTCTCGCTGCTCGAGAGGTGCAGCGCGGGCGGCACGAAGCGCGGCGAGACGGAGAACCCACCGGCGGCATTGCGCGTCAGCACGGCCAGCGGACAATGCGTGCTGCCTTCCAGGTCATCGCCTTCCAGCAACAGACGCACATTGAGTTCCAGCAGGCTCAGCTCGTTCTCGCCATCGCCGTCCAGCAGGTCCGGCAGGGAATCGAAGCGCTGACGGAAGCGACGACGGGCGCCCCGCTGCTGCTCATCTTCCTGCACATTGCCGGCGTAGGGTTGTACCAGGCTCAGCGCAGCATGCACCTTGATCTCGCTGTGGCCGGCCAGCTCTCCCAGGTCACGCGCCCGCGGCAGACTATCGTGCTGGGGGGCATCGAACAGCGTGCCATCCGGGAAGACCAGTTTGAGGCGGCTGAGCTGCAGGCGGCCCTGGGCCAGCGCGCTTTCATCGATCTCAAGCTGCTGCACGCCGAAGGCGAAGGGCCCGCTGCGCGTGCTGGCCTCGCCGAGCTGCCACTGGTGATACTCGTCCTGATACTGGAAGTGCTGGGGCAGCAGGAACATGCCCTCGGACCACCTCACGCGATTATGCTTGCTCACGAATCCATCCTTTATAAAGTCCGTCCGGTGTCGCCAGTGACGTGCCGCCCGTCAGGCGGAATGGCTCACGCCTCATGGCGGTGTCGTCGTCGCCAGCAGGTCTTCGCTGTCGGGCGCCACCGTGATGTAGTGATCGGCCAGCGTCAGTTCGACGCCGTCCGGTGAGGTGAACAGGCCGTCCTTGCGCATCGCATCGGCGTCGAACAGCACGCGCCAGCGCGCGTCCGGGGTCTGGCGGAAATAGGCCGCGACCGCCACGTACCGCGCGCCCGGCTTCAGCGGCGCCTCATCGACGACATGCCCGCCCGGCACCATCACCACTTCGCGGGTATCCAGCAGGGAGTCGCCCAGTACCTTGTCGGCGTGATCCCAGAGGCCATCGGGCGAGGCGCTGGTAAAGGCCTCACTCGCATCCAGTTGATAGATGCGCACCACCACCGACAGTGACGCCTCGTCGACATCCGGATTGAGTGATTCATCGGCATCGAGGGTGAAGGCGACCGTCTCGTCCTGGCTGAACAGGATGTCGCCCACCGTGCCATCCATCTGCTGGCCAAGACGGCTGCCGACCCCGCAGCCGCCGAGCAGCAGGCTGGCGCACAGCATGGCCGGCAACCAATGGCGCGAACGCAGTGACGTGGATCGGCGCTCAGCCTTCACGTGATATCCCCGGAATGACATGTGGACTTCCTCACTGCATCTCGTAGGTGAACTGGCCGGCGTCATCCAGCGCGATGCGGATGTCGCCCACCGGCTGCTGATCGGCCATGCGCTCCAGCACCCACTCCACCAGCGGCGGCATCATCGAACCGCTGAGCAGATGGTCGATGCTGCGTGCACCACTGTCGGTCTGGGTGCAACGCTCGGCGATATGATGCGCAAGCGATGAGTCGAAGCTCAGATGGGCGCCGTGATTGCGCGTGAAGCGCGCGGCCAGACGCGACAGCTTGAGGTCGACGATGCGCGCCAGGATGTCGCTGTGCACCGGGTAGTACGGCACCACCTTGAGGCGGCCGAGGAAGGCCGGCTTGAAGACGCCATTGAGGGTGTCGCGCAGCTCCTCGACCAGCGCTTCCGGTGCCGGCGGGGGCGCCACGCCCAGGCAGCGGTTCATGATCTCGTCGGTGCCGACGTTGGAGGTCAGCAGGATGACGCAGTTGCGGAAGTCGATCTCGCGCCCTTCGCCATCCTCCATCACGCCCTTGTCGAACACCTGGAAGAAGACTTCCAGCACGTCCGGATGCGCCTTCTCGACCTCATCGAGCAGCACCACGCTATACGGCTTGCGACGCACGGCCTCGGTCAGCACGCCGCCTTCGCCATAGCCGACATAGCCGGGCGGCGAGCCTTTCAGCGAAGAGACGGTGTGGGCTTCCTGGTATTCGGACATGTTGATGGTGATCAGATTGCGCTCCCCGCCATACAGGGTGTCAGCGAGGGCCAGCGCGGTTTCGGTCTTGCCGACACCACTCGGGCCGAGCAGCATGAAGACACCGATCGGCTTGTTCGGGTCTTCGAGCTTGGCGCGCGACAGGCTGATGCGCTTGCCGATCTCTTGCAGTGCGTGGTCCTGCCCGAGCACGCGCTCACCCAACAGCGCCGGCAGACGACGCACGGTATCGATCTCATCACGCTGCATCTTGCCCAGCGGGATGCCGGTCCAGGCGGCGACGACCTCGCCGATGGCGTTGCCATCGACACAGGCATGCACCAGCGGCGCCTCGCCACCGGCTTCTTCCAGCACCGCACGTGCGGCGCGCAATTCTTCCAGTGCGCTTTCACGCGCCGCGTCGCTGCCCTCATCATTGCTCTTGTCATTCACCTCGTTCAGAGCGGCGTCAGCCTTGAGCACTGCCTCGACGGCCTCACGCTGACGCGTCCAGTCGGCTTCCAGCGCCGTAACCTGAGCAGTGATGGCCAGTACTTCCGTGTCGATCTCGTCCAGACGCGGGGCATGACTGTCATCGCCGCGCTCGTGTTCCCGGGCCAGCGCTTCCCGCTCGGCCTCCAGATCGCGCAGGCGCTGACGGGCATCTTGCAGCGGTGCCGGCGTGGTCTGCTGGCCCAGCGCGACACGCGCACAAGCAGTATCCAGCACGCTGACCGCCTTGTCCGGCAGCTGACGGCCGGTGATATAGCGGCTGGAGAGACGCACCGCCTGCACGATGGCGTCATCGAGAATCTCCACCTTGTGGTGATCGCGCATGCGCGTCGCCAGCCCGCGCAGCATGTCGATGGCCTGCGGCTCGGCAGGCTCCTCGACCTTGACCACCTGGAAGCGACGCGCCAGGGCGGCGTCCTTCTCGAAGTACTTCTTGTACTCGGCCCAGGTGGTGGCGGCGATGGTGCGCAGCTCGCCACGCGCCAGCGCCGGCTTGAGCAGGTTGGCGGCATCGTTCTGGCCTGCCTGACCGCCACTGCCGATCAGGGTGTGGGCTTCATCGATGAACAGGATGATGGGATGCAGGCTGCGCTTCACTTCCTCGATCACGTCCTTCAGGCGCTGCTCGAATTCGCCCTTCACGCTGGCGCCAGCCTGCAGCAGGCCGAGATCCAGGGTGCGCAGCTCGACACGTGCCAGCGGCGCAGGCACTTCCCCGGCGACGATCTTCTGTGCCAGTCCTTCGACCACGGCGGTCTTGCCGACCCCCGCCTCACCGGTGAGGATCGGGTTGTTCTGACGACGACGCGTCAGGATGTCGATCATCTGGCGCACTTCGTCATCGCGCCCCAGAATCGGGTCGATGTTGCCGGCGCGCGCACTGGCGGTCAGATCGATGGTGTATTGATCCAGCGCCGGGGTCTTGTGACTGCCCGGGCGTCCAGCGCCACCACCCTCACCTGCCGTCTGCCCGCCGCTGCTCGCGGCTGACGGCGTCGGCTGCGAGCGCTCGGCTTCCGGGCTTGCAGCCAACAGGCTGGTGAAATGCAGGCGCAGGTCTGCGGCATCGATACACGCCAGCGGAGTGTCGTGACGTGGCTCGAACGAACGCTCCAGCGCGGAAGCTCCCAGGCCTGCGCGCTGGGCCAGTTCCGGGTCTTCCAGCAACGCCAGCAGCAGGTGCCCGCTGCGGATATGCGCGACTTCGTGGTCGATGGAGGCGATCAACCAGGCCTTCTCGATCAGCCGCGTGATATGTGGTGAGAGTGCCGGCGTCGCGGTGCTGCCCGTCTTCAGGCGCTCCAGCGAGCGATCCAGCTGATCGGCGAGTTGGTCCAGGCCCAGTGAGTAGTGACGCGCGATGCGCAGCAGGTCGTTGTCGTCACCGTCCAGCAGCTTGATCAGCAGATGCTCGACATCGACTTCATACTGGCGCTTGGCCAGGCACAGGCCAGCGGCCTCTTCCATGGCACCGCGGCTGACATCATTGAGCTTGGCGAATAGCGTCTTGAGACTCACGGGGTCACTCCATCGAAGGGAATTCGTAGCAGCACACTTCCCGAGGTGCTGCGGGGTGTCTGGCCCAGCCAGCCGAGGCGGCCCAGCGAGATGCCACCGGCACCTCCCAGGCGGGCCGGCGGCACTTCACTGGGCTCGAGCTGCAGTTCCAGCTCGAAATCGAGCTCCGGCCCGACATAGAAACGGATCAGTTCCGTCATGCGCAGGTGGTCCTCACCGCCGGGCAGAAAGCGGCGGAAGTCCGCCAGGCGCAAGGGGCCGACCGCGATACGCACGCAGGACTGGTAATCCCAGGCGCGCTTCCCGGCCACGGCGCTCTGTCCCAGCCGGGCATTGGCCTGCCCCAGACGCGTCAGCTCCGGCTCGCTGATCTCGAGCCAACGCCCCTGGAAGGGCTTCACCTCACACGGCACGCCGAAGAAGCTGCCCAGCAAGGTGGTCAGGTTCTGCTGATTGCGGGGCCGCTGACCGAGCAGCCCGGCGAAGAAGGAGAACAGCTCGCGCGGCAGTTCTCGGCCGTCCTGATTGCCGAGCCCCCGGCTGGGTGCCGCGTTGTCGCGATTCTCGTCGACAAGGGCATCGTCCCCCGCGAACAGCAGCTGCGCGGAGCGCCCGGAGACACCGCTGAGCGCGAGCAGCTGGCGCTCGAAGTCCGTCTCGCCGCGACGCTCATACTCGATGTGGAAGCGATACTTCTGCCACGCCTGATAGAACAGCGCCGTCATGCGGTGCGAGAACAGATCGAAGAAGGCATGAGCCCCGTCATCGCGCAGCTGCACGTGGCGGTCGATCAACGTCTCGGTGTACGGACGCGGCAGGACACCGGACGGGCCCACCAGCCCCATGAAGGTGACCTGCACCTGGGTCAGCGGCTGGTCGGTCGGCGAGCGCGATGTCTCGCTCTCGAACACGAGATCACTCACTTCGCTGGCCGGGAAGTTCAGCGACAGCTGGCTGCGAAAGCGCAGCGGGTCCTCGTGGGGGCGCAGCTCGGGTTCGAGGCGTCCGGCACGGCTATAGTGCAACCGGAGCAATCGCACCAGCTGGAAGAAGCTGAACCGGTAAGGCTCAGCGCGCGCCTGGTCGATCAGACCAGGGGCTGAGTGCCGGTTCTGGCGGGCCATGTCACGACGTCCTTTTCGCGCTGGCGGCTGCGTAATGTCAGCCGGGTGAAACTGTTGAGCGAGCAGTACTGCCCGAAGAAGTGATCCAGCACCATGCCGAACACGAAGATGCCGCTGCCGATGAACTCCTGTTCATCCAGCTCCAGCGTGATGCCGGTTCCGCGCACGAAGGCCGGGCGTGGATGCCCGATCCGGGTCATCGCCGGCGCGCTCTGGATGCTGGCGATGCCGTTGATCTGGCGACGCGTGGCCTCGAGGTCGCGATAGTTGTAGAGCGAGAGCATTTCCAGCAGCACATCGCGGCCACGCTCCACCAATGACAGATGGTTGAGCGAGAGATGCGAGATCAGGCGCCAGATGACGCCCTTGCCCATCGGCGGCCGCGCCGAGGGCGTCGGCTTGCGCAGGCAGCGGATAGCCTTGACCACCTGCTCGCGCGGCAGCGTGAAGTCACCGCGCGGATGACCGAAGCTCAGTCGCTGCGGCAGATCACGATTGCTGCAGGTCAGCTTGAGGCTAAGCACGTCGCTGGTGGCGTCGATGGCATTGAGCTCACGATCCGCCAGGCGCAGCAGCAGCTCGGTGCCGGCATCCCGCTCACGGGCGGACGGCACCCGCCGCGACAGCCAGTAGCTGGTCTCGCGTGACGGCGCACTGCCCTGCGGCTCGAAGAACGGCGGGCAATAGCGCACGTGATCGCGCTCGGCGGTCTTCTGTACGCGCGTGACGCGGTCGATCGAGATCACCTCGGCGCCGTGCGGATTGCGCACATCGGCCACCACCGGATATTCCGCCTGGGTATGGGTGAGCAGGATCGGCTCGGCCTGACGCTCGAACAGGTTGATCACCGGCGTGCAGCCGAGGCGGAAATGATTGCGCCCCAGACTCTGGGACAGCCGCGACAGACGCTCGTCCAGCGCATAGTCCGCGAAGTGGAAGTGCAGCTCGAAACGCGTGCCGCTGGCGCGTGCCAGCAGACGTGTCAGCCCTTCGACATCGAAGAACATGAACTTGTCGGGGAAGGTGAAGTACTCGTGCAGCAGGCGATAGCCGAGGAAGGAGCGCTCGGGGTAATCGATCAATCCTTCCTCGGGCGCGAACCCGACCGGCGTGAGCGAATCCGTCGGCAGCGCGACTTCTCGGCGCTGGCCGCCCTCATCGAAGCTGACGCTCAGGCGGGTCAGATTGTTGAACAGCAGTTCGTACATCGGGTGCATCAAGGCACCCTCGCCGTCCAGGAACAGGCGCAGGCGGTCGATCCCGAAGCTGCCCACCGACTGGTCATTCAAGGCCTCGAAGGCCAGATCCAGCCGCGCGACGCTGTCCTTGTCGCGGCCATTGAAGGCCGAGCGTTCCAACAGCGAAAAGCCGGCACTTTCCACGCGCAGCGGCCACACATCCACCGGATAGCAGGTACGGAACCGGCAGGCCACGCCTTCCACCGGACGCGAGAACATCTCGGTGTGCCGCGCGACCTGATAGCGCCCGGTCAGCGAGGTCTGCTCACCGGGGTCGAGCTGGGCGATCGACAGCGACGGCGTCGGTCGCAGGTAATGGGGGTAGAGCACATCGAGGAAGGCCTCGACGATTTCCGGCAGATCATCATCCAGCTTCTTGTGAACCCGTGCCGACAGAAACGCGAAGGACTCGACCAGACGCTCGGTGTGCGGGTCTTCGCAGTGGTCGCCTTCCAATTGCAGCCGCGCGGCAATCTTGGGGTACTCACGTGCGAACTCCCGGCCCAGAAAGCGCAGGTGCGAGATTTCTTGTTCGTAATAAGGCAGCAGTTCATCAAGCATCAGGAAAGGTTCTGCACTTTGTATTGCTGAGTGTCGGCATGCAGCACGGCATCGAAGGCCACTTGCCGCGTTGCATCCTTGAGGACAAGGAGCGTCTCGACGCGAAAGCGCAAGAGGCGGTCCTGACCGTCCTGGTCCAGCAGCTTGACCTGCACGTTGCGAAAGCGACGGTCATTGCTTTCGATGGCGTACTCCAGCTGACGCTGGATCAAGCGGCGGTCTTCACTGCTGTGCAGGCCTCGGCCGAGAAAGTCCGGCAGACCGAAGCCCAGCACCGTGCCGCGCAACCCGGGAAAGTCATTCAAGCGCCCTCCCAGCAATTCGCTGCGCGTGTTCACCAGAATCTCGAGGTCACGCACGATGGTGCGCTTGTACTCGTCGAGACTGACGAAGCGTTGCTCCTCGGCGGCTTCTCCCTGATGCGGAGCATCGTCCTGCAACCGATCCCACAGGGTGGGAATGAGGCGGCGGGTGCTATTCATGCGCATGTCGCCTCCTTCATGGCGATAAGCCGCACCGTCAGGCCGGCGTTGGCCAGTCTGACGATGCGGGCGTGCAGGACACGCAGGGAAAAGAGCGAGGGGTCTTCAGTGACGAGATGTCATCAGCTGCGAGTGGACTGCGGCAGCTCTGCGACCAGGCGCAGTGAGGCGGTCAGTTCATCCAGCTGGTAGTGCGGCCGCAGGAAGGTCACGGCCTTGAAGACACCCGGCTTGCCCGGGACTTCCGCGACTTCGACACGTGCTTCACGCAGCGGGAACTGCGCCTTGGCTTCCTGGCTGGCGTTGTCGTCAAGCAGCACGTACTGGGACAGCCAGTCGTTCAGGTAGCGCTCGACACTGGTGCGCGAGGCGAAGCTGCCGACCTTGTCACGCATGATCGCCTTCATGTAGTGCGCGATGCGTGAGGTGGCGAAGATGTACTGCATCTGCGAGGACAGGCGCGCGTTGGCGTTGGCCACGTCGGTGTTGTACGTCTTCTGCTTCTGGGCGGACTGGGTGCCGAAGAAGGCGGCGTAGTCCGTGCCCTTGCAGTGCACCAGCGGGATGAAGCCCAGGTCTGCCAGCTCCTTCTCGCGACGGTCGGTCACGGCGATCTCGGTCGGGCACTTCAGCGCCACTTCACCATCGTCGGTCTGGAAGGTGTGGGTCGGCAGGTTCTCGACCAGGCCGCCGCCCTCGACACCGCGAATGGCGACACACCAGCCATAGTTGGCGAAGGCGTCAGTCACGCGAGAGCCCATGGCGTACGCCGCGTTCATCCACAGATACTTGTTGTGCTCACGGCCATCGACGTTCTCGACGAAGTTGAATTCCTCGACCGGCGTGGTGTCCGGGCCATACGGCAGACGGCCCAGCACGTGCGGCAGCGTCAGACCGACATAGCGCGCATCTTCGGAGTTGCGGAACGACTTCCACTTGGCGTATTCGACGGTGTCGAAGATCTTGGACAGATCACGCGGACCGCTCATCTCGGTGAAGGAGTCCCAGCCGAACAGCTCCGGAGACGCCGCGGAGATGAAGGGTGCGTGCGCCGAGGCGGCCACGTGGGAGATCTGCTCCAGCAGATAGATGTCTTCCGGGCTGCGCGAGAATTCGTAATCGCCGACCAGCATGCCGAACGGCGCGCCACCGAAGGTGCCGTACTCTTCTTCGTAGACCTTCTTGAACAGCGCGCTCTGATCGAATTCCGGCGCCGATTTCAGGTCACGCACCAATTCCTTCTTGGTGGCGTTGAGCATCTGGATCTTCATGTTGCTGCCGGTCTCGGTCTGATCGACCAGATAGCGCAGACCGCGCCAGGAGGATTCCAGCTTCTGGAACTCACTGGCGTGCATGACTTCGTTCATCTGCTCGGAGAGCATCGCGTCGATCTCGGCGATACGCGCATCCAGCACGGCGATGAGGTCCTTGCTGGGCATGACTTCGCCATCCAGCACCTGGGCGACCAGCTCTTCGATCAGGTCGCGCGCACGGGTGCGCTCGGTCTCGGAGCGCGCCACGCGGCTCTCGGAGATGATGCTGTCGAGCAAGGAAGACTGCGGCGCGAAGACGGTATCCTGTGCCTGCGGTGCCACTGCTGATTCACTACGATTGTCACTCATGGTCTGACTCCGCAATCAGTTGTCGTCTTTGCGCACGGCTTGCTCGCGACCGAACTCGTCGCCCAGCGTCTTGAGCTTCTCGCTGTTCTGCAGCACGTCCATCAGCAGCTCTTCCAGCTTGTCGTTGCCGCCCATCTTGTTGCGCAGATCGGCGAGCTTGTTGCGCACGTCCAGAAGCTTGCGCAGCGGCTCGACCTGCTTGACGACATTCTGCGGCTCGAAGTCTTCCAGCGAGTTGAAGTTCAGTTCGACCGGCAGCTGGGTACCATCCTTGCTCAGCGTGTTGTCGACGCGATAGGCAAGGCGCGGCTTCAAGCCCTTGAGGACGCCATTGAAGTTGTCGCGGTCGATGGCGACGAACTTGCGGTCCTTGAGCTTGGGCGGCGGGCTGAGCGGGTTGCCGGTGTAATCACCGACGGCACCGACCACAAACGGCAGTTCCTTCTGCTCCTGGCTGTCACCGATCTCGACGTCGTAGGTGATCTGGACACGGGGTGCGCGAATGCGTCCCAGCTTGTGTTGTGTGCTATCCCTCTCCGCCATGGGGCATTTCCTTATGTGCAGTTGTGAAGTGGTTGCGCGAAGCAAAAATGGGGTCCCGCTGAATCAGCCGGAACATCGCCGCTGACACGCCACTCAGACAGCGGCGATCGCCCTAAGCAGCCGCTGCTTGACGGCGTCATCCATTGACTCGATGTCCGCGACATCGATCAGTTCTTCAAAGGTGTCATTGCCGGCGATTTCGGTGCTGCGCAGGATGGTGTCCTGCTCCGGCAGGTGCGAGGTGATGGGAGACCCCACCACGCAGAACGGCATGCTGCCGAACTCGCCGAGCTTCTCGAAACTGACCGGGAAGCGCAGCCCCAGCAACAGTCGCCCGAGGCCCGGGGCACGATTGACGCAATAGAACAGCATCAGATAGTGCACCACGTAGCGCAGCAGCTCGGCGGTGCTGCGATTGGGGTCCTTGATGATGTGACGGAAGCGTTGCAGCGAGAAGCCATCGAAACCCACCACCCAGCGGGTCGGGCTGGTGACGCGAATCACCTTGCCAGTGGACTCGAGACGTACATCATATTCATGCGGATAGAGACGCGGGGCCGTGCTCAGAAGCTCCAGCGGCACATCCAGCTCCTGCAGCAAGCGGAAAGGCTCGGCATTGGCCGTGGAGTCATAGAGAGCGGTGAATTCCTTGAAGGCATGCTGGGCCTCACGGCCGCTACCGCGCGGTGCCCCTTGCAGGTATTCGCCAAAGATCATCTGCGGGCGAATCAAGGCCCCCAGCGTCGTCAGATAATCCGAGGCGTTCTCATACAACAGGTCACTGACCACACGCGTCTGCTTGCGCTGTCGAATGAAGGCTTCAATGTCAAAGGACGAATCCATGTCAGATACTCTCCGTGCGCAGGTCCTGCGCAACGCGTGGTGAACCTCAGCCAAGCGGCTCGGCACGGGTGAACTCGTAATCGCTGTCAGCGCCCTTCTGCCCCATCAACTCCAGGGTATCGCCGCCCTCCTGCATCTTCAGGTTCAAGGGCGTATCCCGCTCGAGATGCAGATAGGTGGTGCTGTCGGATGTCTCGGCCTCGAAGTCGCCCCACTGAGTGGTCACGAAGTCTCCACCCACGGCATCTACATGCGCTTCCTGCAGGAAGAACGCCGTGGGCTCGCCACTTTCGGGATCACGGTGCAGAGTCAGATCCGCACGGATGAGGCGGCAGTCCTGGCAGGGAAGCGTGCCGACGAAACGCTCGATGGGCGGGGGCGTGTAGTCGGCAGGACCTGTGTCCGGCGCAGAGCTGCAACCGCTCAGCAACAGGAGCCCCACCACCAATGACCCGACAATGGCAATAAAGGGAGTCTTCAAGGTTTCACCGCCTGGTAAGGACATGCCGCCATTTCTTGACATCAATCTGCTTCCCTGTCAGATAAATCAAGACAACGTCTTGCCACCACTACCCTCTGATTGACGTGCTCGATACCGTAAATAGGTGACATCTTGCGGCGGGCATACAGAAGGAAAAGCGTTGACGATACATAGAAGGTAAATCTGTATATTTGTTCTAGCGCAGACGCGAATATGGAAACATATTGCAGGTAGAGATTCCAGCAAGAAAAGCAACACAAGTATCGTTTAAATAACGATTAACGTCATGCTTGCCACGCCACTGAGCGGACGGTTCCATCTTTCATGGAGTCGCAATCATCTGACAGGCAGGCTGCTGTACCTACCCTGGAGCGATAGTAAGGACTCAATCCTGCCCCACCACTCCCGACTCGCCACCACCTGGTACGCAGGTGGGGAAAACACCATCAGAACAATGACATGCTGCCATATACCATACTGGAACAAAAGTGTTACAAAAATACCGAGATTGGGTAACACAAATATGACAAGTCAGTTGCCCATTACGCGACGACATGTCTTCTGACACTTTAAATCAGTTTAAACTAATATCAGAAACAACCCCATCACTGAGTGAAATGACAGGGTCATCGTGTTGATGAAAACCCTCATTATTGACCAGCGATGTCTACTCTTTTCGCTTGCCGCAATTCCTGACCTCTCATTCATGCAGGCGACCATTGCGCAACCATGCAGCCTCACACGCTCACTCATGGCAACCGGCGCCAGCAGAACTGCAGCCAACCTCTCTCGCCCATACGCTAACGAGTCATAGGCCACCCTGATCGCATTGCCGTGCTACAGACTCATCCCCCTCCCCTTGGTTAGAACTGGCTCACGATCATCAGCAAGCATTGAAAGCCCCAAGCACGAAAAAGCCCGAGCCCTGGAAGGGCTCGGGCTGTCTACACAACACTGGGGTGGACTTAGTCTACTAGCGGTAGCTACCGTCGGATTGATGTTCAAGCCCGTAATAGCCGGGATTGAAGCGACGATTTTCTTCTTGCCAGTGTTTAGATTGTTGCCTGGCTTCAACTATCTGCTCATTAGTCATTTTTTTAGAGACTCGTAAACGTCCTGCGCCACCGACACTACCGCTTAAATCATAATACTTATAGGCTTGTACTAAGTCGGCTTCAGTACCGTAACCATTTTCATAATAACGAGCCAAAGGCTGAAAGTATGCCATTGCAAATTCACCATATGGAAGACTACTTGCCTTTCGTCTCCATTTGAAAGCTAACTCTGGGTTTTCATCTCCACCTAAGCCATGCTCATACAAATAGGAAAGTCCTATAGCAGAAGGAGCGTCACCCATTATTAGCGGCTTTCTCCAGCCAATGCCTGGCTTTTACAGTATCCTTCGCAAAAAGGTCTCAGGCATTCTCTCCCCAATATGCTCGACCTAGTAATGCTTGAGCCTGCACATAACCACTACTTCCTGATAGTATTAGAAACTCTCTAGCTTTCTCTAAATTCCGATCAACACACAATCCATCGTAGTACATAATAGCCACAACATAAGAGGCATCTGCAACATCATTTTTTGAAGCAATTTTAAACCCATCCATCGCCTTGCAATAATCTATATCATCAAAGACATTATTTTTATTTCTAAGATATGCATAAGATAAGAAATATTCTTCTCTAGCTGTCCTTGCCTCCCCTTTTTCAATCAGGTCGTTATAGTTATAGGATGCATACTCTTCACTAAAAGCTTTCACATTATTAGTCTGATAGTAAACCTTTGCGCTAGCGGGATTCACGCTAAACAAAATAATACAAATAGAAAAGACAATATATTTGACAATCAAATCACTAGCCTCATAAAACTGTCACTCCTATAAAATATATTGGTACTTAAAATTAAATTATCAATAAACCTGATAGTAGAATAATCCGTAACATTGAGTTATGAGCATAAAATAAGCTCAATACTCTACAAGTTAGCTAAAACATTACACCTAGGTTCCAAAAACTAACCCTTTCAAGTATTGAAGAGTATTAGTAATTAAATTTTAATTCATCACAAGTAACTCAGTAGAAGGGCACATTCGATATGCCCCTTTACTTTAGAATAATAATTTACTACCTAGGCATAACGTAAGTATTAGTTTCTTCCTGCAGCTCTAAAGATAGTCGCTTTGCTTTAGCTATTTCTTCATTAGTCATGCTTTTCATGATTTTAATTTTATCTTTATCTTTAGCAGGCTGCAATTGGTCATAATACTTATATGCTTGCACTAGATCAATATTAGTACCGATTCCTTTTTCATAATATCTACCTATGGCCATATAGACACTAGTATTACTACCTGCTGGCATCTTAGTAGCCTTAAGGAGCCATTCAAAGGCTTTTTTATCACTCTTCTTTACACCCACTCCGTTATATAACATATAAGCAACATTGACCGCTGATAACTTATCATTATTTTTTGCAGCTCTAACGAACCATGCAAAAGCTTTTTCTGAATCTTTATTCAATAGATCATCTATATACGTATCATCTCCCGAATATAACAAGCCTAATTTCCTTTGAGATGCAAAATACCCTAACTCAGCTGACTTAATCAGGTAAGATAAAGCTTTTTGCTTGTTCTCAACCACTAACTCACCTTGATAGTATATGTTAAATAAATTAAACCCCGCATCTACCAACCCATTTTCCCACACGTCTCTAAGTACTTTTAGGCCCTTTTTTTTCTCATCTATGTCATTTTTGCTTTGAAGCAAAAGTAACGCATAAAAATAACCCTTAACCATATTTCCGCTAAGGTATTCCTTTCTTACGTATTCAATATCTCTCAATTTATCGTTTTTAAAAAAAGAAGGCCCTGTATTATCAATTTGAACCACAAAAGGCTCATGGATCATTTTTTCGGCTGTTGAACTTTTATTTTCTATATCGTTTGAACATCCTAACAATAGCGTCAAAAGCACAATAGAAATGAATAGTTTCACTATAACCTGCGCAAAATAAGTTGAATTATATGTTTTCAAGATAATATTGTATGAACTTTGTCACAATATCACCAATGATCTTAAAATATAGCATCTATAAAAGCCCGAGGCCTAGATAAACTCGGGCTTTATGTACAACACTAAAATGGAATTAGTCCACTAGCGGTAGCTACCGTCAGATTGACGCTGAAGGCCATTATAGCCGGGATTGAAACGACGATTTTCTTCTTGCCAGTGTCTAGATTGTTGCCTGGCATCAGCTATCTGCTCACTGGTCATTTTTTTAGAGACTCGAGAAAGTCCTGCGCCTCCGACACTACCGCTTAAATCATAATACTTATAGGCTTGAATCAAGTCGACTTCAGTACCGTAACCATTTTCATAGTAACGTGCCAAAGGGAGAAAATAACCCATAGCAAATTCACCATAGGGTAAACTAGAAGCTTTGAGTCTCCATTTGAAAGCTAACTCCGGATTTTCACTCCCTCCCAAAGCATGTTCATATAAATAGGAAAGCCCTATAGCTGAAGGAGCATCGCCATTATTCGCTGCTTTTTCAAGCCATTTTCTGGCCGCTGCATTGTCAGTTTCATAAAGATCTTCAACATCCTCTCCCCAATAAGCACGCCCAAGTAGCGCTTGGGCTTGAACATACTGTTGTTCTGCTGCACGAGTTAGGAAACTACGTGTTTTATCTAAGTTACGCTCAACACACTGTCCATTATAATACATTATTGCAACATTAAAGGTCGCATCAACAATTCCACTTTTTGATGCGCTTTCAAAACCATGAAAAGCTTTACATACATTAGTTTCTTTAAGCACATTATTTTCGTTTATCAAGTACGCAAATGCTAGAAAATACTCTTCTCTAGGGGTTCTCTTTGAACCTTTATCGATGAGCTGATAGTAATTATAAGATGAATATTCTTGTCCAAAGCTGTCAGACAAATTATCTTGATAAAGAATATCGGCTTTAGCACAATTAATACCAGCCAATAATATAAAAATTGACACAGCCACTTTAAGCATCGCTTAGAGCTCCTCTCTTTTAATATAGATTGTATCTTCTAGCTGGGATTCACCCTGTGATAACACTACTCTAAGAGCTAGATCTTGAGCATCTAACTGACTATATATAGATTTAGAGCCAATCACATATCGATTGTTACTATTAGAAACATCTACCTTTATACCATTATCTGTAGATGATCTACTATTTGGAGTTAAGACTCTATTGTTATGACCTTTTACTTCCTCGATCGCATCCTCAGTGTACTCAAGATTTATACTTGCATAAGTTTTAGCTTTATCTAAAGAAATGTATTGAATACTCAGGGTAGAATCGTTCATATCAGGAGTTTTGATCACAAACTCAACAATATAATAAACCGATAACTCGCCACCCAATGTAACGGCTAGTTGATCTCTCACATCTTCATCTATGTCTGATGATATATCTTTTATGTAGAACTCGATTTCAATACCACTAAACACCATATTCAATCCGTTTAGCTCAGAACTTGCGTTCTCATACTTCTGAATACCGCCGGTATCATACCCGATGAAGCTTCTACTAATCCAAGTCTCAACAGCACCAGGGACATAGGTCTTATACCAATTAATACCGATGGCAATTACCGCGAACGCTATTACAGCCCCTACAAGCAAACTTGCCATAACTCCAGCGATGAGATAGCCTGCAATTAAACCAACAGCTGTAGCGCTTGCGGTTACTGAAGCCATCATATTATTATTTTCTTCGCTAATAGCTCTGCCATTATGTTTATCGGAGTTGGCTTGATCAAATTTATCGACTATATCATAAAGAGCAATCAAACCAGAAACACGCCCTAAAAAATTCCCAAGTACAGTCCATCGTGTACTCAATGAGAAGCTGGCCCAAGAATTAGCAGGAATATGGGCCGAAACACCTTCTGCCAACTTTATTGATGCAGCACCTATTGAGGCTATGTTTGATACTATCGCGTGAAACTTTATTTCTTCACCTTCCACCTTATTCTTACTGACAGATAATGCTACTCCGGCCATAGCAAGTACAGCAGGTACAATTTTGCCATAGCTACTAGAGGTTATTCTTTCTTCTGTTATGCCTTCTAATACAGTGGCCGCAGCCCCTGCATATTCAATATAATTTCCTGTATCATTAGATAGGCTATAGGCCTGATTGATATTATCTTTCTGCTTAAGCGTATGGGTTGGAATTACTACTTCTATACACTTACTTGTACCAGACATACATCTCAGAAGAGGGATGTTAGACTTTCCACCATTGCTAGCTGGTTCTGATTTAAAATTCTCAGCTTTCTTTTTCGAACTATTTATAATCTTATCCTGATAATCATGCAACCATTCTTCATAGTTTGATAGTGTCACCGTCTTACGCTCAAGAAGAATAAACGAAACTTCTTTCGAAGAGGCATTTCCTCCAGCCATACATGACATTTGCACTAACTTCATGAATTTATCAAGTGCTTTTTCTTCTACTATTTGATTAGCATTCGAATTATAGAGATTAACGTTCACAGAATGCTGCAGAAAATAGACAAACGAGTATCCAATAGATTGAATATTTAAGGATTGAGAATTTATAATAGTCTCGTATAATTCTTCTTTATTTTTTGTCTGATATGAACAACTTTCAAAGATAGCATCGAAGACTGCAAGCCATTTCAGGAGCTTACTTTCATCCAAGTAGGTACCGTCACTCAGCTGCGAAGTATCCAACGAGGCATCAGCGATCAAATCCTTATCGAACATGAAAAGGACAGATATAACAAACGAATCATCTTTCAGTACATCTTCCGTTAGCTCTTTCCAACAGGATGCACTGGCAGGTGACAATATCCCACCCTTGATTAGCCGTGAGACTATATCTGTGTATAACCCTCCAATCTCCAAGTTATTGAAAAAACACCCGGGAACTAAGGATTGTGAATATTTGTACAACCACTGCGCATAATCATCATCATGCACACGCATCAAAAAATCACATTTCCGAGTATGATCTTTATACTTTCTATCAAACTCTATCAGCGCTTTAGAGTCATATATTCTATCAATCTGCTCGTTAAAGTTCTCATGGGTGCTCTCCTGCCTAGACTTCAGTATGTCATAATCTATTTGTTTTGCTACAGAAGCAGGACCAGTCACCTTAGGACGATTTTCATCCACAAGTTTATATGATGTAGCAAAACTATCCTTGAATTCCTTAATAGCATTGCTACACAACTTCATCCTACGACGCTCTTCATTTCCTTTCTCAGGATCAAAATATTCATCAATTGCAGCAAGCGCCTGGTGACGATAAGCGTTGAGCTCTTGGATAATACCTATTTCGTCATTGACCGCGAGGATCAAGCCTCTGCCCTCGTAGTCCGTCGAGGCATATCTGAGACGCTCGCTCATCGTCTGCTTCATTTCTTCTGGGCTATAGAGATCACGCTTTGGTCCACTGGACCAGAATTGCTCATCCAGCCCTGCTGCGCCGGGACTATATTCAGCGACCTGATCCAGCTCTTCCAAGCTGAAAGCATGATCTTGTGCCACCCCTGCTTTCCAGTCAGGAACATTGAATTTCTGCAGATACTTGTCACACCAGGGATCACCGCTGAGAATTCTGGATTTCACCTCATCCAGAAACCCTTCAGGCCATGCATGTTCCGTATAGGCATAATACACATCACCGCTCTTGTCAGGAGTCGTGATAGTGACCAGAGAGGCTTGTAACGATTCATTCTTGACGCGTGTGACTTTTTCTTCATCACTCTCGCCATCCCTATTGCCTGACTCGAGCGTACACGGCATCGCCATCTTGTCCAGAGACGGGGGCTGCTTGACGGGGAACTGGTAATATTTTCCATCGGCGGTAATCGCAAATGCGGACCAATACATGCCATCGGGGTTGTCTTTATCGAACAAGTAAAGATAGCCGCTGCGCAATTGGCGAAGGATATATTTATTGACCTGACTGGAGGTGCTATGAGCTATCTCTTCCTTGACCTCAGAGGGAACCACGCGCGTGGTGCGCTTACCGTTTTCAAGTGTCTGGTCAAGCTTTATATCAGTAAAAGCCTTCACCCTATCTTCTGACAATTCAGGGATTTGCTGATTGGCATCATTACGTTGGCAGACAGCATATCGAACAGGCAGGATCGGAAAGCCAGTACGCTTGCAGAAACGACATTCGCCATTCACGACACTCAAAGCGACATGCTGATTTACTATTTGACCTGACATGAGGTTATACCTTTTCCCTGCTTTCCATGATCTTGTCCCAATCGGCGCTCTCAAGCTTGCTGGTCAAGCTGATATAGCTGTGAGTGCTGCGTGAATCAGGTGTCGCTCTGGCGCTCAGTAACTGGCGCATGATCGGATGCTGATAGAACATCGGGGTTGTGACCATCCCGTGGAGCACGAAGACCGAGATATCCTGTCGCTCTTCCAGACCACACTCCTTTGCGGCGACCAGTAACGCATCGGCAGTTGCGGCATCTGCAGAACCTGCCTTGCTCTCTTCCGGCAGCGTGCGATATAGCTCCAGGCAATGATTCAGCATCCCTATCCGTCTAATGGCAGACCACTGCGGCAATGTCAGGTTCAATCTCCCTAGGTGACGCTGCTCACTGTGTGGTGCGATGCTCTGCAGCGCGTGGGCGTTATCCAGGTAGATCCACTGATCGACAGGCCCCAGCAATGCCGATAGCTGCTCGCGGTCAAGAATGGCCTCGAGGCGCTCCAATACCCTGGGGTCATGAAAGCGCAGCAGCGCCTTCTTGCCTTCCGGGGTCGTCTGCTCAAGTTGGCGCTGGAAATATGACACCACGCTGGAGAGCGGCTGGGCTGTGATGACCCAGCCACCGAACGCGACCGGAGTGGTGAGGCTTGCAGAGCGTTGCTGCCTCTCCTTCTCCAGCTCTTTGCCCAGGTGCGTTTCTGGCGGCACCGGTTGTAGATAGAGTTTCTGCGATGGCGTCTGGGCATAGAATCCGTTGCGTACCAGGCCCGCGGATTTCTGGTCCTTCGCACTCAATGCGCGCTGCGGCGTATTGCTTGGATCTACCACGCGATACAGGCGTGACTCGGTAGCCGCTTGTCTTGCCACCTGCAGGAATTCCGCCTCATCCAGCATGGCCATATCAGGACTCCACCACACCGTCGCCATTGGCGGCAGCGCTTTGTCCTTTACTCGGACACAGCAAGTCTTCGCCTTCCGGCAATTCCGTCATCGCGGCATTCAGACTCGTCGGCCCACCGAAGCTGTGCTGCGCACCTTTGACATCAATCTTGCCCGGCGCGTGCAGTTCGATATTGCCGTCCTTGAGGCGGACATAGGCACCACCACAGGTGAGCAGAATCTCCTTGGCGGCATTGATATCGATGTCGTTCTCGGTGGAGGTGATGGTGACGTCCTTTTCCGCCGTCAGGTCCATCGCATCGCTTTGCGCCTGAACTTCGACCTTGCCCTTGCCGGCAAACAGCTTGATGCCGGAGCGCTGCACGAACAGCGAGAACTTCTCGACCACGGCGCCTACCAGACTGCGCCCGGTGGCCAGGTTGATGTCTTCGCCACTGGTGACGCTGAGCGAGCGGCCCTGTGCCAGGTGCGTCGATTCCGGCGTACTGGTGGCGATGCCGGCGGGGGATGTGAGATGCAGCCAGGGCGCATTCAGGCGCGCTGCCTGCCCTCGCCCGCCATTGGTGGCGCTCTGGGCTGAGCTACCGTCGAAGCGGCTACCGCTGTCATCGGCGCCATAAGTGCCTTGGGTATCGTCGCTGGCCTGCTTGATCTGCGTGCGCGCCGCGAGCGCCTCGGCGTTGTGGCTGGTGGCGCTGTCGCTGAGCGTATTGGCTAGCTGATAGGCGCTGGCGAGTTGCTGTTGCGCAGGAGAGAGATCCAGCTGCTCGCCACTGGCCGCGATCTGTCCCCAGCTACTGAGCATCAGGCCGCTGTTGGCACGAATCGCCCCATAGGCGTCCGAGCGCAGCTCGAAGCCGGTGCCACGGAAACTGCCGCGTGTGTTGCCCTGCTGGTGGATCAGGTAGCCGAGGTTGAGCTGGGATTTCTCGTGCTCCGAGTTCAGGCGCACACGCTCCTGATCCGTCGCGTCATCGAACACCAGCTCGTTGTACTTGTTGCCACGATAGGTCTTGCTCTTGAGGCCGGAGAGCAGGCCGTTGGAGTGCCATTGCGGGGTCTGGTCGCCGTTGTAGACCCGCCCGGTGATCAGCGGACGATCCACGTCGCCTTCGAGGAAATCGACGATGACTTCCTGGCCGATACGCGGCACGAACACACTGCCCCAGCCGGCACCGGCGTTGGGCTGGGCGACACGCAGCCAGCAGCTGGCATCGGCGGCACCCTTCTCGCTGCGGTCCCAGTGGAACTGGACGCGCACGCGGTTGAGCGAGTCGGTGTGAATCTCTTCGTTCTCGGGGCCGACGACAATCGCGGTCTGCGGGCCACCCAGATTGGGGCGCGGATGATCGAGAGACGGACGATACGGCTGACTGAGGCGCTGAGATTCGAAGTCGATCAGGTACTGGCCGGTGCCGACATCGGCGTAGTCTTCGTGAGCGCTTTCATTGAGGCCATGCGCCTTGCGTGCCTCGGCCATGCGCGCCTGCAGGCTGCCCGGTAGCGCCTTGAGGTGTGCGGAGACCGGCAGCGCATTCTCGGCGCAGACGGTCAGGCCAAGCACCAGAAATTCGCGCTCACTGGAATCGCCGTCTTCATGGCGGGCGTGCTGGCTGAGTTCGAACCAGCGGCCGACCTTCAACTGGCGGGTACCCCCGGCACCGTAGAAACGCTTGGCGCGGGATTCATGGGCCTCGAGACGATTGACGGTCAGGCGTTCGCCGCGCGAATGGTCATCAAAGTAGTACTCGCCGGGATAGTCGTTGACTTCCTGCTCGCTGAGGTTGCCCTGATCGCTACGCGTGTCCTGGCCTGAGCGCTTTTCGAGGCCCGGCTGCTTGTAATCGAAGGTGCCGAGGCTGACGCGCGTCGGTTGCTGCTGACGGCGGCCGCTCCACTGGGTGATGGAGTCTTCCAGTTCGGTGGCGTCCTGGCGATGGAAGCGGATGACTTGTGGCTCGACCGGTGCGCAGGTCGCGACATCGTCGGTGATGACGAGGCGGTGGCCATTGAAGTCGCTGTCGTCAGTGGCATGTTCGAAGTAGTAGAACAGCCCTTCCTGCTCCATCAGGCGATTGACGAACTGGAAATCGCTCTCGCGATACTGCACGCAGTAGCTGCGCGCCGGATACTCGCGGCGCAGATCCAGCCGCCAGCCGCCCTGGGCTTCACCTTGCGCGATGGCGTGATTCGAGAACACCGACTCGATCACCTCGACCGCGGTGAGGTCCTGGAAGATGCGGCTGTCGCGGCCGAGCTTGAGCATCGCCATCCACGGCACCAGCGTCAGCTGGTAATAGAAGACGCCACCGTCCTCACCGAGCAGCGCGGCGGACTCGACCAGCCCCGAAAGCTCGCGGTAGCTGCCATCGGCCTGACGCACCGAGAGCGCCGCCGGCTGCGCCATCAGGGTCTTGAGCTCGATATCGCCGTTCTGGGAGATGCAGTCGAGGGTATAAGCGAAGGGACGCGACATACGCTCTTCCCCCACCAGGCGATGAGGGATGAAGTCCGCGCCACTCATCTCAAGCGTGAGCAGGCGCTCGTTCTGGCTCAGTGAGACATCAAACGACGACAGCAAGGCGTCGAGTACCCATGAATCTGACATGTTCTGCATCCCTGGCAATTGACGTAGACGATGGCCTTAGGTCACTGGCCCGTCCCTGGCTCTCGATCAGGTGGCACAGCATATAGGAATGCACTGATTTAGTTAATGACTCAACAGAGTGAACACTTACGCTGAAAGCGCGTTAATTCCAGCGAAAGATGCGCCATGAAGGGCCAGAAAGAGGCAACTCAAATGTGGGAATTCTCGCCTGACATTCCTGCACGCGCGTCATGAGATCGTGTCAGAACCAACGGCTTTCCCACTCTCTTTTCGCCGGCAGCATGTAGCGTGAAGCACTGCCATGGCAGATGACATCGCTGAACAGGACATGCCCCAGGATGCCAGCGGAAATCTCTCGATGGCATGGCCGCCGCCACAGGCAGGCATGACAGCCATGGAAGACATGACGATCAAGGTAGTTCCAATCAAAAATTCCATATAAGGAATTTAACTTCCGTATGTGAAAAACAGTTTGACAGTCTTGGCACCGCTTCATAGCCTGTAAGCCAAATTCAGGAGGAGTGATGCATGCGCACTGACAAGAACTTCATCAACAACGAATTCGTCGCCTCATCCCAGGGCGAGATGATTTCGGTCTACAACCCGGCCACCGAAGCACTGGTAGGTCAGGTGCAGGCAGCAACCACTGACGAAGCGCTTGAAGCGGTGAGCATTGCGGCCAAGGCTCAGAAGGACTGGCGTGCCAAGACCAGCACCGAGCGTGCCGGCTACATGCACAAGCTTGCCGAGGCCCTGATGGCGCGCAAGGATGCCATCGGCCAGGCATTGGCAGATGAGTCGGGCAAGAGCCTGGAAGACGCTACCAATGAAGCCGTCTACGCCGCCGACATCACGCGCTACCACGCCGAGTGGGCACGCCGTATCGAGGGCGAGATCGTCCCCAGCGACACTCCCAATGAAAGCCTGCTGCTGCAGCGTGAGCCCATCGGCGTCGTGGCCTGCCTGATTCCGTTCAACTACCCGGTATTCACCCTGCTGCGCAAGATTGCCCCGGCGCTGATCACCGGCAATGCCGTGGTCGTGCGTCCAAGCAACAACACCCCGACCTCCGCCTTCGAGATCGCCAAGGCGATCCAGGATGCCGGTATTCCGGCAGGCATCGTCAACATCCTGGCGATGGACCACGGCACCGCGGAAGCCGTCTGCACACATCCCAAGGTGGGCATGATCACCCTGACCGGCAGCGTCGGCGCCGGTCGCAAGGTGCTGGAATATTCCCAGGTCAACATCGCCAAGTCCTCGTTGGAGCTGGGCGGCAAGTCACCGGCCATCGTCGAACCGGATGCCGATCTGGCCAAGGCAGCGGCACAGATCGCGGCCTCTACCCTCACCAACTGTGGCCAGCTGTGCACCGCCATCGAGCGTGTCTATGTGCACGAATCCGTCTATGACGATTTCGTCGCCCAGCTGAAGCAGCAGATGGAAGGCGTCAAGTTCGGCAACCGACTGGACGATGCCAGCCTGATGGGGCCGCTGATCAACGAGAATTCGCGCCTCAACATCCATCAGATGGTGGAACGCGCCATCGATGACGGCGCCACTCTGGAAATCGGCGGCTACATCCCCGAGGGCAAGGGTCACTTCTACCCGCCGACCCTGCTGACCGGTTGCCGTCAGGACATGGAGATCGTGCAGGAAGAGATCTTCGGTCCGGTGCTGCCAGTGCTGACCTACCGCGATATCGATGAAGCCCTGGAGCTGGCCAACGATCACCAGTTCGGCCTGGCCTCCGTGGTCTTCACCGAGAACTATCGCACTGCCATGAAGGTCGCCAACAACATCGAAGCCGGCGAGCTCTACATCAACCGCACCCCGGCGGACCCCTACCAGGGCTACCACGCCGGCTGGAAGCGCTCTGGTCTGGGCGGTGATGATGGCAAGCACGGCATGCTCGACTACACCCAGACCCGTCTGGTCGTGATGAACTACTGATCACGCCATTCCGTCTTGCCTGTCACGCCTCCGGGGAGCCCTCTCCTCGGAGGCGCTGACGCCCTACCCCATTTCTTTCCGGAAGCGCGCTGTTGGCGTCGAATGACGGCATGCCAAGCAGTGCGCTCCCACACCATCCTGCTAGCCAGTGACCACTGAAAGGCCTGCCACCATGAAAGTTGTCAGTTGCGAGACACACATCGTCGCCACTCCGCCGCCCCACGTCGGCGGCATGTACTGGATCTTCGTCCAGCTACGTACCGCTTGCGGCATTGAAGGGGTCGGTGAAGTCTACGCCGCCACCTTCCATCCGGAAGTCATGAGCAAGGCGATCGCCGATGTCTTCTCGCGTTATCTGGAAGGCAAGAACCCGCATCATATTGAACGTCTGTACCGCGAAGCCTTCTCCAGTGGCTTCACCCAACGCCCTGATCTCACCATGATGGGCGTGCTGAGTGGTCTCGAGATGGCCTGCTGGGACATCGTCGGCAAGGCGGCTGGCCTGCCGGTCTATGAACTGATCGGTGGCAAGGTCCACGACAAGCTGCGTTCCTACACCTACCTGTACCCCAAGGATGCACGCGGCAACTACGACTATGACAACGTCGAGCTGGCCGTCGAGTGCGCACTGGAGAACAAGGAAAAGGGCTTCACCGCATTGAAGTTCGATCCGGCTGGCCCCTACACCGCCTACTCCGGCCAGATGCTGTCTCTGGAAGGCATGGACAAGAGCGCCACCTTCTGCCGCCGCATCCGCGAAGCGGTCGGCAACAGCTGTGATCTGCTGTTCGGCACCCACGGCCAGATGACACCGGCATCTGCCATTCGTCTCGCCAAGTATCTCGAGCCCTATGACCCGCTGTGGCTGGAAGAGCCGGTACCACCGGGACAGAGCGAAGCCATGGCGCGCGTGGCAGACCACACCTCCATTCCGGTCGCGACCGGTGAGCGCCTGACCACCAAGTACGAATTCCACGATGTGCTCAAGAATAACGCGGCCTCCATCCTGCAGATGAACCTGGGGCGCGTCGGCGGCATTCTGGAAGGCAAGAAGATCGCGGCGCTGGCAGAAGTCTATTACGCCCAGATCGCACCGCATCTCTACAACGGCCCGGTCGGCGCCGCGGCCAGCATCCAGCTGGCGACCGCCACGCCCAACTTCCTGATTCAGGAAAGCATCGGCACCTGGGATGGCTTCCACGCCGATGTGCTCAAGGAGAAGATCGAGTGGCGTGATGGCTACATCATCCCCTCCACCAAGCCGGGTCTGGGGGTCGAGCTGGACATGGACGTGGTCAAGGCCAATTCGCCTTACACCGGCCGGACACTGCACCTGAGCATGGACCCGCGTCCCTATGACGTGAAGGAACAGTCCAGCACCGACTGGAAGCGCAAGCCGGAGGCGTAACGCCGATGCAATACGATTTCATCATTGTCGGTGCCGGGTCGGCGGGGTGCATCCTCGCCAACCGGCTGAGCGCCAACGGTCGCCACAAGGTGTTGCTGCTGGAGGCCGGCGGCAAGGACACCTCGCCCTGGATCAAGGTGCCGGTCGGGTTCGCCAAGACCTACTACAACCCGACCTACAACTACATGTATTACAGCAAGGAAGAAGCCGCGATGGGGGGCCGCAAGATCTATACCCCTCGCGGCAAGGTGCAGGGTGGCTCCGGTTCCATCAATGCGATGATCTATGTCCGGGGTCAGGCCTCGGACTTCGATGACTGGGCGCGCGCCGGCAACGAGGGCTGGTCCTATCGCGAGGTACTGCCCTACTTCAAGCGTCTTGAATGCCACCCGGATGGCGATACCGAGTATCGCTCCGGCCAGGGCCTGATCGGCATCACGCCGCTGAAACATGGCGCGCACCCGATCTGTCAGTCGTGGCTGGAAGGTGCCCGCGAGCTAGGGTACACGCTCAATGATGATTTCAATGGCGAACACTTCGAGGGGGCTGGCATCTATGAGGCCAACATCCGCAAGGGACAGCGGGATTCCAGCAATACCGCCTACCTGAAGCCGGCACTGTCACGCGACAACCTCACGCTCAAGCATATCTGTCGGGTGGAGCGCGTGACGCTGGAAGAGACGCCCGATGGCGGCAAGCGTGCCACGGGTGTTGCCTACCGGCTTGATGACGAAGTCATCGAGGTGACGGCGCGTCGCGAAGTCATTCTCTGCGCTGGCGCCGTGGACTCCCCGAAGCTGCTGCAGCTTTCGGGGATCGGCGGGCGTGAGGCGCTGGCCACGCATGGTATCGAGACACAGGTAGACCTGCCGGCCGTCGGTCAGAATCTGCAGGACCACCTGTGCGCCAGCTACTACTACCGCGCCAATCGCACCACACTGAATGATGACTTCGCGTCCTTCTGGGGCCAGGCCAAGGCGGGACTGCAGTATCTGATCAACCGCAGCGGGCCGCTGGGCATGAGCGTGAATCAGGCCGGAGGATTCTTCCGGGGCAGCGAGGCGGAGCCAGAGCCGAACATCCAGCTCTACTTCAATCCGATGTCCTACCAGATTCCCAACGACCCGAGAGCCAAGCTGACACCGGAGCCGTATTCCGGCTTCCTGCTGGCCTTCAATTCCTGCCGACCGACCAGCCGTGGCAGCATTTCACTGTCCTCGGCAGACCCGGCAGACCCGGCGACGATCTGCCCCAACTACCTCAGTACCCAGAAGGACATCGATGAGGTGATTCAGGGCAGTCGTCTGGTGCGCAAGCTGATGGGCGCGCCCGCTCTCAAGGCCGTCACCGAATGCGAGGTCGCCCCGGCCGAGACGGCCCACGATGAGGACAGCATGCTTGCGTATTTCCGCTCCCAGGGTGGCTCCATCTACCACCTGTGCGGTTCCTGCGCGATGGGGCCGGACAAGGCGAACGCCGTGGTCGACAGCCGGCTGAAGGTACATGGCGTGGCGGGGCTGCGCGTCATCGATGCCGCCATCTTCCCCAATATCACCTCCGGCAACCTGAATGCGCCGGTGATGATGGTGGCGGAAAAAGGCGCGGATCTGGTGCTGGCCGACCACGCTGACTGACCCGGCGGATAGCCGCCAACCCCACGAACGGCCCATGGGTCTGGTACCCTATGGGCCGTTCCCCTTTCCACGGATGGGCGATGCAGTCCGAGGCATCGCCCTTCCGTCGTCACAGTGTCACAGCCTTCGGTCAGAAGCCGCCTGTGACCGAGATTCGCGTTTCGGAGTGACCCCGCGTTCATGAATCACGAGAAGACCAAAGCCCCTGCCGTCGACCACAGTGTCATGATTCTGGATCTGCTTGCGGCAGCCTCCTACCCGCTGACGCTCTCGGAAATCTGTGAGTCCACCGGAATCTCGCCCGCTACCGGTCACCGCGTGATCAACTCCCTGCTGCACCATCAGCTGGTCGCTCACGATCCCGGTCGCAAGAAGTCCTATTGCATCGGCTCGCGCATCTTCCAGATCTCCTCGACGATCTACAACAAGCAGAGCCTGATCCCGGTCTTCTACCCCATCGCGGAGATTCTCAAGAACGAGATTCATCGCTCGATCTTCCTGTGCATCCCCATCGGCGACCAGGTGGTGGTGATCTCGAAGGTCGATGCCTCCGGCAGTGGCAGCTACAACCTCTATATCGGCAAGACCATGGCTCAGCACGCCTGCGCCGCCGGCAAGGCGATTCTCGCCATGCGCCCCGAGAGCTCGCGTCAGCTGTACCTGGAGGCTGCGACGCGTATCACGCCCGAACTGGCCGAACGCCGTGACGAGATGGATGCCAAGCTTGAGCGTGCGCAACGCCTCGGGTATGCCGTATCCAGTGGCGATGCCGAGGGACAATTGAGCTGTATCGCCGCGCCTGTACTGAACATGCGCAATGAGCCCATCGCCGCCATTAGCGCCGTCATCAGCCAGGACTGGCTGAATCCGCAGCAGGCACGCGCCTACTCCAAGCATCTGGTCCAGGCGGCGCGCCAGCTGTCCTCGCGCATCATCTGAGGCCGAAAACGTTGCCTGGCGAGCCCGCCATGCTGCACCGCACAAAGTCTTGCCACTATATATAGGTATTTTCAGCGCCCAATATAGGTATTTTTCAGCACCCAGCGATCTGACAGACGCGATGGGCGTTGCTCTGATAGCGAAACGCGGCGGCGACAGCCGACAAGTACCTTGAGGGCGCCTTTTGTCGATGGCGCGAATGGTCGATGGCGCGAATGCAAGATACCCGTGATTCACGGGCCACTCTGGCCTCACGAATCACGGGTATCTTGCGTGGCATCACGGCGGCGCGGCCCGCCTTCTGTCAGGCGATGGCCGGCGCCCCGAGCAGTGCCTTGACCTCGACATATTCCGCCAGGCCTTCGTCACCCCATTCGCGGCCGTTGCCGGAACGCTTGTAGCCACCGAAGGGGGCATCGAAGGAGAACTCTGCCCCTTGCAGATAGCATTGTCCTGCCTGCATGCAGCGGGCGATGGGCAATGCTGCCTCGGCGTCACGCGCATAGACCGCAGATGACAGGCCATAGACGCTGTCATTGGCGATGGCGATCCCCTGCTTCACGTCGTCGTAGGGCAGGATGCACAACACCGGGCCGAAGATCTCCTCACGGGCGATCTCCATTTCATTGCTGACATTGGTGAAGATGGTCGGACGCACATAGTAGCCCTTCTCGAGCCCTTCGGGCGGCTCGACGCCACCGAGCGCCAGCTCGACACCGTCATCGATGGCACGCTGCACCAGATGCAGGACACGTTCGCGCTGACGCTCGGAGACCAGCGGCCCCATGGTGGTCGCCGGGTCGTTCGGGTCACCCACCACCTGCTCATTGGCGATCTCGACCGCCAGGCGGGTCGCCTCTTCCAGTCGCGAACGCGGCACCAGCAAGCGAGTGAAGGCGTCGCAGGTCTGGCCGGTGTTGGCCATCACGTTCTCGACGTTCAAGCGCACGGCCGCGGCCAGGTCGGCATCTTCGGTCACCAGCAGCGGCGACTTGCCACCCAGTTCCTGACAGACCCGCTTGACGGTGGGCGCGGCACTCTCGGCGACCTTGCTACCGGCAATGGTGGAGCCAGTGAAGGACACCATATCCACTTGCGGATGGCCGGACATCACCGGACCGATCTCGCTACCCTCGCCCGTCACCACATTGAAGACACCTGCAGGCAGACCGACCTTCTCGAAGATCTCGGCCATGATGAAGTCCTGCAGCGGGGTCTGCTCTGTCGGCTTGGCGATCACGGTGCAGCCTGCCGCCAGCGCCGGGGCCAGCTTGCCGATCAACTGATGCAGCGGATAGTTCCACGGATTGATCAGCGAGCAGACGCCGATGGGCTCGCGCATCAGCGTCACATCGCCCTTGCGCTCGTCCTCTTCCATCTGGAAGGCGCGTTCAGCGTAGTAACGCATTCCCTCGATGGGGCCTTCCACGTGTAGCGCGCCGGCCAGTTGCACCGGGCAACCCATGGTGAGCACCTGGACGTCGCGCAGCTCATCGAAGCGACGCTGCATCTCATCCGCTGCCGCCATCAGGATATCGTGGCGTTCCTGCGCGGATGTCGTGGACCAGGCAGGCAGCGCCTGACGTGCTGCCATGATGGCAGCCTCCACATCCTGCTCACCGGCGCGCGGCACACTGGCGCACAGCTCGCCGGTGGCCGGATTGATGACCTCCATGCGCTCGCGCCCGAAGGGTGTCTGCCAGTGGCCATTGATGTAGAAGTTGTCGTGATGTTGCATGCCAGACCTCTCGTTGCTGGTGGGAGATAACACTCTCCCTGAGGGTGAGTCTCAAACGCAAATGCCCCGGAGGCCATTCGCACGGCACCCCGGGGCAGTCTTCACGGCTCAGCTGCGGCCGGTAACGCCGACCTCGTAGCCGACTTCTTCCGGCTCGTCATCGGTCAACTCTGCCGGGAAGCCGGTGCCGAGCACACGGATATCGGCGGCTTCCTCGAGACGACGGATGATGTTGGAGGACCACTCACGCGGACCGAAGCGTTCCTGGCCATCGCGGAAGATGTCCATCAGCATCGGGGAGATTTCCAGCGGCACGTCCAGGTTCCTGGCCAGGGTGTCGAACAGGCCGACATCCTTGAGCACCAGATCCATGGTGAAGCTGATGTTGCGGCTTCCGTTCAGGATGACCTGGGACTCGGTCTCGTGGACGAAGGAGTTGCCCGAGGAAATCTTGATCGCCTCGTAAGTGGTATTCATGTCCATGCCGGCCTTCTTGCAGACGGTCAGGGCTTCGGCGACGGCGCACAGGTTGGCGGTGGCCAGGTAGTTGGTCATCACCTTGAGCACCGAGGCGGTGCCCAGTTCCCCGGTGTGCAGGACACGGCGACCCAGGTTGGTCAGCACCGGCAGCACCTGCTCGAAGGATTCGCGGTCACCGCCGACAAAGATGGAGATGTTGCCAGTGGCGGCGCGGTGGCAGCCGCCAGAGACCGGGGCTTCCAGTGCCTTGGCACCGGTGGCCAGCACCTTGTCGGCGATGCGACGCAGTTCGCCGTCATCGGTGGTACTCATCTCGAGCCAGATCTTGCCTTCGCACAGACCGGCAATGATGCCGTCATCGCTTTCCATCACGGCGCTGCAGGCAGCCGGAGACGGCAGGCAGGTGATGACCATGTCGTTGGCTTCGGCGAGTTCCTTGGAAGAATCCGCCCACTTGGCACCCTGCGCGAGGAAAGGCTTGGCGGCTTCCGGGTCAAGGTCACGCACGGTGACGTCATGCCCATTGCGCAGCAGGCTACCTGCCAGCTTGCCACCCACGTTACCGAGACCGATGAATCCGACTTTCATGTGCTGTCCTCTCTGCTGTCTGCCTGCTGGCTGTCCGGTGTACTGCACAGGGCCGCTCGGGACGGAGGGAAATCCTGTCCGGTGTGGCCCATGTCATCTTGAGGCTCACCCTACTGGCCGACCTGCCTGCCAACAATTCATAAGAATTTGGCGATTGGTAACAATTTTTGTGAGCCCGCCTAGACCCCGCGCCTCCGCACAGCGATCCGCGATCCGCGATCCGCCCACAAACGTCAGAGCCTTATGCGCCAGAACCCAGAACCAGATGTCGGAAACAAGAACGCCACCCGAAGGTGGCGTTGTCACGTAACCGCTCTCGCTCTGGCGGATCAGGTAGGCACGCTGCGACTCTGCGACGCCAGCCAGCCAAGGAGGGTCGCGACGCGCGGATCCCGCTCCAGCTCGCGGTGACAGACAGCACCCCATTCACCGCGCCCTGTCGTCACCTGCCCGGTCGGGTTGATGAGTCGACCGTTCGCCAGGTCATCGTCGGCAAAGGGCCCGTTGACCAATGCCACGCCCTCCCCCCGCGCCGCCATCTCCAGGGCGACAGCCAGGGTGTCGACCACGATGCAATTGCGGGTAGGACAAGGGCCTAGCGACAATGCCTCGAAGTAACTCTCCCAATTCCAGCCCTCGGTGTAGACCCCGATCAACGGCAGCGTCTTCAAGGCATCCGCGGGGACCGGGCGTGCATCATCGCCCAGCAGCTGAGGGCTGCAGACCGGGAAGAGGCGTGACTCGAACAACGGCTGCCAGTGGAGGTGATCCGCCAGCGGCGCATCGCGGAACACGATACCGACATCGGCATTGGCCTCATCGAACTCCCAGCCGAGACTGCACGTCATCAGCTTGAGCTCGACTTCAGGATGCATGGCCTGGAAATGCGACAAGCGAGGTGCCAACCAGCGAATCGAGGTCGTCACATAGACCTGAATCGTCAGCGGCTGGGCATGCTGCATCTGGCGCAGAGACTCGGCGCCTTGCACCAGACCCGCCAGCGCTTCACGCACCACCGGATAGAAACGCTCGCCAGCCGCCGTCAGCACCACATGACGGCCTTCACGGGCAAACAGTTTCACCTCCAGACTCTCTTCGAGACGCTGAATCTGGTTGGCGATGGCCGGATGCGTCAGGTTCAGCTCCTCGGCAGCCGCGCGGAGACTCAGCAGACGCGCAGCCGCTTCAAACCCTTTCAGCGAACTCAAGGGCGGCAGTTTCTGCAGTGGCAGAGGGGTTGGCATAGACGACACTCACGAAAGGCGAAAGGCGAGCAGGAAGCAACCGGTACCCATGAACGATAGACGTTCTCGACGCTCTCTCCCGTTCACGGCACACGGCCGCCCTCTGGCCCTCTTTCGCCATGAGACAATGGCAAAGCGGGTGACCGTCGCTGACAGCCACCCGCACAATTGACCTCATGTTACCAAAGCCGCCATGCCGCGTAATGCCGATGCGCGTCGGCAAGCTACCTGGGTCCGGCTCCGCCGGCCTGACTCAACCGGCCTGACTCAAACGGCCTGGCTCAGCAGGCGCTCATCGAAGGGATAGTCCGACAACAGTTCCACCTGACCATCGTCACGAATGTACAGCTGCTCTTCGAGCTTGACGCCTTCGCCGCCGGACTCATGTCCGATATAGCTCTCCACGCATAGCGTCATCCCAGGCTCGAGAATGCCGTCGTAACCCTTGTCCTCGATATCCTCGCGATGAACGATGTAGGGATACTCACCGTTCATTCCGACACCATGTGCCAGGGCAAAGTAGCGACGCGCGCGATAGCCGGGAGGGATGCGCCAGGCACGTTCGGCGTATTCCTTGAAGCTGACCCCCGGCTTGAGATTTTCCATGTTGGTCTGGATCTGGTCATACGCCATGCGATAGAGCGATTTCTGCTCGGCGCTGGCCTCACCCGTGCCACACAGGAAGGTTCTCGAGAAATCCGCGTAGTACCCGTAACGCCCGACCACATCGGTATCCAGCGCGACCAGTTCTCCCGCCTGGATGATCCGGTCGGAACATTCCTGGAACCAGGGATTGGTGCGCGGCCCGGAATTCATGAGGCGGGTCTCGATGAAGTCGGCGTCTGTCTCGATGATGTGCTGATGCAGCCGGGACCAGACGTGATTCTCGGTGACCCCAGGCCGTATGGAGGCCTCCAGTTTGCGCACTCCCTCCTCGACCGCTCTCAGCGAGGAGCGAATCATCTTTATCTCGTTGGGCACCTTGAAGGCTCGCGCCTGCTCAAGAGGCTCCTGAGCATCCAGCACCTGATAGCCTCGCTGCTCGAGCATGAAAGCGGCTTCCGCGGTTGCGCTTTCGATGGCGATCCGCTCACCTCCGCCGCACTGACGCACCAGATCGATGATTTCATCCGCCCAGGCTCTGGTGACGGCTTGTGTATTCTTCTCGTTGAAGTAATAGGAAATCGCCTTGGCCGGGCGAATCTCGTCCACGGTCGGTAGATGGCTGGCCAGGTGTTCGCACCCCGAGAACTCGAACAACACGACCGGCCCTGCGGCGGGGACGAATACGTAGCGAGCGGGATTGCGCGAACTGTACACCTGCATGTTGCGGGACCCGGTGGCATAGCGGACGTGTGCCGGGTCGAACAGGACTGCCGCCGTGATATCGCGTCGGGCCAACTCCTGGCGAACACGCGCGAGTCGGTCACATTGGATCTGCGCAATCTCTTCCGACGTCGGTTCGCAGTCTTCCAGTACATGGGTCGGAGCGAGGATGCCCATCGCCGTCAGGTCCATTTTCATGTGGGATGCCCTGTGGGGAGTGTTCGATCAAGCGCCCGAAAGGCGCATGCAAGTTGAGAAGGCGTCACGGGTATACCGGACATCGATCAGTCGAGCAGACCGTCGGCGCGCTGGACGTATCGGGCTTCCGCCAGAATGTGCTGCTCCGAGACGCGCCCATACAGCTGGCGCGTGCGTTCCAGTCGCCCCACCACTCCCGGCGTTTCGGAATAGGCGAAGATCGCCGTCAGTCGGGGCACCTCACCCGACACCTGCGTGACGCGGTGCAGACTGAACCGCCCCTTGAACAACTGCAGATCCCCCGGGTTGAGACTCAGGGTCTTCACCGCTTCACGCGACTCTCCCCGGATCACTTCGCCCACGGCAGCGTAGTGTTCATCGTTGGGGGTGCGGATGCCGGGACAATACTCGAACTGTCCACCACTCTCGGGCCGTTGGGTCATCATGGTGACGATGAATTCGTTGGTGTCGTAGTGCCAGGGTTGCTCGGTTCCCTCTGGCAGCACGTTGAGCACGAGCCCGGCAAAGGGGTCGGCATACTCGTACACCCGCTCGCGCCCAAGACAGGCCGACACCAGTTGCTTCATGGCCTGCGAGACGTACAGCCGCTGCATCAGGCTATCGGCAGGAATCATGTCGCGCGTCACGAAGCCACTGGTGCGGGTCATGAACAGGCGACGCGGATCCTGGTGGGGCAAGCGGTCGTCATCGGCCGTGAAATAGGCATTCACCTCGCGAGTGTTGAAGAACGCGCACTCGGCGAGACGAGCCGTTTCCGCTTGCATCTGCGCAAGACGCTCCGGACGCAGAAATCCTCTCAATACGGCGCAACCCTCACGTTCAAGATCTTCACGCGCCTTGGCGATCGCGGCCTCAAGCGCTGGAGATCGGGGGTCATGCAGGGGGTAACGCTCGGTATCGACCAACGCGGAGAGATCGACGGTCTCGGCATCGGCCAATGGCGGGGGCATCGCGGAAGTCAGGTCAGTCACGGAGGTATCCTCACGTCATGGGGCTGGGGGACAAGACAGCTCGTGGGTCAGGCACTATGCTGGCCAGAATCCATGCATTTGAGAAACGAGTCATTTCAATGAAATCCATCGGCAGACCCGATACATCAAGCGTGAACGCGCCTCGCCCCTTGCCCTCGCTGGATACGGATCTGCTGCTGGCATTCGTGACCGTCGCCGACAGCGGGAGCTTCACTCAGGCGTCACGCCATCTGCACCGTACCCAGTCCACCGTCAGTCTGCGCATCAGCACTCTCGAGGAACGACTCGGCTACCGACTGCTGATACGCACCAGTCGTCATATGGAATTGACCGATGCCGGCCGAACGTTTCTTCGCTACGCACGCCGCATCCTGCAATTGCAACGTGAAGCCGTGGCTGCCCTCGGTGAAAACGATCAACCGATCACGTTGCGCCTCGGCTTGCCGGAGGACTACGCCACCACCTGGCTGCCGCAGCTATTGGCACAGATCAGTGAGCGTCATCCCCAGATCCGGCCACACATCCACTGCCGGATGTCCACGGAACTGCTGGAACAGCTCGATGCCGGTCAGCTGGATCTGGTCATCGCGGTCAGTCACAACCAACAACGCCAGGGGGAGTTGCTGTCTCGCGAGCCTGTGGTGTGGGCGGCGCATCAACGCTTCGTGCTGGACCCCTGCGCTCCGCTGCCATTGGCACTGTTCCCTGAGCAATGCATCTATCGCGAACGGGCCTTGTCCGCCCTGACGCAGGCCGAACGCGGCTGGCGTATCGATTCCACCAGTCAGAGCCCCAGCGGCTTGAGAGTCATCGTCAATCAGGGCCATGCCATCACGGTGGCAGATCGACGTTCGTTGCCTGAAGACTGGTATGAACTGGGTGAGGACATGGGTCTGCCAACGCTGCCTACCGCGGAGATCGAACTTCATCGCTCTCCCAGCCTGACGCACCCGATATTCGATACCTGTGCAGAGATGATTCGCGAATTGTTGCGAGACGAGGCTCAGACCTGAGGCGAGAAGGTGCCGCCCATGCGGTCTTGCTGCTTATGCACGAATTTTCACTATCCCGAATACGCCCTCCACGCATCCATTGACGACAGCCGAGAAGATTTTTCTCTTACCACTGCCCTACGCTGCACGGCAGTTCACTGCATGCCCCTGATCGACTGGCGCCCTCCCCGGCAACATCGCAAGACACGACAACAAGAACGAGGAAACTCACATGTTCGGAGCATCCGTGCGTCCACTGGTCTTCTGGCCACCTTTCATTCTGCTGTTCGCCTCCGTATTAGCGAGCTTGATCGATCTGGACAGCTTTCTGGCTGTCACCACCAATCTCAACAACCAGGTACTCAGCAAGTTAGGCTGGTTGTTTTCCATCACGGCGCTCAGCATGGTGGTGGCCTGCCTCATCGCCTATCTTTCGCCACTGGGCCGTACCCGTATCGGCGGCGAGAACGCGACGCGACTGTTGTCCCCATGGCGTTGGTTCTCCATCACGTTATGCACCACGTTGGCCGTAGGCATCATGTTCTGGTCGACCGCAGAGCCGCTTTATCATCTTCACTCGCCGCCCACTTCGCTGGACATTGCCGCCAATAGCCCGGAAGCCGCGCGGTTCGCGCTCTCGACCATGTTCCTGCACTGGTCGTTCACGCCCTATGCGATCTACACCGTCCCTGCGCTGATCTTTGCCCTGATGCATTACAACCTCGGCAAGCCCTTCTCGCTCGGCACCCTGTTCGTGCCGCTGCTGGGAGACCGACTGATCGGTCGCAAGGGACGTGTGCTCGATGCACTCGCGCTCTTCGCCCTGGTCTGTGGCATGGCGTCGTCCCTCGGCACAGGGGCCATGACCCTGGCAGGCGGCATCGACCGCTTCCTCGGCACTGGCTCAGGTCCGCTGATGCTGGGCATCGTCACCCTCGCGATCGTGCTGTGTTTCACCGCTTCAGCGGCCAGTGGTCTGCAGAAGGGCATCGCACGCCTGTCCGCCATCAACGCCAAGGCCTTCTTCGCCTTTCTCATCTTCGTGTTCGCCTTCGGTCCGACGCTGACCATCCTCGGCTACGGCACGGAAGCGGCTGGCGAGTACTTCACCAACTTCATGAGCAAGAATCTGTTCACCGGGGCCTTCGACAATGACCCCTGGCCACAGAGCTGGACCATCTTCTACTGGGCCAACTGGATGGCATGGGCACCGATTTCCGCCCTGTTCCTGGGCAAGATCTCGCGGGGCTATACCGTGCGGCAGTTCATGCTGATCAACATGGTGGCGCCCTCGCTCTTCTCGATCATCTATGTCGCGGTGTTCAGCAGCACCACGATCAAGCTGGATATGGAAAGTGGCGGCGCCCTGTATGGCATCCTCTCGGATTCCGGCGCGGGCTCGGTGATCTACGCACTCTTCGATGAGCTACCGATGAGCTCTCTGGTGGGGGGGATCTTCCTGGTCATCGCCTTCCTGTCCTTCGTGACAGCGGCCGACTCCAATACCGATGCCATCAGCCAACTCTGCAGCTCGGATAGCCAGGAGGCTCTGGCAGGCAACGAAAGCGAAGACCGCAGCAAGGGGCGACTGATGATGAAGATCATCTGGGGCTCGACCATCGGCGCCGTCGCCTGGATCATGACCTCCTTCGTCGGCATCGACGGCATCAAGATGCTCTCCAATCTCGGCGGCGTGCCGGCGCTGTTCATCGTCATCGGCGCGACTGCCTCGTTGATTCGACTGGTCTCCATCGGTACCGCCAAGATCGGACTCGAGCACACGCCGTCACGCAGTTATTCGGCAGAAGCCCATCAGCGTTGGCAATCTTCCCAGTCCAGCTGAGCCAACTCGAGATGGCGTGATACTGCAGTCCTCAAGAGAAAACCACGACACCCCCGGGCCGAGAGGCGACGGGGGTGTCGTGGTTTTCTCTTGAGCGTCATGGCCCGCACGGTGGCGTAGACCCTGCGGCCCGCGTGGCGGTCAGAACGCGCGCACCTCTGGAGTAATTTTTGACAGAACCTTCCGTAAATCCTGCCAGCGCATTACATGAACGCGCGCGTATATACGCCGTTGATGAGCGAATCTCAACGCTGACAAAACAGAAATTTATGAGTTAGCATCCGCATCCTCATAAGAAATTATAGGAATGCGCATGTTTGGTTCATCCGTCCGCCCACTCGTCTTCTGGCCACCGTTCATCCTGCTGATGGTTGCGGTGGCCGCGAGCCTCATCAATCTTGAAGGATTCCTCGCGACCACCACCACCCTGAATGACTGGGTGCTCGACAAGTTCGGTTGGCTGTTCTCGATCACGGCGCTTGCCATGGTGGTAACGTGCCTGGTGACATACCTTTCACCATTGGGACGCACGCGAATCGGCGGAGAAAATGCCAGTCGGATTCTGACGCCATGGCGCTGGTTCTCCATCACGCTGTGTACCACCCTGGCCGTTGGCATCATGTTCTGGTCAACCGCAGAACCGCTCTATCATCTGCATACTCCGCCAGGTTCACTGGATGTGGCTGCCAATACGCCTGAGGCTGCCAGATTCGCACTATCGACCATGTTCCTTCACTGGTCATTCACGCCGTATGCCATCTATACCGTCCCCGCCTTGCTGTTTGCCCTGATGCATTACAACCTGGGAAAACCCTTCTCTCTGGGTGCGCTTTTCGTGCCATTGATCGGTGACAAGCTGATCGGTCGCAAGGGGCGTGCGCTGGATGCATTGGCGTTGTTTGCGCTGGTCTGCGGCATGGCATCTTCGCTGGGAACCGGTGCCATGACGCTTGCCGGCGGCCTGGATCGCTTCCTGGGCACCGGTACCGGCACCATGATGCTGGGTCTGGTGACGCTGGCCATCGTGGCCTGCTTTACCGCCTCCGCGGCCAGCGGTCTGCAGAAAGGCATCGCGCGTCTATCCGCCATCAATGCCAAGGCCTTCTTCGTCTTCATGGCCTTTGTCTTCCTGTGTGGCCCGACCCAGACCATTCTCGGCTACGGCACGGAAGCGGCTGGCGAGTATTTCAACAATTTCATGCAGAAAAGCCTGTTCACCGGTGCCTTTGATGGTGATCCGTGGCCGAAGAGCTGGAGCATCTTCTACTGGGCCAACTGGATGGCATGGGCACCGATTTCCGCCCTGTTCCTCGGCAAGATCTCCCGTGGCTATACCGTGCGTCAGTTCATGCTGATCAACCTGGTCGCACCCGCCCTGTTCTCGATTACCTATGTCAGTGTCTTCGCAAGCTCCACCATCGAATTCGATATGCAGAGCGGCGGCGCGATGTATCAATTGCTGAATGATTCAGGTGCCGGTTCCGTCATCTATGCCCTGTTCGATGAGCTTCCGATGAGCGGCCTGGTCGGCATCGTCTTCCTGATCATCGCCTTCCTGTCCTTCGTGACGGCGGCTGACTCCAATACCGAAGCGATCAGTCAGCTGTGCAGCACCGACAGTCAGGCTGCCATGGCCGGAGACAGCGATGAAAATACCAATGACCGCCTGCTCATGAAGATCATCTGGGGCTGCACCATCGGTGCCGTCGCCTGGATCATGACCGCATTCGTCGGGATCGATGGCATCAAGATGCTCTCCAACCTCGGCGGTGTCCCGGCGCTGTTCATCGTGATTGTCGCGACAGCCTCCCTGCTGCGCCTGGTGTCGATCGGTACCGCCAAGATCGGTCTCGAGCACACGCCTTCCCGCAGTTACTCCCCGGAGGCCCACCAACGCTGGGAGAGCACACGCAAATCGTCGGCAACCTCGCAGTAGACTGCGATTGATGCGTCACAACGAAAACGCCCTGCACATTGTGCAGGGCGTTTTCATGAGAGTGTCGACAGTGAGGCAGCTCTCATCATGCGGCTCGGGCATCATTTCATGTCGACGATCCACTCATGCGCGGGGTCATTCTTGAATTTCCAGACCCGCTTGGGGCCAGCCATGACATTGAGATAATAAAGCTCATAGCCGTGTGGAGCGGCGGCGGGATGATACCCCTCCGGTACCATCACACAGCAGCCATCTTCCACCGCCATGGTTTCATCCAGGGATCGGTCATCGGTATAGACGCGCTGGAACGCAAACCCTTGTGACGGATTGAGCTTGTGGTAGTACGTCTCCTCCAGGAAAGACTCTTCCGGCAGATTGTCGGCACAGTGCTTGTGCGGAGGGTAGCTGGACCAGTTGCCAGGGGGCGTATAGACCTCCACCACCAACAGACTATCGGCGGGCTCCGTCTGGGGAAGAATGTCCTGCACGTGACGTGTGTTGGTCCCCTCGCCACGTGTCGAACAGGCCACCTGCTCGGGGCGAATCAGGCGAGCGGCATGATTGCCATGCCCCGGAGCACTGCAGACGGCTATCTCCAGCTCCGTCAGTGCTTCCACTGAATAGGCTATCCCGTCCGGAAGATACACCGAGTACGGCGGCAGGTGTTCAAACACGCTCATGCGTTCACCGATGTTCTCGAACGTCTGGTCACCGGTACGCACGGTTGCGCGTCCCGAGAGCAGCACGAGGCACTGTTCGCGACTCTCGGTGTGGCGCTCGAAACGCTCACCTTGTTTCAGGCGATGTACGCGAAAGCCTACGTGTGTCCAGCCTGCAGATTCCGGAGTGACTTCCAGTAGCGTTCCATCTTCACCAGGGGCATGCGGTCTCACGAGAAGTGTCATGTTCTTGTCCTTTTCAGCAGCAGGGAGAAGTGGGCTCAACGAATCTCACTGAGCAGTACCCGGCGCCCTTCGCGATAGGAAATCAACGCCGCTTCGGCCAGTTCAAGCGCGGCGAGTCCATCCTGCGCGCCGGCCAGCGGGGCACGACCTTCTTGCCAGGCAGTGACGAAATCTCCCACTTCACGCACATAGGCCTGCGCGTAACGCTCGAGGAAGAACCACTGTGGACGCTCTTCCACCACACCTTCCACGCCGGTGAAGCGCAGGCGCGTATCCGTCTCGTTGCGCGCCTCCAGCATGCCCTGGCTGCCAAAGACCTCGATCCGCTGGTCATAGCCGTAACAGGCACGACGCGAGTTGCTGATGGAGACCAACTTGCCGGAAGCACTCTTCAGATTGATGAGTGCGCTATCCAGATCTCCCGCTTCACCGATGGCTGGATCCACGAGGCAGCTGCCACTGACCGTCACCTCCGTGACCGGCTCGCCCAGCAGCCAGACCGCCATGTCCAGATCATGAATGCTCATGTCACGGAAGAGTCCTCCCGAGGCTGCCACATATTCTGCGGGCGGCGGCTCTGGATCACGGCTGGTGATGGTGATCATCTCGAGTTCGCCGATTCGTCCCGCTTCCAGCGCCTGCTTGAGCGCCGAGAACTGAGGGTCATGGCGACGATTGAACCCCAGAGCACAGGTCACGGGGTGCTCCGCCAGCACACCAAGACAGTGACGCGTTCGCGCAAGATCCAGATCGATCGGCTTCTCGCAAAGTACCGCCTTGCCCGCACGGGCCGCACGCTCAAGGAAGTCACAGTGAGTCGGAGTGGAGGAGGCGATCAGAACGCCATCAATCTCCGCTGACGCGAAGATGTCCTCCGCCGTCATCACCGGCACACCATATTCCGCAGCGAGTGAATTGGCAGCCTCCGGGAAGGCATCACTGACACATGCCAGTTGCGCCAGGGGGTGATCAGAGATGGCGCGAGCGTGAACACGGCCGATGCGACCGGCGCCCAGCAGAGCGATTTTCATGTGAAGCGTCCTCCATATCTATGGCGTTTGTTGTTGTTGCGTCTCGAACGAATTGAGAGAGATTGTCGGCGGTCACTACCTCCTGTAGTGCTCGCCTTTGCCGTACTTCAGCCTCGAAGGTTGGCAGCGCCCTCTTCCTGCAATGAGATGTCGTGCGGTGTGGTGCCCTGCACTTCCTCGCTGCCCTGCTGGCGAACGCCCAGTCCGATGGCAAGTGCCTGGGCCAGGCATAGCGTGGACGTCAGACCTCGGAAGCCTTGCACTTCGGCTTCGTTCACCACCAACACGACATCTGCATGGTGAGTCAGCGGGCTCAGGGAAGAGTCGGTAATGAGTATCGTGGGGGTACCGCGCTCACGCGCCACATGGACGGCAGACTGCACCTCTTCTGCGTAGGGCGCGAAGCTGGTGACCAGCAGACAGTCCTGGCGGGAGATCGCTTCTGCCTGCTCGCGATACATCGCCCCCATGCCATCCATCAGGAAGGCGCGTTTGGCGATATGCCGCAATGAGTAGGCCAGGTAGCTTGAGACGACGAAACTTCGCCGTGCTCCCAGAAGGTGAACAGCCTCCGCGGCTTCCAGCAGATCGAGAGCTCGCTCGATATCCTTGGGCGCGATACGTCCTGGCAGTTCGCCAAGTGCCTGCTGATTGGCAGCCGAGAAACTTCTCAACAGCTCGTGAGCGCCAGGACTCTCGCCGGTCACCTCGCGGGCGACCCTGATGCGCTCACTGTAACTGGGCTCCGCTTCGACCAGGCGAGCCCGAAACAGCTTCTGCATCTCTGAAAAGCCCGAAAACCCCAGCGCGTTCGCGAATCGAATAAGCGTCGAGGGAGTGACATCAGCCTTCTCGGCAAGCCCCGCCACCGTGCCGAAAGCCACCTCCTGGGGGTGATCCAGCAAAAAGCGCGCGCTTTGCTGAAGGCGGCGCGACAGATGCGGATACTGCTGCGTGATATGCGCTTCGAGAGATTCAAATGACTGCAATTGGCGTGCAGTCGTCTGCAAGGGGGTTATCTCAGCCATGGGAACTCCTGTCGCGGCTCACCTGCCAATGCGGCGTCGGAGCGGCCGTACCTCGAGTGAGCGATGATTGGCAGTGTAGGCATATGGAATGAAAATTCCAATACAAAAATAAATCGAATATTCCTGTTGCATTCCCCAATTCTGGAATCTACATTCCATAAGCGGATCAAAACGGAACGCCATGTTCCTGCCTTGTGTCAGGGCGCCCGCTGAGTGACAGGCACCACCGTGACGGCACACCACCTCACACAATGAAATGATCCTGCTTGCGCCCATAGAGGCACTGAAACGGGATGCCGAGACGCCAATCCGGCAGCCCGTACTGACAACGACAATAATCAGAGACGTCAGGAGTCATCGATGAACCACGCCAATTCACACGCTCATCCAGTTCCAGCCCATCCCCGTACCGGAAAGCCCCGCCACGAAACGTCCCGCTTTCGTCGCATCACCGCCGGCATCGTCACGGCTCTGCTGGCAGCCTCAGCCGCCAATGCCGTGTGGGCCGCGGACTCCGAGCGCTATGTCATGATCACCCATGGACAGAACTCCGACCCTTTCTGGTCCATCGTCAAACGCGGTGCGGATGATGCTGCCCAGGCGCTTGGGGTCAAGGTCGAGTATCGCGCTCCCTCCACCTTTGACATGGCCAAGATGGCGCAATTGCTGGATGCCGCAGTGGCCTCTCAGCCCGATGGCCTGATCATTTCATTGACCGATGCCGATGCACTGGGCAAGGGCATCAAGAATGCGGTGGACCAGAAGATCCCCGTCATCACCATCAATTCCGGTGGCGACAAATCCAAGGACGTCGGTGCTCGCCTGCATATCGGACAGAGCGAGTATGAGGCTGGGCGTGCTGCGGCTGAGCGCATGATGGACAGTGGTGCCAAGCACGGCCTGTGCATCAACCAGGAACAGGGCAACGTGGGGCTGGATGCCCGCTGTGCAGGCTTCATCGAGGGGTTTGACGGCAGTGCAGACGAGCTGGCGACCAGTACCGATCCGACCGAGATCAAGAATTCCCTGGTGGCATATCTCAATCAACACAGCGAGATCGACTCGATTCTGGCTCTGGGGCCCCTCAGCTCTGAACCCATGCTCAAGGCCATGCAGGAAGCCGGTGCCACCCAGAAATTCCAGCTGGGCACCTTCGATCTCTCTCCCGACATTCTCGCTGCCGTCCAGGCCGGGGAAATGAACTTTGCCATTGATCAGCAACAGTACCTGCAGGGCTATCTGCCGGTGGTCTTCATGCATCAGTACCACCTTCACGGTCTGATGCCGGCTGGCGATGTCGCCACAGGGCCGGGATTTGTCACCGCCGAGAATGCCGGTCAGGTCATCGAGCTGTCAGAGCAAGGCATTCGCTGAGCTCTCCCATCTGGCAACACTTTCATTTCCGTGAGATGGCGCCTTCCTCGAGGAGGCGCCAGGAGAGAACATCATGACCGATCACGCCATGAGCGCTGTTTCAGAGACGGATGACGAGCGCCTCCGCCGCGTTCACCCCTTGAAAGCCGCACTGAAACGCCCCGAATTCGGTGCCATTGCCGGCACTATCCTGGTATTTGCCTTCTTCTCTGCCGCGGCCTCAGGGACCGGGATGTTCAGCCTGGCAGGCATACTCAACTTTCTGGAGGTCTCCGCTCAGCTGGGGATCCTGGCCATCGCGGCGTCATTGCTGATGATCGGAGGGGAGTTCGATCTTTCCCTTGGCTCCATGATCGGCTTTGCCGGCATCCTGATCGCCATCCCTGCCGTGCAATACGGTTGGCCACTCTGGTTGGCCATCACCTTCGCCTTTGCCAGCGCCGTGCTGATCGGCTGGATCAACGGCTATCTGGTGATGCGCACCGGTCTGCCCTCCTTCATCGTGACCCTGGGGTTCCTGTTCATTCTTCGTGGCCTGGCCATTGGCCTGACGCGCTGGACGACCGGCCGCACTCAAGTCGGGGGCATTCAGGAACTGGCGGATCACGATTGGCTGGCGCCGCTCTTCTCCGGCGAGGTATTCACCGGGCTCTTCAGCTGGATGGCGGCGCAGGGCTGGATCGCGACCAACTTCGCGGGCAACCCTAGCGTCACGGGTGTACCGATCTCCATCGTCTGGTGGATCGTGCTGGCCATCGCCGCGACCTGGCTGCTGCTCTACACGCGATTCGGCAACTGGATCTTCGCGTGTGGCGGCGACGTGAATGCCGCTCGCAACGTCGGCGTCCCGGTCATGAAGGTCAAGATCGTGCTGTTCATCTTCACGGCTGTCGCCGCCACCATCTTTGCCTGCCTGCAGGTGATGGATACGGGGTCAGCTGACACGACGCGCGGACTGCTCAAGGAACTGGAAGCCATCATTGCCGTGGTCATCGGCGGCGCTCTGCTTACCGGAGGCTATGGGTCTGCCGTAGGGGCCGTCTTCGGTGCGCTTATCTTCGGCACGGTCCAGATGGGCATCTTCTATACCGGGGTCAACACTGACTGGTTCAAGGTCTTTCTCGGCGCCATGCTCCTGATCGCGGTGCTGTTCAACAACTACGTGCGCAAGAAAGCCCTGGAGGCCAAGTGATGACTGCCAATGCCAACCTGCAACAGGCGCCGGAACAGACCACGACCGCCGCAGACCGAGCCAGAGGTAACACCCCGAAAGCCGCTGACACTCGCACGCCATTGATCGAGATGCAGGCCGTCGACAAGCACTTCGGCAATGTGGTCGCTCTCTCCGACATTTCGCTGAAAGTGTACGCAGGCGAAGTCATGTGCCTGCTGGGCGACAATGGCGCCGGCAAGTCCACCCTCATCAAGACCCTGTCAGGGGTACATGCCCCGACCCATGGTGAGCTGCTGCTCGAGGGCACCCCTGCCAACTTCACGACACCAGGTCAGGCGCTGGATGCCGGCATCGCGACGGTCTTTCAGGATCTGGCGATGATTCCCCTGATGTCGATCACCCGCAACTTCTTCATGGGGCGTGAACCCACCAAGGGATACGGCCTCTTCAAACGTGTCGACTGGGCATTCGCTGACCGTGTCGCGCGGGAGGAAATGGCCAAGATCGGGATCGATGTCCGCGATCCGTCCCAGCCGGTGGGCACCCTGTCCGGTGGTGAGCGTCAGTGCGTGGCGATCGCAAGGGCCGTCTACTTCGGTGCCAAGGTGCTCATTCTTGACGAGCCGACCTCGGCACTGGGGGTCAAGCAGGCGTCCAAGGTGCTGCGCTATATCGCACAGGCTCGCAATCGAGGGCTCGGGGTCATCTTCATCACGCACAACGTTCATCATGCCTATCCCATCGGCGATGCGTTCACCCTGCTCAAGCGCGGTACCTCTCTGGGTAGCTGGCGCAAGGAAGACATCACGCGTGAGGAAGTGCTCAACATGATGGCCGGCGGCGAGGAAATGGCCAGCCTGGATGCGGAACTGGCGGAATTCCAGCGGATGGACGCCGCCACGGTGGCCTGACACGGCATCATCGCGCCGGTCACGCTGCAGCAGAGACGTCGAGGCTGCTCCAACGCCTCGACGTGCACCGATTACTGTCAATGCCGGTCATCACCGGCCTATATCAAGGGACATGCCAATGACGCGCCACTCACCTCACTCACCTGACCTGGATGTCATCTGCCTCGGCCGCGTCGCCGTCGACCTCTATGCCGAACAGATCGGTGCGCGCCTCGAAGACGCCACCAGCTTCAAGAAATATCTGGGCGGCAGCTCCGGCAACATGGCGTATGGCACGGCACGCCTCGGACTCAACTCCTCGATGCTGGGTCGCGTCGGCAATGAACAGATGGGCGAATTCCTGCGCGAGGAACTCGCCTCGGTCGGCTGCGATGTCAGCCATCTCAAACGTGACCCCGAACGTCTGACCGGACTGGTGCTTCTGGGCATCAAGGACAAGGACCAGTTCCCGCTGCTCTTCGTACGCAACGACTGTGCCGACATGGCCATTGATGAAGATGATGTGGACCCGGCGTTCATCGCTCGAGCCCGCGCCCTGGCGATCACCGGCACCCACCTTTCCACTCCCCGCACCCAACGTGCCGCCCGCAAGGCACTGGATGCCGCACGCGAGGCTGGCGTGAAGCGCGTGCTGGATATCGACTACCGCCCCGTACTCTGGGGGCTGACCAGCATCGGGGATGGCGAGACGCGCTTTGTCGCGGACGAGAGTGTCAGTCAGCACATGGCCCGTTGGCTGGGTGACTTCGACCTGATCGTCGGCACGGAAGAAGAGTTTCATATCGCGGGCAACAGTACCGACACGCTGGACGCGCTGCGCGAGGTTCGCCGTCACAGCGATGCCGTGCTCGTGTGCAAGATAGGGGCACGCGGCTGCGTCATCTTCGAGGGCGACATCCCACGACATCTGGAAGACGGCATTCTGGTCGAGGGTGTCAAGGTCGAGGTCATGAACGTGCTTGGCGCCGGTGATGCCTTCATGAGTGGCTTCCTGCGTGGCTATCTTCGCGATGAAAGCTGGGACACTTGCGGCCATTACGCCAACGCATGTGGCGCATTGGTCGTGTCTCGCCATGGATGTGCACCTGCCATGCCCACGGAAGCGGAACTGTTCGATTATCTGAGCCGCCGCGAGTCCGTGCCACGCCCGGACCTTGATGATCATCTGACCCACCTGCATCGCGTCACCACGCGTCGGGTAGCGCACTGGGAGAGCGTGCTGGGGCTGGCATTCGATCACCGTCGCCAATTCCTGGACATGGCACGCGATGTCGAAGGCGACCCCGAGCGCCTGCCACGCCTCAAGCAGCTACTGGTAGAGGCCACCCGCAGCGCGGCGCAACAGGCCGGTATCCAGCGCCCTGCCATTCTCTGTGATGATGTCCTGGGACAGGATGCGCTCAATGACACGGCAGCACTGGACTGGTGGGTAGGCCGTCCGGTCGAGCTCCCCAGCTCGCGGCCTTTGCGCTTCCAGCATGGAGATGACATCGGTAGCCAGTTGCGACGCTGGCCGCGCCACCACATCGTGAAGTGCCTCGTGTTCTATCACCCGGACGATGAGGCCACGCTGCGCCTCGATCAGGAAGCCCGCCTGCGCCAGCTGTATGACGCCTGCTGCATTTCCGGACATGAACTGCTGATTGAAGTGATTCCGCCACGTCAGGCAGATGCCCCCACCTGCGATGAGACCACCGTTCCCCGTAGCCTGGAGCGTCTCTACAACCTCGGCATTCGCCCGGACTGGTGGAAACTGCCCGCTCTGACGACGCAAGGCTGGGAACGCGTCAGCCGAATCATCAGCGCTCGCGACGCCTGGTGTCATGGTGTCGTGCTGCTGGGGCTTGATGCGCCGATCGAAGAGGTCAAACGCGGTTTCGAGCAGGCAGCGCGTTTCCCGATCTGCAAGGGGTTCACCGTCGGGCGCACCTTGTTCACTGCCCCCAGCCAGGCCTGGCTGTCAGGCAGCATTGATGATGCGACCCTGATTCGTCAGGCCGCTGACAACTATCTCGACTTGATCACCCATTGGCAGCAGCTGCGTGATGCCCATTGCGGCGCAGCGGATGTCAGTCCTGCCACACCGCTCGCAGAAGGAGTCCTGCAATGAGCCCCGTTTTCCACTCGGCGGCGGCGCCGGGTACCGTGCGTCTGACCGTCGCTCAGGCACTGGTGCGCTACCTGAGCCGGCAATATATCGAACAACATGGACAGGAAGTCCCCTTGTTCGGTGGCTGCTTCGCCATCTTCGGCCACGGCAACGTGGCGGGTCTCGGCGAGGCCTTGCACGCTGCGGGCGATGATTTCCCCACCTATCGCGCCCACAACGAACAAGGCATGGCCAATGCGGCCATTGCCTACGCCAAGGCCAACAATCGCCGTCGCATCATGGCGTGTACCTCATCCATCGGGCCTGGTGCCACCAACATGGTGACGTCTGCAGGGCTTGCTCATGTCAATCGGTTACCGGTGCTGTTCCTGCCCGGCGATACCTTCGCCAGCCGCGCACCGGACCCGGTGCTCCAACAGGTCGAGCACTTCAATGACCCGGGCCTGAGCGTCAATGACTGCTTCCGTCCCGTATCACGCTTCTTCGACCGCATCACGCGACCGGAACAATTGCTGACCAGCCTGCCCCAGGCGCTGGCCACGCTGCTGGACCCCGTGGATTGTGGCCCTGCCACCCTGTGTCTGCCACAGGATGTCCAGACGCTTGCGTTTGAATGGCCGGAAGACTTCTTCACCCGTCGGGTGCATCACATCCGTCGCGCTCCCGTCGCTCAGGAAGAGCTGGTGGCAGCCTTGGACACACTGCGCACAGCCAAGCGGCCACTGCTGATTGCCGGGGGTGGCGTGCATTACAGCGAGGCGTGCGAGGCCCTCGCCGCCTTTGCCCAGCAACACGGCATTCCAGTGGTCGAGACACAGGCAGGCAAGGGCGCCCTGCCCTGGGACCACGCTCGCAACATGGGCGCAATCGGTGTCACCGGCGCGGCCAGCGCCAACCAGCTGGCACGTGAAGCCGACGTCATCATGGCCATCGGATCACGACTTCAGGATTTCACCAGCGGCTCTCGCACGCTCTTTGAAGCCGCCGGCCAGACACTCATCAACCTCAATGTCGGTCGCTTCGACGCCGTCAAGCATGGCGCACGGCAACTGCAGTGCGATGCCCTGCGGGGGCTTGAGGCCTTGACGGCAGGGCTGGGTGACTGGGCCGCGCCAGACAGCTGGGTGCAACGCCAATCCGGGCTCAAGCAGGAATGGGAAGCGGTCCGCGAGAGCGTGATGGCTGATCAGGGGCTCTCCCTGCCAACCGATGCCCAGGTGCTCGGGGCCGTGAATCGTCAAGCGACAGATGACACCACGGTGGTCTGTGCTGCCGGCGGCTTGCCAGGTGAGCTTCACAAGCTATGGGCAGCCACTGTCCCCGGCAGTTATCACGTCGAGTACGGGTTCTCATGCATGGGCTATGAACTGGCCGGCGGGATGGGCGTCAAGATGGCACGCCCGGAGCGGGACGTCGTGGTTGTGGTCGGCGATGGCAGCTACCTGATGCTCAACTCTGAGCTTGCCACCTCCGTGATGCTGGGCCACAAATTGACCGTCGTCGTACTCGATAACCGAGGCTACGGCTGCATCAATCGCCTGCAACATGCCACCGGCGGCGCCGGCTTCAACAACCTGCTCAAGGACTGCCGCACCGTTCCGGAAGGCGCCCCCAAGGTGGACTTTGCGGCGCACGCTCGTGCACTGGGCTGTCAGGCCGAACAGGTCACGGGGATTGGCGAACTGGACGCCGCGCTCGAGCGTGCTCGGACCTCATCGACGACCTACGTCATCGCGCTGGACACTGATCCATTGCCCTCCACCCAGGAAGGCGGGCACTGGTGGGAAGTCGCCATTCCCGAAGTCAGCGAACGCGAAGCCGTCCGCGACGCCTATCAGGGCTATCTGTCGCACAAACGCCAGCAAGCTCGCTGACGCATTTCAGGGCCGGCCAACCGCCATTGCGACATCCGTTGGCCGGCCTGGACGATACGCCATCTCTCGGAGGCCACCGTGCCTCCCTGCACTCTCGATATCTCAATATCTCAATATCTCGAAGAAGGATACCGCCATGAGCATTCGCCTGGGCATCAATCCGCTGACCTGGACCAACGACGACCTGCCAAGCCTCGGCGCGGATACCCCGCTGGAGGTCTGTCTTGCCGAGGGGCGTCAGGCCGGTTTCGCAGGCTTCGAGCTGGGCAACAAGTTCCCGCGCGAGGCGCAGGCCCTGTCTCGCGCACTCGGCGCGCATGAGCTGGCTCTCGTTTCCGGCTGGTATTCCAGCCGCCTGCTGGAACGCAGCATTGACGAGGAAATTGCCGCGCTGGATGACCACCTTCAGCTACTGAAAGCCTGCGGCGCGACAGTCATGGTGTACTGCGAGGTCAGTCGTTGCGTGCACGGTGACCAGGACATGCCTGTCTCGCGGCGCCCGGTCATGAACGACGCCGATTGGCAACGACTGACCACCGGGCTGGATGCCGTGGCACGCCACATGGCAGACCAGGGCGTGGAGATGGCCTATCACCACCATATGGGTACCGTCATCGAGAGCCAGGCCGACATTGAGCGGTTGATGGCCTCCACCACACAGGTACGACTGCTGCTGGACGCCGGCCACCTGACCTATGCCGGTGGAGACCCCGTCACCATCGCCGAGCGCCACGCGGACCGCATCACCCATGTGCACTGCAAGGACATTCGTCTCGCCGTCATGGATAACGCCATCAACCGTGACAAGTCCTTTCTGGATGCCGTACTCGATGGCGTGTTCACCGTGCCGGGGGATGGCGGAATCGACTTCGCCGCGCTGTTCGCCGTACTGGCACGCAAAGGCTACGGCAAGGATACAGAGCGCTGGCTGGTCGTGGAGGCCGAGCAGGATCCCTCCGTTGCCGACCCGCTGACCTACGCCACTCTGGGCTACCAAAACCTCTCCCGGCTTGCCCGGGACGCAGGCCTCATCAACTGATTTCACTCTTTTCAGACATCGCCACCCCCCTGAACAAGACGCAAAGGATGCCTCATGCAACAGTTACATCACTTCATCAATGGTCAGATCCAACCCGGCGACAGTGGTCGCAATGCGGCGGTCTTCAATCCTGCGACCGGTGAGCAGTCCGCCAGTGTCGCGCTGGCCAGCGCCGAGGAAACTCGCAGTGCCATCGCGGCCGCCAGCGCCGCCTTCCCTGGCTGGTCGAATACCTCGGCGCTCAAGCGCTCACGCATCCTGTTCCGTTTCAAGGCGCTGCTGGAAAAGCACAGCGACGAACTCGCCACGCTGATCTCCCGCGAGCACGGCAAGGTGCATTCGGATGCGCTTGGCGAGGTGACTCGCGGCATGGAAGTCGTCGAATTCGCCTGCGGCATGCCCCACCTGCAAAAAGGCGAGCACTCGCTGAACGTGGGCACCGGGGTGGACAGCCACTCTCTGATGCAACCGCTGGGGGTGTGCGCGGGCATCGCTCCCTTCAATTTTCCGGCCATGGTGCCGATGTGGATGTTCCCCATCGCCCTGGCCACCGGGAATACCTTCATCATGAAGCCGTCCGAGAAAGATCCCTCTGCCCCGCTGCGCATGGCGGAACTGCTGACGGAGGCCGGTCTGCCGCCGGGCGTGTTCAACGTCGTCAACGGTGACAAGGAAGCCGTCGATGTCCTGCTGACCGATGAGCGTATCGAGGCCGTGTCCTTTGTCGGCTCCACCCCGATCGCCGAGTACATCTATTCCACTGCCTCGGCACATGGCAAGCGAGTCCAGGCCCTGGGCGGGGCGAAGAATCACATGGTCGTGATGCCAGATGCCGATCTGGATCAGGCGGCGGATGCTCTGATGGGCGCGGCGTACGGCAGTGCCGGTGAGCGCTGCATGGCGATCTCGGTGGCAGTCCCGATCGGCGAGCAGACCGCAGAGCGACTGCGCGACAAGATCCTCGAGCGGATGGCCACCCTGCGAGTCGGCCCCGGCGAAGTCGAGGGTCAGGAAAATGACATGGGACCACTGATCTCACGCGTGCATGCCGACAAGGTCATCGAGTTCATCGACAGCGGTGTCGCGCAAGGCGCGGAGCTGGTCGTGGATGGCCGTGACATCACGGTGCCCGGACACGAGAACGGCTATTTCGTGGGCGCTACCCTGTTTGATCATGTCCGCCCAGACATGCGCATCTATGCCGAGGAAATCTTCGGACCGGTCCTGTGTCTGGTTCGTCAGGAGTCGCTCGATGAGGCGATCGCGCTCATCAATGCCCACGAGTATGGCAATGGCACGGCCATCTTCACTCGCGACGGTGATGCTGCCCGCCAATACACCACTCGCATTCAGGTCGGCATGGTCGGCGTAAATGTGCCGATCCCTGTGCCGATGGCATTCCATAGCTTTGGCGGCTGGAAGCGCTCTCTCTTTGGCCCGCTTCACATGCATGGCCCGGATGGCGTGCGCTTCTATACCCGCATGAAAGCCGTCACCACCCGCTGGCCTGACGGTCTGCGCAGTGAAGCCAGCCACTTCACCATGCCGACACTCTGATCCACCACTCTCGGGGTCGGGCATGACAGCGTCATGCCCGACCGCTTTTCATCGCGCCTTGCCAGACCGGCAAGGCACATGACCGCCATGGAGGCACGTCATGACGCACAACATGAAAGTGGGTGTCTGTACCTGGACCTTCGGCCCGCTGCCGATCGAGGATATCTTCGCGCGGACCGCACGCCTGGGATTTGACGGGGTGGAACTGCATGGGGATCTCGACGCCTTCACACCAGACATGATCCGCGCCCTTTGCCAGACGCATGGGCTGGAAGTGTTCTCACTCACGCCGGGAGATTACGATCCCGCCTCCCCCGACGCGTCGGATCGCGAGGCTGCCGAGACCTACTATCGACAGCTGATCGACTTTGCCCAGGCGCTCGGCGGCGCGCGAGTCTCACTGCACGGACTCGTGGGGCGAATCCGTCCCGCGGATGGCAGCGATCAAGACAGCGAATATCGCCACTTGGTCGAGGCACTGAAACCACTCTGTGAGTACGCCGCCGAACGCAGTGTGCCCTTGGTCTATGAAGTCCTCAATCGCTACGAATCCCACCTCATCAACACTGCAGCCCAGTGTCGCAGGCTCATCCAGGACATCGGTTCTCCCCAGCTCAAGGTATTGCTGGATGCCTACCACATGAATATCGAGGAAGCTGATCCCGTACGTGCACTTGCCGAGACTGGTGATCAACTTGGACTTTATCATGTGGCCGACTCCAATCGCGGCGGTATCGGCCAAGGCCACAGCCGTTTGGCGGATCAGTTTACTCAGCTTCAGGCCATGCAGTACGCCGGCCCGATCATCGTTGAAGCACCTGCCATGGGCCCTGACCCATTTACGCCCGTCAAGACCGGCGATTATCTGTTGGTTCTGGAAGATCAGCTATCACGAAGTGTCTCGGCCCTGCGTGAACACTGCGCGATCGTCGAGACTGCCTAAGACTACCCGAAGGTATCCCCCACAGAGCCGCCTAAGTTCGGCTCTGTGGGCATAACAACATCTCGAGCAGCGAGTCACGCCAACCCACCAGACTGCTCGAAGCCATCTGCGCGGGACGTAGCCACGTCCAAACGCTGGAGATTCCGTATGACCGATAAACGCTCGCCCGACGGGGCTATTACCTCCCTGTCACGTCAGCAACTCAGCTATTTGATTCGTATCACGCTGATTGCCACTTTGGGAGGCCTACTGTTTGGCTATGACACCGGCGTCATTTCTGGGGCCATTGGCCCCATCGCTGAATACTTCCAATTGACGCCCGCAGAAAAGGGCTGGGCCGTATCTTCCGTGGTCATCGGCTGTATTGGCGGTGCCATCTGTGCCGGCTGGGTCTCCATACGCTTTGGCCGCCGTATGGCCTTCCTGATTGCTGCCATACTATTCCTCCTCTCTGCCATCGGCTCCGCTACAGCAACAGATTTCACCTATTACACGCTATGGCGCATCTTGGGCGGAATGGCAGTAGGCCTAGCCAGCGTGGTAGCACCGATGTATATCTCCGAGATGTCGCCAGGCCATCTGAGAGGCCGTACTGTCAGTCTTTTCCAACAGTCCATCGTCTTCGGACAAATGGTAGTGTTCTTCGTAAATTACTTCATTGCCAAAGGCATGGCTGAACATTGGATGGTCGATTATGGCTGGCGCTGGATGCTGGGCTCAGAGGCTCTACCGGCCCTGCTCTTCGGTATCTTGCTGTTCTTCATTCCTGAGTCTCCTCGCTGGCTGGTGCTCAGAGGACGCCACGAGCAAGCAAAAAGTGTCCTGAGCCGTTTTACCCCTACTGCAGAACTCGACAAGACACTCAACAGTATTGTCTCCTCCTATCGCGACAGCTCACGCGATAATCTGGTCAGTTTGCGGGAGCGCGGACTCTTAGGGCTGGTGATACTCGGTGTGTTCATTGCCAGTGCTCAACAATTGACCGGTATTAACGTTGTCATGTATTACGCACCGGACGTGCTGTCCTCAGTAACCGCCAGTAGCGAGGACGCTTTGCTTCAGACCTCAATCATGGGTGTCACCTTTGTGGGTGGTAACCTGTTAGGCATGTTGTTGATCGACAAAGTAGGCCGCCGCCCGCTTCTCATCGCGGGAAGTATTGGTAGCATGGTCGGGATGTGCGCCTTGGGCATCATTATCGGTCGTGATGCCGTGGGCTATGGCGCTTTGATTGCACTCATCGTCTACGTGGTGTCCTTCGCCATTTCATGGGGCTGTGTGTGCTGGACACTATTGTCTGAGATCTTCCCTAATGCCATTCGTGGACGAGCCATGGCGCTTGCGGTTGCCGGTCAATGGTTTGCGGGCTTCGTGGTCACACAAACCTTCCCGATGTTGCGAGAAAGTGCCTGGCTTAATAGCCTGTTCGGAAGTGGATTCAGCTTCTGGCTCTACGCAGTACTAACCCTGCTAAGTCTTCTGGTAGTCCTCCGCTATGTCCCCGAAACCAAAGGCAAAACATTGGAAGAACTAGAAAATATCACTGGGACACGCCTTAGCAAGCGTCGTCGAGCGCTGGCCAGTGCCAGTGCTAGCAGCTGATACGTTACCTCGTCATCACACAGCTTACTCCTACGTGATGCCTGCCCCTTGCTCGCCATTATGTCGCAACGGCCTGCAAGGGGCAGATGTTTAGCATCAGGAAAACGCCCCCTCGCTCTCCCAGAAGTTGGGGAGCGGCTCAACTCGACACCTGCAATTCGAATCCGGCCTCATCTCGAATCCCTACCCGATTACCATCGGGGTCATACAGATGGATCGTCCTCCCCCAAGGCGTCTCTTCGATTTCGGCATCGATCCCCCACTCCCTGACATCCCTCAAGGCTTGTTCGATATCGCTGACATTGAAGCGCATCTTGGCGCTACCTTGCTCGGGACTCTTGCCTCCCTCTATGGCTCTTCCGCCCTGCTCAATCATCAAATATCCGTCTCCATAGGCTAAACAGCTCAGCCTGAAACCAGCGTCCGCCTTACTGAACAGAAGCGGCAGTTCAAAAAGGCCCTGGTAGAACGCGACACACTCATCGAACCGCTCTGTATTTAATATCAGGCCATACCGTGCGACGTTATGCTTCATTCATGTTTCCTTTAGAGGTGAGCGTTCTGACATTATCACTTGCGAGTGATCAGGTTGTGTGCTGCCAATGATGGGGCAAGAGTTTGTGCACTTGGCTGGACTTATGGGTCTGCAGCCGTTCCACCACGTCCTTCAGGTAGGTAAAGGGCTAATGGCCGTTCAGCTTGGCTGACTGAATGAGGCACATGATGGTGATGAAACGCTGACCACTGCGCAGTGATCCGGCGAACAGCCAGTTTAAACGTCCAAGCGCCCAGGGACGAATTAACTACTCCACCCGGCTGTTGTCGATCTTGAATTCAAGCAATAAGCGCAGCACCTGCGGTATCCAAGCCTCTTGAGTATTCCCCTAGAAACACCTGCGCCGGTGTCCGGTAGCCGAGTCGCTCTCGAGGACGGTCATTCAGCTTTTCGACCACCTTGCGTAGCTCTGCATTGCTGACCTGGCGGAAATCCCTTCCTTTGGGGAGGGCGTGGATCTGGTAACGTTGGGTCTGGGTCAGCTGTCGGTATTCCATACTCTGCTTCACTTTGGTCGGTGAGCCGAGAAGGGTGCCGGCACTGGCCCTCCTGCCTCTACCGTGCGGTCCAAAGTGCTGCGGTTATTCTATGGATCCAGGGTACAAAACCTAAAGCAATATCCTTTTCGATGCTCAACATGATAGATAGCACCTCGAGACGCATGCTGAATGAAGTCAAATCCATATGAAACGTCGAGGATGTCAACAAAGAACACCATAATAAATTAAAACCCCTGCTCTAGGCAGGGGTTTTAATTTATTCAAGAATGGGTTCGACGCGACTCTTGGAACTGCAATATATCTTCATCAATTCTAAATTCAGTATAGGCTGATTTAGCAAGCGCATAGTTAAGCCCAATTCTATTATATTCAAAAACCACTTGCTGGAATGTTAAACTTTCTCTGTTCATCATTTCGTTTATTGCACTACCCAGTAAAGACAGCTCCCCAGCCCGGCCTCTTTCAATAAGTTCTTTTGTCAGCTTTGTCATTGTAATATCTCGATCAATTATGTAATCAAATTGTATCTCAATATACTTAATGTTACAAACCAGAGGATCAACGATCTTCCTACGCTTCTCTTGGCTCAAAAAAATCAGTATAGATCAGAAGTATAGCTGGACTTGATCTGCCTAGAAAAATGTCCATGTGCCAGTGCTTCCTGAGCTAATTTCCCATCCAGCCCCACATACCAAAACTCTTCAACCACCTGTTCCAGCCCAATCCCTATGTCGTCACAGAGTATGCACATTGCATTCCCTAACGCGCGAAAGTCGCCCTCTTGAGCCTCATTTATGACCGTAGGATTGACTATATCGTCATGCATGCCGCAGTCCTCCTTTAATCGAGGCTAAGAGTATAGAGCATGACAATTTCATGCCAGCAAACGATAATAATACGGAAAAGTTATACAACTTGGCCGCAGATTCTGAGTGCAACACCTTAGTTTCCCTGTAAGGTATTGCGCTCATGTCATACTCAGAACTCAGCATTACCGATCGTGCCACTATCCAGGTTTGTCTCTCTCAAGGCATGAGCCTCCGAGCCATTGCTCGATGCCTGAGTCGTTCTCCCTCCACTATCAGCCGCGAAATTCGCCGAAATAGTGAGCCGGACAACGACTACCAAGCTGAACGCGCGCAAGCGTCCCGACTCAAGCATCGGCGCTTTTGCCGGCCCAAGAGAAAGCTTTCCATCGGTAGTGAGCGGTTCGGGCTTGTCGAGTACCTTCTTCGCCGCTACTTGTCTCCTGAGCAGATCGCCGGCAAGCTTCGACACATGAATTTACCCAAGCTTGAAGACGCCTACGTCTGTCGCGAGACGATTTACACCGCCATCTATGTGTAGGGTCTCGGATGTTCAATTGACTAGAATAAGCTATCCTTTGCTTGCTGCCAGAGGGCTTCTTCGTCAGTTCGTTCAGGAGCATCGAGCTGGACATCAAGCCTCATAAGCAAGCGACTACCACACCCAAGATCTGTGCAGAGATCCAGGCGCTCCTGCCCACACCCCGGACACAGTATTGGCGGAGCGCTTTGGCGTGAGCGATATGACCATTCGCCGGTGGCGGCATCGAGACGACGTATATGATCGTCCTCACACGCGTCATAACCTACTGGCCACCCTCAACAGGGAGCAGGAAGAAGTGCTCATCGTCGCCAGAAAGCCCCTTCGCCTGGGGCTAGATGATCTCCTCGTGGTGGCTCGTGCGTTTCTCCATCCGACCGTTTCCCGCGCTACCTTGCACCGGATACTCAAAAGGCGGCAGGTGCCAACGCTTGCTGAACTGGCCCGCCAGTACTAGAAAAATAACAAGCAGGCCCTCTAGGCCTTTGGGACTACGAACCAGGCTACCTGCACATCGATATCAAGTACCTGCCGCAGATGCCCGATGAGGCCCAATGAAGGTACCTGTTCGTGACCATCGACCGCGCCACGCGCTGGATCTATCTTGAGGTGCGCTCCAACCAGTCAGCGAAGGACGCAGAGACGTTCTTCCATGGCGTTATCAACAAGGTGCCGTTCAAGGTTAAGAAAGTGTTGACAAACAATGGAAAATTCTTAGCCGATCGTTTCACATCGGGCGGTGAATGGAAGCCAACAGGAAGCCATCTTTTCAACAAGGCCTGTACACAGCATCTTGCCGAATACCGGCTCATCCGTCCGGGCCCCCACCAAACCAACAGGATGGCCGAGCGATTCAATGGCCGTATCAGCGATGTGCTGGCGACTCGACGCTACGAATCAAGGGAGGATCTGGAGCAGACACTTAAACGTTCCTGTTGGCTCTACAATCACTGCATCCAGCAGAAAGTATTACATCACCAGGCACCGATAACGGCCATGAAAGAATGGCAAAAAAGGCGGCCCTAACTTTTCACATGCGGATATTTATTCACGCGGGACCCGAAATCTAACGAATTCTTTCGCACTCCTGTAATGGGCGCATAGGTACCCACTCACCATTGCAGCGACTAGATTTCAAGGCAGTGGTGACGAATTCGACACCGCGTACCCCACTAATAATATCGGGATACCATAGAGTAAGAGGATCAGCGTTTCTCCCTTGCTGACTCGCCACAATATCCTCATAAAGATCGCTATACAAAGAAGAAAAAGCTTCACGATAACCTTCGGTATGCCCAGGGGCCACACGAGACACCCGCGTTGAAGCCTCATGCAAATCGGTTGCCCCCTTAGTAAGCACGAGAGAAGCCTCATCGAGTCGACGATATAATAACCGATTGGGTGACTCCTGATGCCACTCAAGCCCCCCCAATGTTCCAAATATCCGAAAACTCAAGCCATTTTCCGTTCCAACTGCAGCTTGGGTTACCCACATCATCCCACGTGCCCCATTATCACAGCGCAACAGCACATTTGCGTTATCGTGAGCTTCACGACCCGCCACGCTGGCTGTTACATCGGCACTAACCTCACTCACCGATAGCCCTGAAACATACTCGAGCATATGGAATGCATGTGTTGAGATATCATTTAGTATAAGTGACTCCCCAGCTACATCGGGGTCCATGTGCCAATCGTTCCCTGACTTTTCTGCCTCTGTCAGTTTGGCTAAATGTCCTTGGATGTAATCACATTGCAGCTGACGAATTTCACCCAGTTCACCATTCTCAATCATGGCACGTGCTTGGCGAACCATTGGGTAGCCGGTATAGCCGTAGCCCATGCAGAAACGCCGCTTTTCTCGTTCTGCAATTGTTTGGAGGATGTGAGCTTCTCTTACGTCATTCACTAAAGGCTTTTCACATACGACATGAAAGCCCAACTCCAAAGCCAGCTTTGCCAAAGCAAAGTGGCTATTATTGGGCGTAAGAATGGCAATGACATCTGCGCCATCCTCTCGGGCAGCTTCGTCATGTAATAGTGTCTCACCATCACTATAAGCTCGAGGAATATTGAGCTGTTCGGCTTGCATACATGCTCGAGCGGGGTTTGAGGACAAGGCTCCTGCTACAACACGGTATCGTCCGCCTAGCTGGGCTGCAGCACGATGTACATTACCGATAGCAGAGTTGATCCCACCACCAATCATTCCAAGACGTAAAACCCTGGAATCATTCTCATGTTTCGAGTTATCCGCTCCCCCCTGAACTTGATTGCGGTCGACTTGATTACTCATGGATGGATGTATCATAAGCTTCCCTGCTTGAGATATGGTTTTAATCTTTCTGCCTCACCCGCCAAAGGCTTTAGTCTTTAGGGTCAATGTGAGGTACAAATGCAGACTAGCGCACCCCCTCGGATTTGAAAATGATTTCACTTAGACCTCGACCAATGTGTAATGTGTGATGACCTCTACCGGCTTATGATAATCTTCAATACTAAGTTGGAGGTGCTGCCAGCAGGGATTCATAACCATTCGGGCCCCTCCCGCGATGAGCAAGCATCCAGCGGTGTAACGAATCGGCGATGGGCTTTGCTCTTGTCTCCCTTAGCCGTTGGCGTTCTTTCGCGCTGAGTGACTGTGCCTCGCGCTCCACTTAGTAGAGCCGGCCGATCAGCTCGATAGCCTGCTCGGCGACCTGGCTCTTGCCAGCTACGTGCAGATCGACAAATTTGCGGCGGGCGTGAGCCACGCAGCCGATCTCGGCAACGCTGATGGCGAAGCTCTGCTTATAGCCGCTGTAGTTGTCACAGACCAGCTTACCCCGCCACTTTCCGAGGAAGTCGCGGGCATGTTGACCGCCACGTCCCTCGCTGAAATCGTAGATCACGGCCTTTAATCCGGCATACGGTATGGTGGCGTAGGCCCAAAGGTAGGCGCGGGGCGTCACCTTTTACCAGGGATCAGCATCGGGACCGGAGTTTCGTTGATATGCAATACCAGCTTGGTGAGCGAGAACTCAGTCAGTGCATCGATCAGCGGCTGAAAACGCACGCCGCAGGTGCCGACCCACTCGGCTAGGGTGGAGCGCGGAATCGCCACGCCAGCGCGGGCGAAGAACTGCTCCTAGCGATAAAGCAGCAGGTGATCAATGTATTTGGCGATCAGCACCTGGGCTAGCAGGCCGACGGTGGGGATACCCTTGTGGATGATCTGCGCCGGCATCGGTACCTGGATCAGCGTCTGGCATTGGTCGCAGACACACTTACCACGGATATGACGCTCGACGTGGAGCACGCCCGGTGTGTAGCCCAACTTCTCGCTAATCTCCTCGCCGATCCGCCGTAGCTGACTACCGCACGGGCAGTAATCATTCTCCGGATCATGATGAATCTCGGTGCGTGGCAGTTCGGGAGGCAAGGGGCGCGCTAGGGCATCTTCTTTACCACTGGCGTGGCAGCAGTGAGATTAAGCTCCTCCAGCTCGGTCTCGATGGCGGCGATGTCGGCATCTCACCCCTCCTCCAGCAGGCTGATCTGCAGGACATTGAGCTGCTCGCTGCGCTTGCCGAAGGTATGGCGCTTGGACAATGCCATTTCATAGGGTCAGCTTTTGATTGACCTGCTCGCTGTGGCGTAGCGCTTTCTCCTTTTCATCCACCTTCGTCATCAGCGTTGCCGCCAAGTGGCGGAGCTGATCGGAAGAAAGCTGAGACAGGTCGGGAGGCGTAGTCATCCTGCAAGTATGCCAGCCCGCCGAGGGTAGTGAGATTGAAGCATCAGCGAATAGCGAGCCGGGAGGTTCTATGCCGTACTTGGCCTAGCGTGTCAGACCACAGAGATGACGCCGTCGGCGCCGAGGCGCTGTCGAGGTAGGCCCAGCACCAACGCTATGACCTGCTCGGGGCAGAGCTCAACGCAATCGCCATGACGGTTGCCAGCCCAGTAGAACTTGCCCAAGTTCAGGTGCCTAGCGCACAGCCAGACTCCCAGGCCATCGTGGATCAGCACCTTCATGCGGTTGCCGTGCCGGTTGGCAAACAGGTAAGCACTGTGCGGGAGAGACGCACCGAAGACCTTCACCGCCCGGGCCAGCGCCGCGTCCAGGCCGGTCCGCATATCCAAGGGATCGATGGTCAGCCAAATTCGTCGATGTGGATCATGCGAGCAGCTCTCGGAGCATAGATCGGCAGATGTCGGCCTCCGAGGCAGGCCACTCGATTACCATCGGACCGTTGGGGTGCAGGATTGTGAGGCGAATACGGTTCGCCACCTGATGCTGACGAGAGGTCGCTAATGAAGCAAGGGCCAGAAGCACCGGTACAAACGCCGGTGCTTCTGGCGCAGCCGTTTGCTGACGGGCGATACGGATCCAATTGTGGAGTAGGTTGACGTTCAGGCTGCGCTCTAAAGCAACTCCGGCAACAGAGGCACCGGATTACTGACACGCTTCGACGATCCTGGTCCTGAAGGCGGCAGTGAAGCGGCGACGCTTGCGAGGGACTTACAACATGCTTAAGCCAGTCATGTTAGGTGCCCACATAGTGATGGGTGGACACCTAACATGAAGGGATTTAGGGCTATGCGGTAAATGGAATCATCGACCGCTTACATTTTTCCGCCCTGCACGATCATCAGATAGCTCGCCCCATAGGCCAGGCAGGTCAGGCTGAAACCACCATCTTCCATGCTGAACAGAAGTGGCAGTTCAAAAAGGCCTTGGGAGAACGCGACACACTCATCGAACCGCTCTGTATTCAATATCAGGCCATACCGTGCGACGTTATGCTTCATCCCTGTGTCCTCTGGAGGTAGCTCGGGGTCTCTTGAGCATGCCCCCGATGACAAGGCAGGACGATGTCGCTTTCACAAGAATACGCTCCCGCCGGCGCATGAAGATTGCCAGCGGGAGCGTCGCGCAACAGAGTGATGGAAAGCCTTGAGCGTTGCTGATCTACTCGGTTGTCAGCGGCAAGCCTTGACGCGCCAACCGGCGACGACGCTTGCTGAGACGAGTCCCAGTGATGCCTTCCAGCTCTTCCAGAGTCTTGCCCTTGGTTTCCGGCACGTAACGCAGCACGATCAGCAGACTGAGGAAGGTCAGCACCGCGTAGAGCCAGAAGCTGAAACCGCCACCGACCAGCTCATTGAGAAAGTCGCTCTGGCGCATCATCGGGAAGGTCTGGGTGACGATGAAGCCGAGCAGCCACTGTGCAGCGACGGCCAGTGACATGGCGCGTGCGCGAATCGCATTGGGGAATATCTCGGAAACCAGTGTCCAGCAGACACACCCCCAGGAGATGGCAAACGAGACGACATAGACGATCAGGGCGATCAAGGCGCTGATACCCGGTTCGCCATTGCCGATCACGACACCCAGGAAGGTCATGCCGACAATACTGCCCAGGCTGCCGGCGATCAGCAGCGGTCGACGACCGACCTTGTCGATCAGCAGCATGCCCAACAGGTTACCGGCGACGAAGGTGACGCCCATGATCGAGGTCTGCAGCAGCGCATCCTCATTGCTGGAAGTCACACTGGAGAGTACATCCGGGGCGTAGTACATCACGACATTGATACCGGTCAGTTGCTGGGCAGCAGCGATGAAGACCCCGATGGCCACCAGCCCCAACATTCCCTTGGTGCGCAGAGACGCGTGGCGTTTGCCCTCATTGTGCTGGAAGGATTTCTGGATCTCGCCCAAGGTGCGCTCGATGGCATCGGCATGATAGAAGCGCGCCAGTACCCGCCGCGCATCATCCAGACGTCCTTTCAACACCAGCCAGCGCGGGGACTCCGGCACGAAGGGAATCAGTACCGCGAACAGGATCGAGATGATGGCTTCCGATCCCAGCATCCAGCGCCAGCCATGATTCAGGATCCAGGTCTCGGCCATGCCCTTGGCGATGAAGTAGTTCACGAAGAACACCACCATCTGGCCAAACACCACGGATTGCTGGAACAGGCTGACGGTACGCCCACGCATGTAGCCCGGTGACATCTCGGAAATGTACATCGGTGCCATGACGCTGGCCATCCCGACCGCCAGCCCCCCCAGAATCCGCCACCAGATATAGGCATCGAAGGAGCCCGCCAGGCCAGATCCCAATGCGGAAGCCGTGAACATCACGGCTGACAGCATGAACACGGCCTTGCGACCATAGGCGATGGACAGGCGACCGGCGATGAGGGCGCCACCGATGCAGCCTATGACAACGGATGATACTGCCCAGCCCTTCTCTGCGGCGGACAGGTCGAAATATTCTGCGATCGGCCCGATGGCCCCGGAGATGACCCCCGTGTCATAACCGAACAACAGGCCGCCCAGGGCAGCCACCAGAATGATCTTGATCAGAAAGACGAGCTGGGTTGGCGTGAGACGCTCTTGTGCAAGTGATGTGGGTGAGTTGGCTGAAGAGGCAGCGGTTTCGCGGCCAGGGTGTGAAGTGGGCATGACGACCTCTCGTGATCGATTGTTATAGTATTACGAGAACTGCTGAGGCAGATGTGGCTCGTGCATTCATGGCCCGTGACGGACCACGCTGGCGAGACAAGTCATTGCGGTACCTTCCATGCCCTGCCGTCTTCTGGCGTGATGACGGCAGGGCTTCTTGCGGATCAGGCTTCGGCCAGCCCTTTCTCCAGTATGCTGCGTTCGATGAATTCGCGGCTTTCGCGGGCGTTTTCCAGCGCGCTGTTGTCCTTGGTCGGGTCCACGTCCTGCTCGACGGTGATCCAGCCTTGATAGCCGATGGAATCCAGGCTCTCGCGGACCGCGTCAAAGTCCACACAGCCCTGTCCCAGCGGGCAGAACACGCCCTGGCCGATGGCGGTATAGAAGTCGATGCCATCCTTCACCACGCTTTCGAGTACTGGCGCCTGAATATCCTTGAAGTGGATATAGGCCACACGCTCACCGTAGGTTCGGATCAGTTCTGCCGGATCGATCCCGGCGTAGGTGCAGTGCCCGGTATCGATGCACAGCTTGACCAGATCAGCATCCAGCTCAGCCATCGCACGGTCCACTTCATCGCGATACTCAATGTAGGTGCCGGCATGCGGATGCAGCACCGGTGTGACCGCATATTCCTGACAGATTTCCGCCACCTGACGGATAGTGACCATCATCTCGCTCCACTGCGCATCATCGAGACGGGTCGCGGTTTCCTGCTGGCCGGCTTCATCGGTACGTGGCGAGCTGACATGGTCGATGATGACCATGTAGTTGCCCTGCTGAGGCTTGAGCACTTCACAGGTCGCGCGGGTGTAATCCAGGATTTCCTGACGGCGTGACGCATCGTGCAGATGCTTGAAGATGGTACCGGCGATCAGCTCGAGCCCTCGACTGTCCAACGCGTACGCCAGTGTGGCCTGCTCGGTCGGCAGGTAATTGAGCGGGCCAAGCTCCGTCGCCTTGAAACCGGCGCCGGCGATTTCGTCAAGCACGGTCTGCCAGCTGGGATTGGCGGGGTTGTCGGCAAACTCGATACCCCAGGAACACGGTGCATTGGAAAGCTTGATGTGCATGATGATGTCCTTCTTCTTGGCGTTATCGTTGTCGTTGTCTTTTGGGATGACCATCGTCAGTGACGAGGGAAAGAGGCCTCACATCGGGTACCGACCGAGTGGAAACGGTGGAGCTGACATGAGGCGCTCTTGATGTCGCAGTCAGATCAGAACGCGACCCAGCGATTCTCGTTGTCAGAGGATTCCACACAGCACTCCAGCAACCGCACGCCTTCGATACCTGCATCGATATTGGGGTACCAGAGAGACTCCAGCTCCTGCTCCGACAGGCCAAGGTGTTGAGTGTCTGCGCCGTTACGGCGTGCTTCAGCGCCCTGCATGGCAAGGGCATAACGGTGATAGACATTGGCCCAGGATTCGAAGAAGCCTTCCGCATGGCCGCCGCCGATGCGATTGCTGTTCACGGCGTTGTCGCCCTCGGCCAGATAGCCCATGCCACGTTCCAGAATCCGTACCGGTTCGCCCTGGACCTCGTAGCGCAGCTGGTTGGGATATTCATCCCACCATTCGATACTGGCCTTCTCTCCCACCACACGAATCTTCTGCTGATGCATGGAGCCCGCATTCACCGCACTGGCCCACAGTGACCCCACCGCGCCGTTCTGGTACTGGAGTAACACCTGGGCGTTGTCTTCCAGCGGCGCCCGCGAGGCCACGAAGCTCTGGCGGTGGCACATCAGGCGTTCGACCTTGAGTCCGGTGATGAACTGGCCGGCATAGAAGATGTGCGTCCCGAGATCCCCCAGCACATAGGTCGGCCCGGAAACGGCAGGACTGGTACGCCACTTGGCGCCGCTGCTGACCTGTTCGACCGGCTGGCTATGGAAGCCATGGGCAAATTGCATGTTGACCATGCGCACCTGCCCCAGCTCACCCGACTGCACCATGGCACGTGCCTGATGCAGCATCTGATAGCCGCTGTAGCCATACATGACACCGAAGACCAGACCGCGCGCCTGTGCTTCAGCCTTGAGTTCCTCTGCCTCGGCAACCGTGAAGGTCACCGGCTTTTCACAGATCACATGCAGGCCAGCCTTGAGCGCTGCCAGGCTGATGGCATGGTGGGTACTGTTGGGTGTGGCGATGCTGACCGCCTGAATGCCATCGTCGCGGGTAGCTTCGGCCTCGAAGAGGCTGGCGTAATCCGGGTAGCAACGCTCCGGGTCCAGTCCCAGGTTGGTGCCGAATTCACGCCCGCGTTCCGCGTCGAGATCGAAGGCACCGGCGACCAGCCGAAAGAGTCCATCGCGATGCGCGGCGGCGCGGTGGGCGTGACCGATTTCACTGCCACGGCCACCACCGACCATGGCCCAGCGCAGCGGCGCGAGATTGTGTTCTTCATTGAACATCAGAGATTCTCCTGGCAAATGCATGGGTGCTGATACTTGGTGTTGTCATTGCAGAGGTGTTCATGAGGCCCGTTGCTGCGTGCGCCAGGCCTCACGACTCACGCAGAATCAAAGTCCAGCAGAATCAAAGCCCGCGGCGCTGATGGACACGGCCGGCATTCATGGCGGCCACCTGTGCTTCATCCACGTCCTCGCGGACGACTTCCGGCAGCCCCACATCCCACCAGCAGTCACAGGAAGACCACTTGGTGGAATCGATATCCACCACGATGACGTAGGTACGTGGGCTCTCCTTGGCGCGCTGGTAAGCGGCCCGGAAATCACTGATGTCACTCAGGTGCTCACCGTAGGCACCTTGCGACTGGGCATGCTGGAGGAAGTCGACGCGTACCAGCTCGTCGGCCTGGCTACGACAATCGGCCAGCATGTTGTTGAAGGAAGGATTGCCGCTGTTGTTCTGCAGCTTGTTGATGACCGCAAACCCGGCGTTGTCACAGACGACAACGATCATCTTGTGGCCAGTCAGTACCGAGCTGTAGATATCGGAATTCATCATCATGTAGGAGCCGTCGCCGACCAGGACCACGACCTCGTTGTCGGGGTTGGCGATCTTGGCCCCCCAGCCACCGGCCACTTCATAGCCCATGCAGGAGAAGCCGAACTCGATGTCGAACTTGCCGAGCTGCTTGCTCTGCCAGTTCATGTTCAGCTCTGCCGGCAGGCCACCGGCGGCCGTCAGCACGGTATCACCGGGCTCCTGCACCGCATTGACGCTGGCAATGACCTGGGCGTAGGACGCCATCTGCCCCGCGACGATCTCCCCGCGGTTGGCGCACAGGGATTTCCACTCGGCGACTTCGGCCTGACCCTTTTCCAGCCAGCGCTGATCGGCCTGCCATTCACCCAACCCTGAATCAAGACGCGCCAGCGTGTGACGAGCATCGCCGATGACCGCCATGGCGCGATGCTTGATGGCATCCATATGCGCCACGTTGACGGATACGATTTTCACCGCCGGATTGCGAAATACCGACCAGGACCCGGTGGTGAAGTCCTGCAGACGTGTGCCGATGGCCACCAGCACATCACATTCCGCTGCCATGGCATTGGCGGAATTCGATCCAGTCACGCCGATGGGGCCCATATTGCAGGGGTGAGATTGCAGCAGGGAAGAACGCCCTGCGATGGTCTCGACCACCGGGATATTGCGACGCTGAGCAAACTCCGCCAGCAAATGATTGGCTTCGGAATAATGCACACCACCGCCAGCGATGATCAGTGGCTTCTCGGCCTTTTTCAGCAGAGAAATAGCCGCTTCAATCGAGCGTGTGTCAGCTTCCGGGCGACGAATATGGTGAATACATTCTTCGAAGAGCGCCTCTGGGTAGTCATAAGCCACGCCCTGGATATCCTGAGGCAATGAAATCATGACCGGGCCGCAATTGGCGGGATCCGTCAGGGTCGCGATCGCAGTCGGCAAGGACTGCATGAGCTGTGCGGGGTGAGTGATGCGATCCCAAAAACGAGTGACGGGCTTGAAGGCATCATTGACGCTCAGGCTGGGCTGATGGGCATGCTCGACCTGTTGCAGCACCGGGTCTGGCAGGCGCGAGACATGCGCATCGCCGGCAAACATCAGCAACGGCAGTCGGTTGGTATGCGCAATACCCGCCGCCGTGATCATGTTGGTGGCACCCGGCCCGATGGAGGTGCTCGCGATCCCGATTCGCTGACGCTTGTTGGCCTTGGCGTAGGCAACGGCGGCAACCGCCATGGATTGCTCATTCTGGCCGCGCCAGATCGGGATGGTGTCCTGGATGTTGTGAAGCTGTTGCCCCAGGCAGGTCACATTGCCGTGACCGAAGATGGCGAACCCGCAACCGAACAAGGTCTCGACCTTACCGTCGATGTCGATCTTCTGCGCCGCCAGATATCTGGCGATGGCTTCGGAGACGGTCAATTTTATCGTTTTCATTCCTCTCTCCCGACGAGCATATGGCGTTATTTATTGTGTGCATTCAGGTCGAAAAATCGGCACCTGAAGCTCAGTGATCATGACGCAGGAAAATGATGGTCAGCGCTGAATTCTTCACCGTTTGAAAAGACACTAGCAGTGCCTGAAAACGTTTTCATCCAAATTTCAAAAAAAAGGCCCCACCTTGGATCAAAGTTCAATAAGGTCATTCATGCATGATTGAAGTGGCCTATCCGACAGGCTGAAAAGACACGTTTCACCTATCGAGAGGCGTATCAGCAACGTCGGCTTGTCCCGGCCCTCTTCCCCACGACACAGCCCATACAGACCCGTCCCTCTAGACCAGTCCACCATCCACGATATAGGTCTGGGCGGTGATCATCCGGCTATCGTCCGCGGCCAGGAACAGCACCATCCGTGCGACGTCCTCCGGCTGCACACGTTGATGCAGACTCTGATTTTCCAGCACCTGGCGCTCAAGCTCCGGGTCCCACCACAAGGCTTTCTGGCGCTCGGTGATGACCCATCCCGGCAAGACCGTATTGACGCGAATTCCGGCGTCTCCCATGTCACGCGACAGTGTCCGCGTCAGGCCGATGGTAGCGGCCTTGGCGCTCGAGTAGCCCGTGATATCACGCGAACGCCGCAAGAAACTGGGAGAGCTGAAGTTGATGATCGACCCGCCGCCCGCTGCCTGCATGCCAGCAAACACCGCCTGGCTTGCGAAGACTACATGTCGCAGGTTGGTGGCCTGCAGGTTGTCCCATGTCTCGACATCCAACTCCGACAAAGGCACACGCGTATCCCGAGCCGCATTGTTGATCAGTACTTCAATCGTCCCGAACTCATCAGCGGCGGCACAGATCACAGCACGAAGCTGTGTAATATCGGTCACGTCACAATGCTGATAGCGTACCTTCCCACCTGTGCCAGAGAGCTGCTCCACCAGCGCTTCGCCTGACGCATCATCGATATCGACGAAGCTCACACAGGCCTGTTGCTTGCAGAAATGCTCGACCAGCGTGGCGCCAATGCCACTCGCGCCCCCACTGATGAAGACATGTCGCCCCTCAAGACTCGGATAACGTGCAAATTGACTCATGTTGCCTCTCCTCTCCTATCGCGGGTTCGTGACTTGCAGGTAACGCACGCCTCGATCAATACCCTTCGCGGTGATCCGTCTCGCGCTCCATGGCACTCAACAACTCGCGGGCCCCTGCCGTCAGCAGACGAGTATCTGACCCGACGGTGACGAGGTCACAGCCACGTGCCAGCATTCGCTTTGCATGCGCTGCCCCCCCATTGTGGATACCGACGATCTTGTCATGCAGACGAGCCCGCTCGATGAGCTGACCGATCAAGTCATCCATCGGGCCATCTCCGTGATCGAACCCCGGAGCATGGCCATGAGAGAGCGCCAGATCCGCGGGACCGATATAGAGGCCATCCAGCCCCTCGACAGCGAGAATTTCCTCGAGGTTCGCCACACCTTCACGGGTCTCGATCATGCCCAGCACCAGCATCTCGTCATTGGCATGCTTCGCATAATCTGCCCCGCCATACAGCATGGCGCGATGAGGGCCGAAGCTGCGCATCCCCAGCGGGGGATAACGACAGGCAGCCACCAGTGCCCGGGCGTCATCGGCCGTGTTGATCAAAGGCGCGATCACGCCGTAGGCACCGGCATCCAGCACCTTCATGATCAAACCGGGTTCCAGGCTCGGCACTCGCACCAGCGGAATGGTGTCAGTGGTGGAGATGGCCGTCAGCATCGGCAGCAGATCGCTGTAATCGATCACCCCGTGCTGCAGGTCGATGGTCAGGCTGTCCCAGCCCTGATGGGCCATGATCTCTGCCGAAAAGGCACACGGCATGGAGAGCCAGCCATTCACGACGCCCTCCTTTCGGGCAATGCGTTGCTTGAGGCGATTGAGGCGCATGGGGTCTCCCTCTGGAGTTCATCAATGGTGGAAGTCACAAGGGACGGGGCACAAGGAACAGGTCACGCGTGAGGTTCACGGGTCGTGACCCGGGAGGGTGAGCGTTCCCCACTCGGCATGTCGGGGGATGCTGGAGAGCGAGAGGCAAAGGGGGCGACGGGGACGCCCGGCACCTCGACCTCCAGCGCGAACACGCTGCCGGACAAGGGGGCCGCGGCCAGCGCCTCAGGGCTCATGCCCTTGCGCAAGGTGGTCACGTAAAGCGTTGTCATGTCAGCCCCGCCGAAGCACGGCATGGTCGGGCCGGGACATGGCAGGTGGACCTGGCGCGCCAGACGTCCCTCGGCATCCCAATAATTGAGCACTCCGCCAAAGACGCCTGCACTCCAGTAGCCTCCCGCCATATCCATCGCTCCGCCATCGGGGCGGCCGTGCAGTGCAGGCTGGGTCTCGGCGAATACCCGCGGTGTGCCCATGACACCACTTTCCGGGCAGTAGTCCGCAACATGGATGGTGTCGCGTCGCGTATCCGCAAAAAGCATGCGCCTTCCATCAGCGCTCCAGGCCAGGCCATTGGCGACGATGAGACCTGACTGCAGCCGTTGGGTCTGTCCAGTGGGAGCGACATCATAAAAATGCCCCAGCGGCCGTGAACGACTCGCCTCATCCATGGTGCCGATCACGAAGTGTCCATTCGGCGCGACCTTGCCATCATTGAAGCGCGTGCCAGCCAACGGCTCTCCGGGTGGGCAGGCCAGGAACTCCAGTGCACCAGACGCGAAATCGAGCAGATGGATTCCCGAGCGCATGGCAACGATCAGACGCCCATCGGCACAGCGCCCGAACGCCCCCAGCGTCTCTGGCAGCACGCGACGCTCTCGCTTGCCATCGCTCAGGCAGTAGCGCTCGATCGCCGGGGCATAAAGGTCTGCCCAGAACAGGCTGTTGCCACTGGCATCCCAGACCGGGGATTCGCCCAGTTCCGCCCGGGCCTCTATCAGCAGTTCGATTTCCGCCATTTCCTGGACTCCCGTCGACGATGGCCATGGCACCTGCGTGCGCGCACGCCTCCCATACCTCTGCTCCGATACCCTCGACCTCATCTCCCTGCTTCACGCAGCGACGCTCAATAGATATCGGGTTCAGGGGTACTGCCAGGCGCGCCATTGGCAAAGTCGAAGTCACAGCCCTCGTCCGCCTGGGTGACATGTGCCTTGTAGAGAGAGGCATAGCCGTGAGGGTGCCGATCTCTGGGCGGCTGCCAATCAGACAGTCGACGCTGGATCTCTTCCTCAGAGACCATCAGGTCCAGCCGACGATTGGGGACATCGACCGCAATGATGTCACCGGTCTGAACAATGGCCAGCGGCCCGCCGACGGCGGCTTCCGGCGCCACATGCAGAATGCAGCTGCCATAGCTGGTGCCGCTCATGCGCGAGTCGGAGATCCGCAGCATGTCGCGCACGCCTTGCTTCAACAGCTTGGCCGGAATCGGCATCATGCCCCATTCCGGCATGCCGGGGCCGCCCACCGGCCCGCCATTCTTGAGCACGATGATGCTGTCGGCCGTGACCGGGAGGTCCTCATCATCGATACGTGCCTTGAGGTCGGCGATGTTCTCGAACACATAGGCAGGCCCTTGATGGACATGCAGGCGAGAGTCGGCCGCGGTCGGCTTGATGATGGCACCCTTCGGCGCCAGGCTGCCGGTCAGCACGGCAGTCCCGCCCGAGGCATTGACCGGACTGTCCAGCGGGAGAATGACTTCCGGGCGCCAGACCTTGGCACCCTCGATGTTGTCGCCCAGGGTACGGCCGGTCACGGTCATGGCGGAGAGCTTCAGCTCACTGCCGATGTTCGTCATCAAGGCCGGAAGCCCTCCGGCATAGAAGAAGTCTTCCATCAGATATTCGCCGGAAGGCTTGAGGTTCAGCACCAACGGTACACGACGCGATATCTCGTTGAAGCGCTCCATCGGCAGCGTGATTCCGAGACGCCGCGCCATGGCCACGATGTGGATGATGGCGTTGGTCGAGCCACCGATCGCCATGTCGACGGCAATCGCGTTATCAAAGGATGCCTCGCTCATGACATCGGTCGGCTTGAGATCTTCCCAGACCATTTCCACCGCTCGCTTGCCGCTGGCGTAGCACATCCGGTTGTGATTGGCGTCCACTGCGGGAATGCTCGAGGCCCCCGGCAGGCTCATGCCCAGCGATTCCCCGATCGACATCAGTGTCGCGGCCGTGCCCATGGTCATGCAGGTGCCCGGAGAGCGGGCAATACCGTTCTCGATCTCGTTCCAGTCACTCTGACTGACGTTGCCGATACGCCGTTCATCCCAGTACTTCCAGACATCCGTCCCGCTCCCCAATACCTGCCCACGGTAATTGCCGCGCAGCATGGCGCCGGCCGGCACATAGATGGTCGGCAGATTCATGGAGATCGCGCCCATGAGTACGCCCGGCGTGGTCTTGTCACACCCGCCCATGACCACGGCACCATCCACGGGGTAGCTGCGCAGCAATTCCTCGACTTCCATGGCCAGCATGTTGCGATACATCATGGCGCTGGGCTTCATCAATTGCTCACCCAGTGACATGGCAGGCAATTCGACAGCAAAGCCCCCCGCCGCCGTGATGCCACGCTTGATATCCTTGACCCGCTCAGGGAAGTGGGAATGGCAGGTATTGAGGTCATTCCAGGTATTGATGATCGCGATCACCGGCTTGCCGACGAACTCCTCTCCCCAATAGCCCATCTGCTTGACGCGGGAGCGATGCCCGAAAGAGCGCAGATCATCCTGCTTGAACCAGCGATTACTGCGCAGATCGTCGACCCCTTTCCTGTTCATCCCGTACTCCTTGCAACGTGATTGACCGAACAATGGCGTAGCAGAACCCGCACCGGCTGCCGCGAGGGCGACCCGTCATTGCGTCATTCCTGAATGAAGTGGCGTTGGCTATCTCAATGAAACAGCCGAATCAGCGCGCCAATTGACTGTCCCGCCGCGAGGGCAGAGACACCCAGTCACCATTGCGCCGACTTGAGTCGAGCGCGGTGGCAGCGAATTCGACACCGCGGACCCCGCTACGGATGTCGGGATACCAGAGGGCAAGCGGATCGACAGGGATGCCCTGCTGGCTGGCCGTGATGTCTTCATGAAGATCGCTGTACAGCGAGGAAAAGGCTTCGCGATACCCCTCGGGATGTCCAAAGGCCACTCGCGAGATACGCGTGGAGGCATCATGCAGGCCGGCCGCTCCCTTGGAGAGCAGTAAAGGGGCGCCATCGAGCCGTCGGAACAGGAGCTGATTGGGGGTTTCCTGGTGCCACTCAAGGCCGCCGAGACTGCCGAAGATCCGGAAGCTCAGGCCATGTTCTGCGCCGGCCGCCGCCTGGGTAATCCACATCAGCCCGCGGGCGCCATTGGCATAGCGCAACAGTACGTTGGCGTTATCGTGCGCTTCGCGTCCGGCCACGCTGGCGGTCACGTCGGCACTCAACTCACTTGTCTCAAGTCCGGAAACATACTCGAGCATATGGAAGGCGTGAGTCGCGATGTCATTGAGAATCATCGATTCTCCCGCGATGGCCGGATCCATGTGCCAGTCATGCCCCGCCTTCTCGGCATCCGTCAGGCTGGCCAGATGCCCCTGGACGTAGTCACATTGCAGCTGACGAATCTCGCCCAGTTCCCCGTTCTCGATCATGGCGCGTGCCTGACGCACCATCGGATAGCCGATATAGCCATAGGCCATGCAGAAGCACAGACCTGCCCGCTCGGCGATCGCTTCAAGCTCGCGCGCCTGAGCCGGATCATTGACCAGCGGCTTTTCACAGACGACATGAAAGCCCAGCTCCAGAGCCAATCTGGCCAGGGCGAAGTGACTGTCGTTGGGCGTGAGAATGGCGATGACCTCAGCCCCATCTTCACGAGCGGCTTCCTCGCGCAGCAGTGACTCACCATCGCCATAACCACGTGCGATGTTGAGTTGCTCCGCCTGCTGGCGTGCACGCTCAGGATTTGAGGACAGTGCCCCTGCCACGACGCGGTACCGCCCACCCATCTGTGCCGCTGCACGATGGACCTGACCGATGAAGGACTGGACACCGCCCCCTATCATCCCCAGACGCAATATCTGCGGAGTCTCGTCATGAGACTGGGTCTGGAGGCGTTCGGCGCAAGCGGTTGTGGTCGGCTGAGTCATGGTGCATCCCGGCTTCAGGCATGAATGGCATTGTTGTTTTCTCGCGCACCACAGTCGTGAACCTCTTGGCACAGTCGTGAACCTCTTGGCGTCGGTGCGTGGCATACCGAGCAGCCTAGCGCAGCCAAACCGGCTTTGAAAATGTTTTCAAAGCCATTTAGACCAAGGGACGAGACGGGAGAAAACCAGGTGATCCGATGGGGTTCAGCGCATGGCGCATGGCACCTGGAAGATGAGCACCTGAAAGATGTAGTCGCTGTGCAAGCGCTGGAAGACAGGCGCGAAGTCCAGAGAGAATCCTCTGGAGCTTCATCCTGAGTGAGACGTATCCAGAGCAGGTTTCGTCAAGAGTGGGTCTCAGCCGACGTGCTGGGTCGTGCCGCGCTGGGTGATATGACATGGCATGATGATACGGTCTGGCGCCGTATCCCCTTGCTTGATGCGCACGAACAACAACGACACCGTCTTGTTGACCATTTCCGTGAAGGGCTGGCAAATCGTCGTCAGATCATAGGATTTGCTTGAGGCAAAGCGGATGTCATCTACCCCGACGATGCCGATATCCTGCGGAATCCGGTGAGAGAATTCGTGGCGAATCGCATCCATGCCACCACAGGCCATGATGTCATCGAAGTAGAAGATACTGTCAGGAATGACCTCGGCGGCAGCGAGCAACTCACAGGTCGCTTCATATCCTGCGTCGTAGCTGTGACGGTGCCCCTCGCCCACGCCATGCAGCGTGAGTCCGCGCTGCTCCAGGCGTTCGATGAAACCACGCTTTCTGTCCAGTGTGGCCTGTTCCTTGGTCGATGCTCCCACATAGGCCAGGCGGCGATAGCCATGATCAATGAGATGATCCGCTGCCATTCGGCCCATCTCGACATCGTCACAGGTGACAACGCTTGCACCGGAATCTTCGCCATCACGCCCAAAGATCGCGACCGGCGTGTTCTGTCTGGCACAGGCTTCGACCAGCTCAGGAGGGACAGAGGCCGACGTGACGATCAGTGCATCGACGTGATACTCCATCACCAACGAGACGGCTTCCGAAATGCTTTTCTCGGTGTTCACGTTGATCAGCAACGTATGGCAGTTGTGTCGTTGTATGGCCGCCGAAAACTCGCTGAGAATCGCCAGATAGACCGGATTCTCGAAATTCGTCACGAGAATGCCGATCAAGCTGGACTGTGACTTGATGCCTCTCGCCAACCGATTCGGCTTGTATCCCAGGCGCTCTGCTACCGCCAGAATACGACTGCGCATCTCGGGTGAACTGCTCCCTTCCGGATTCATGGCACGCGAGACTGCCGCTATCGAGACATTGGCCTCTCTGGCCACATCCGTGATGGTGACGCGCTTGGTGGCAGGTGCGCTGTCGGTTTTTTTCATGCTCTCTCCCTAACGAGGCTCAATGCCCAATATCTCATCAAGGCATTCCACCCCACATTGGATAATCATTGGCCGACCATATCGCGGATCACGCAAGCATGCAGCAGGCACATGATGAAGGATACAGCCGTATCACGTTGGCTTTGACGTGTGCCACCAGAGAGTCAATATCCTCCTTTCGATAACACGACCCTGGCGACTATCTCTGGCAGCATGAGTGCTCAGGACCACAGTAGAACTGACGCAACAGACGATGCATCGGTTACTGAAGCCTCGTCGTGGTACACCCAGACGATGACCTTGGATACGACTTGGAGGTCGCCGATCACGAAGATATTGCAAAGGGCTTTGGCAGTAGATGTGTTTCTATGCCCCTATAGCCCCCTCCTGGCAATGGACCAATGAGCACATCAATGGCTTGGCACGGCAGTACTTCTCCAGGGAGCAGTCTCCAAGAATGTCAGTACAGCTGAGCTACGCAAGATGCGTCGAGAAACCGAATGACCATTCCCGACAACGCCTCTGCTGTCGAATAGCCAGCCCAGGTATTCTCGAGAAAATATTTTAATACCCTGCATGCCATGCGTGCTGCTCTTGTTGTTGGAGCTCAGACACAAAAAACCGATGCCTGCAAAATGCAAGCATCGGTAACATAAAATATATATTAAAAAAACTTCACGAACCGGACAGTTTATCCCATTCTTTTTCAGCATCTTCTTTCTTCATGCCATAACGCTCTTGAACCTTCCCGACAAAGTGCTCCTTGCGACCCGCAATTTCGTCGACATCTTCATCGGTAAGCTCTCCCCAACCTTCGCGAACCTTACCTTTGAGTTGCTTCCACTTACCTTCGGCGATATCGCTATTCATGGCAGCCTCCTAAATAAAACAGATAATGCGACAAATAAAAATCAACCAATGACCAGTCACATGCTGTGATTGAGCCTCATGGCAGGCCACGAATATAAGCTAGCACAGATATTAGTGGTCAACAACAGCCCTACCGCTTCAACTCATTGGTGGCGCTGCCATTGACTTGAAATGAAATATAGCGCGAGCCAGCAAATCCGATACAACGTCATCGACAAAAAGTTCCCTTCATCTTTGCGTGGCATATCGTCGTTTACCGACCCCCAACAATTAATATAAAACCGTCATTAAATGTATAGGGCAAAACGTTCAGCATAACTCATCGACAACTCACTACAGGGTGCCGGATGATCTATTTTCACAACGAATCTATCCTTTATTTGCCTCTCGTAAGCTCATAATGTAATTCATACACGAAAGGCATCATGGTTATCAAGCTGCATAAGCAAGGGATAACGACACCGAAAATTCATGCCAACTTCCCAAGCAGCTCCTTCCAGCATTACGGAGAAAAGATATCGCTGGTCAGCTTGGGGTCAGCGTCTCAACCATCCAGCGCTGGCGTTACAAAAAACCCGCGGCTAACCGCGGGCAAGATCGAAACACTGGCAGGCGATGACTGGCTTGGCATCCTGCTCCTAGAACCATACCTCGCTCTGGACGCCGAAGGCCCATTCACCTCCCGTGAAACCTGCACTCCCGAGCGCATCTTCATCCGAGAAGTCATTGAGCTCCTCATCCCAGTCACTCCAGGACGCGAACAGGCGGATCTCCGGACGTTTCCAGAAGCCACCAACTTCAGGCTTGAAGGTCGGCGCGATGGTGAATTTTCGATAGCTCCCTTCCACGGCAGTGCCTGAGGCACCGGGATCCAGGTCCATCCATTGATAGCTGAGTTCGTATTGCATCTCGAAATTCGCCGTCAGCTCATTGGCCAGACGCGCATTGAACGTCGCCCATGAGTATTCGTCGCCTTCGGCATAACGGTCTTCACTGACTTCCGCCAGCACGGCCGGTGCCAGGCGCCACTTGGGCGCGAGATAGGTCGTGCCATACAGGCCGAGTCGAGTCGAGGTCGCGTCATCTGTCAGATTCCCGTCCCCCCCGATGACCTTCGTCTCCGCGCCAAGCCCTCGGCCATGCAGCACGGCGGCCTTGAAGCTGCCGTCGGCGAGACCAAAGAAGCTGTCGCCATGATAGGCCAGCATGGTATGGAACCCGGAATCCGCGGCTGTGGCGCCCGTGTCCATGGCGCGCTCTTCGTTGTCTGCGGCAGACAATGCACTGACCATCCACTGCCAGTTGCCGACGTAGTTGTTCATCGTGAAGGTCAGGTTGTCGGTATCGCCGCCAGTGTCGGAATCCTCGGTCGGATATTCACTGTAACTGCGTCCGTAGACCGAGAAGTTGGCTTTCCAGTCATCGGTGAGCTGGACGTCGTAGATACCCGCGCCGGTGCCGGCAAGGAAGATGAAGTCACTGTCGAGCCAGTGGATGTCGAAGTTGTCCCGATCGAAGCGCTTGCCGGCCCAAATGGCGGAATTCTCGAAGGCGCCAGTGAAGCTCGGCAGATCGCTCAACTCCACGTAGACCTGTCGTACGTTCAGGCTGGACTCGTCCGAGGTCCAGTCGTTGCTGGTCTCCACCCCGTCGGCAATCATGGTGCGGTAGTGCGCCTTTGCCCCGTTGTCGTAGCGGGTCTTGTAGTTGAGCACCGTCTCGACATAGGTATCGGGCTCATTCCCCAGCCGCCCGACCGCTCCCCCCACCGACCCCGCCGGGGTGAGATAGGGGCCGCCATCAATGCTCTTGCCCCCCTCCCCGATCAGGAGACCTGAGCGGGCATAGGCATTGAAGGAGAAACCTTCCTCGCCACTGGCCTGACGCTCCACGGCGGCCAGACGCTCTTCAAGGTCCTCGGTCTGCGCGGTCACGCGCGCGGGTTGATCAGTCTCATTCGTTCGGCGCTGAACGGCCATCGCCTGCTCTGCCTCGGCGGCGCGGCGTTCCGCTGCTCTGGCCCGCTGTTCGGCGTCATTGATGCGCTGCTCCAGCTCTGCGAGCCGCGCCTCGATGTCGCCCGTGCTGTCGGCAGTGGCGAGACCACTGGTACTCATGATGGCAATGGCAACAGCCATGGCCAGAGGGGCCTTGAGCGGGCGCTGGGGGGAAGTAGTCATGTTGAGAGAGCCTTTGTTGTTGTTGACGAATCACTCGCTTGGCGATGATCAGCGAAGTGGCGCCTTCGTCATTGGCGTTGTCGTAGGCGCCATTCTCACTTAATCGTTTAAGACCCTAGTGGCAATCTGGCCTCTCAGACACACGACCTATGTCGAAATTCGACCAAAGGGGAGCGATTACCGCGTAAAACTCCCATTTCTGGCGACATATCAGCGACAGCAAGACCAAAGTTCAGGTTGCGGATATCGACGCCAATCGCTTGACTGTGATCACGCCTTAATCGTTTAAGAAGCACCATCGGACAACCTCAGGATTCTCCCCCGCCAGATGGCCGATGAATGCCCAACAACAACAAGTGACGAGGATTTGCCATGCAACGCAAGACACTGATCGCTTCAAGCGTCGCCCTGCTGGGAGTGGCCACCACCGCCCCCGCCATGGCCGCGGACCTGACCATCTCCTGCGGCGCGGTCGGGGCCGAGCTGGAACTCTGTGAACAGGGCGTCGCGGCCTGGGAGGAAAAGACCGGCCATGAAGTCGACATCGTTTCCACGCCCAATTCCTCGACGGAACGCCTCTCGCTCTACCAGCAGATTCTGTCGGCCCAGTCCGGGGATATCGACGTCCTGCAGATCGATGTGGTCTGGCCGGGGCTGCTCGCCAATCACCTGCTTGATCTGCACCAGACGCTCGGCGAAAAGGCGGCGCAAGGCCACTTCGCGACCATCGTCGACAACAACACGGTGGATGGCCGCCTGGTGGCCATGCCCTGGTTCACGGATGCCGGGGTGCTCTACTACCGCAAGGACCTGCTGGAGAAGTACGGGTTCGCACCTCCCGAGACATGGCAGGAATTGACAGAGACCGCCACGCAGATCCAGGCGAAGGAGCGTGAGGCGGGCAGCGAGAAGATGTGGGGTTACGTCTTCCAGGGACGTGCCTATGAGGGCCTGACCTGCAACGCCCTGGAGTGGGTCGCCAGCAATGACGGCGGCGCCATTGTCGATGCCGATGGCGAGATCACCATCGACAACCCTAACACGGCCTCGGCACTCGACCTGGCCGCCAGCTGGATCGGCGAGATCACCCCGCAGGGCGCACTCAATTATTCCGAGGAAGAAGCCCGCGGCATCTTCCAGTCCGGCAACGCCGTCTTCATGCGCAACTGGCCCTACGCCTGGTCGCTGACCCAGAGCGATGACAGCAAGGTGGCCGGCAAGGTCGGGGTGGTCAAGCTGCCCCATGGCGCCGAGGGAGAAAGCGCGGCGGCACTGGGCGGCTGGAATCTGGCGGTCTCGAAGTACAGCGAGAATCCCGAGCTCGCCTCTCAGCTGGTGGCCTTCCTCACCGGTGAACCCGAGCAGAAACGCCGAGCCATCCAGGCCGCCTACAACCCGACCCTCACGGCGCTGTATCAGGACGAGGAAGTGCTCACCGCCGTGCCCTTCTTCGGCACGCTCTACGACACCTTCACCAATGCCGTGGCCCGTCCGTCAGCCGTCACCGGAGACAACTACGGCCAGGTGAGCAATGCCTTCTTCAACGCGACCCATAGCGTGCTGAGCGGCGAGCAGAGCGGTGCCCAGGCGGTTGCCCAGCTCAAGAGCGAACTGTCACGCATCAAACGTCGTCGCTGGTAACCCGGGAGGTTTCGCATGACAACCACGCTCAATGAGTCAGTGTCGACGGGCTCGCCCTCGGCCAGGACTCGCAAACGCGGCACCAAGGTCAGACGCCAGCGGGTACGCGCGGCCTGGACCTATCTCGCCCCGATGCTGGTCGCACTGGCGCTGGTGGCCGGCTGGCCCCTGCTGAGAACCTTCTATCTCAGCCTGACCGATGCCTCGCTCTCGGACACGACCGGTGCCGCCTTTATCGGCTTCGAGAACTATCTCGTGAAGGACGACGGCGTCTGGTACGGCCTGCTGGCTGACCCGGTGTGGTGGAATTCCGTCTGGAACACCGTCTATTTCAGCGTCATCTCGGTGTCGCTGGAAGTCGTCTTCGGCATCATCGTGGCGCTGCTCCTGAATGCCGAATTCAAGGGACGCATGCTGGTCCGGGCCGCGGTGCTGATTCCCTGGGCCATCCCGACCATCGTCTCCGCCAAGATGTGGGCCTGGATGCTCAATGACCAGTTCGGGATCATCAACCACCTGCTGATGGGGCTGGGGCTGATCGATGCGCCCCTGGCCTGGACGGCGGATGCCGATCTATCGATGTGGGCCGTGATCATGGTCGATGTCTGGAAGACCATCCCCTTCGTGGCACTGCTGGTACTCGCCGCGCTGCAGATGCTGCCCAAGGACTGCTATGAGGCCGCCGAGGTCGATGGCATCCACCCGGTGAAGGTGTTCTTCCGTGTCACCCTGCCATTGATCACCCCGGCCCTGCTGGTGGCCGTGATCTTCCGCCTTCTCGATGCACTGCGCGTCTTCGATGTCATCTATGTGCTGACCTCCAACTCGTCGAGCACCATGACCATGTCCATCTACGCCCGCCAGCAACTGGTGGAGTTCCAGGACGTGGGCTACGGCAGTGCCGCCTCCACGATGCTGTTCCTGATCATCGCGCTGGCCGTCGTGGTCTACCTCTACCTTGGCCGCCGCCAACTGGGAGTGGATAAATGAATCAGCCTCCGATGAATCGCTACCAGATGACCCGACTCGCCAAGCTGGTCGGCAAATGGGCCTTGATCGCCATCATCATCGTCTACGCCGTGTTCCCCTTCTATTACGCGGTCATCACCTCGCTGAAACCGTCCAGTGAGCTGTTCGAGGTCAACTACTGGCTGACCTCGCTGGACTTCAGCAACTATGCCCAGATCTTTGCGCAGAAGAGTTTCCTGCAGGCGATCGGCAACTCGATCCTGATCGCCTTGAGCGTCGTGCTGATCGCGCTGCTGCTGGGCATCACCGCCTCCTATGCGCTGGGGCGCGTGCGCTTTCGCGGCCGCTCCACCGTGATGCTGATCATCCTCGGGGTCTCGATGTTCCCTCAGGTCGCGGTGCTCTCCGGGCTGTTCGAGGTGATTCGCAGCCTGAATCTCTACAACAACCCCGGTGGCCTGATTCTCAGTTACACCATCTTCACGCTGCCCTTCACCGTCTGGGTACTGACGACCTTCATGCGTCAGCTGCCCATGGAACTGGAAGAGGCCGCGATCATGGACGGCGCCACGCCGTGGGAGACCATCACCAAGGTCTTCCTGCCCCTGATGTGGCCGGCCATGGCCACCACCGGGTTGCTCGCCTTCATCGCGGCCTGGAACGAGTTCCTGTTCGCCTTGACCTTCACGCTGACCGACAGCGAACGCACCGTGCCGGTCGCCATCGCCCTGATCTCCGGCGGCAGCCAGCATGAGCTCCCCTGGGGCCCGATCATGGCCGCCTCAGTCACCGTCACCATACCGCTGGTCATCCTGGTGATGATCTTCCAGCGCCGCATCGTCTCCGGCCTGACCGCCGGCGCCGTCAAAGGATAATCGTCATGTCATTGCTCGAAGCCCAAATGCAGACCTCCTCCAGCTGGTGGCGCGGTGGCGTCATCTACCAGATCTACCCGCGCAGCTTCCTGGATAGCAACGGCGATGGCATCGGCGATCTGCCGGGCATCACCGCCAGACTCGATTACGTGGCCTCCCTGGGCGTGGATGGCATCTGGCTGTCGCCCTTCTTCACCTCCCCGATGCTCGACTTCGGGTATGACATCAGCGACTACCGGGATGTCGACCCGATGTTCGGCACCCTGGAGGACTTCAAGACCCTGCTGGAGCGCGCCCATTCCCTGGGCCTGAAGGTCATGATCGACCAGGTGATCAGCCACACCTCCGACCAGCACCCCTGGTTCCAGCAGAGCCGTCAGGACCGCACCAATGACAAGGCCGACTGGTTCGTGTGGGCAGACCCCAAGCCCGACGGCACGCCGCCCAGCAACTGGCTGTCGATCTTCGGCGGCTCGGCCTGGACCTTCGATTCACGTCGCCAGCAGTATTACCTGCACAACTTCCTGACCAGCCAGCCCGACGTGAACTTCCACCACCCGGAGGCCCGACAGGCACAGCTCGACAACATGCGCTTCTGGCTTGAGTTGGGTGTGGATGGCTTCCGCCTGGATACCGTCAATTTCTACTTCCATGATCAGGCCCTGCGCGACAACCCGCCGGTGCCGGCGGGCGAGGCCAAGACACTGGGCGCGCCGGATTCCAACCCCTATACCTGGCAGCGACACGTCTATGACCTGAGTCGCCCGGAAAACCTCGACTTCCTGAAAGCGCTGCGCGCCCTGATGGATGAATTCCCGGGTACCACCACGGTCGGGGAAATCGGTGATGACAAGCCGCTGGAGCGCATGGCGGAATACACCGCTGGGGGCGACAAGCTGCACATGGCCTACGGGTTCGATCTGCTCAATGCGCCGCATTCCGCAGGCTATATCCGCGAAGTCATCGAGCGCTTCCAGCGTCTGGCCGGTGATGCCTGGCCGTGCTGGGCGCTGTCGAATCACGACGTCGTGCGCAGCGCCACACGCTGGGGTGCCGACGAAGACCCGGTGGCCTACCCCAAGGTCGCTCTGGCCATGGTGTTGTCACTGCGCGGCAGCGTCTGCCTCTACCAGGGTGAGGAGCTGGGCCTGCCGGAAGCCGACGTGCCCTTCGAGCGCATTCAGGACCCCTACGGCAAGGTGCTGTGGCCGGAATTCAAGGGCCGCGACGGTTGCCGGACCCCCATGCCCTGGCGTCAGACGGACCAGGGGGACTTCTCGAGTGTCGAGCCCTGGCTGCCGGTCGATGAACGCCACCTCCCCCTGGCCGTGGCCAATCAGGAAGACGACGCCAACTCGGTCTTGCATGCCACCCGCGCCCTGCTGAATTTCCGCCATCAGCATCCGGTATTGCGTGAGGGAGACATTCAGCTGGTGGACGTGGGTGACGAGCTGCTGGGCTTCCTGCGCGAGCATGACGGCAAGTGCATGCTGTGCCTCTTCAATCTCACGGGCGCTGAACAGGTCACCGCACTGCCGCAAGCCTACGCCGGCAGCGCGCGTCTGCTCGAAGGCGCAGGCTTTACTGCCGAGCTGGACACGGCCCAGTCCCAGGCGGCGCGGCTGGTGCTTCCCGCCTATCAGGCTGCCTTCCTGGCACTCGACTAACCTTCTTTCGAAAGCCGGTGCCGAGCACCGGCTGGGAGTCGCAAGATGACAAGCGTAACCCTCTCCAAGATCAACAAGACCTTCGGCAGCACGCACATCATCAAGGATCTGGATCTCAAGATCGGCAGCGGCGAATTCGTGGTCTTCGTCGGGCCGTCAGGCTGTGGCAAGTCGACCCTGTTGCGCCTGATCGCCGGACTGGAATCGATCACCGACGGTGAGATGCATATCGCCGGCGATCTGGTCAATGACCTTCCCCCGCGTGAGCGTGGCGTGGGCATGGTCTTCCAGTCCTATGCCCTCTACCCGCACATGACGGTGTACGAGAACATGGCCTTCGGCCTCAAGCTTGCCAAGACCGACAAGGAAAGCGTCGAACAACGCGTGATGGAGACGGCGCGCATCCTTCAGCTCGAGGAGTTGCTGCACCGCAAGCCCAAGGCGCTTTCCGGCGGCCAGCGACAGCGCGTCGCCATGGGGCGCGCCATGGCGCGTGAGCCGAAGATCCTGTTGTTCGATGAGCCGCTCTCCAACCTGGATGCCTCACTGCGGGTGCAGATGCGCAATGAGATCGCCCGCCTGCACCACCGCCTGGGCTCCACCATGGTCTACGTCACCCACGACCAGGTCGAAGCCATGACCTTGGCCGACAAGATCGTGGTACTGCGTGATGGCCGTATCGAACAGGTCGGCAGTCCCCAGACACTTTATCAGGCACCGGCGACCCGCTTCGTGGCCGGCTTCATCGGCTCCCCGACCATGAACTTCCTGCCGGCGGAGCTATTGAGCAGCGATGCCAATAGCTGTCGCATCACGACGGCCGGGATCGGCGAGCTGGGCCTGCCTCGCGATGCCGGTAGCGAGCGTGTTGGTAGCCGTCTGATGCTGGGGGTTCGTCCCGAACACCTCTGCCTGGAAGAGGCCCGTGGCGACAACGCCTTCGAGATCGTCAACGTCGAGTACCTGGGCAACGAAGTCTATGTCTACCTGGACCCGAAAGACGGCGACAGCCTGCTGATCCACCGCAGTGAAGCCCCCAGTCAGTGGAAGATCGGCCAACGCGTCGCGCTGGTGCCAGATCTGGAGAATGTGCATCTGTTCGACAGCCAGGATCGCGCGTTGAACCTGACTCAGCAACGCCAGGCAGCCTGACGCTCAGGGGCTATTCTCCGGGGTCTATTCTCCAAGGCCTGGGCGTCAGGAGCGAGTATCTAGAGCCGACTCACGGCGCCTCAAGCCAACCGCTTCATTCTCCGCAAGGACCGCACGGGCGGGAGCCATGGCTTCCGCCCAGGAGACTCGCATGTCCACGATTCGAGACACACAGGTATCGGCCCACGATTGGTGGCGCGGCGCCGTCATCTATCAGATCTACCCGCGCAGCTTTCAGGACAGCAATGGTGATGGCATCGGTGATCTGCCGGGCATCCTCGAGCGCCTGGATTACATTGCCTCGCTGAATGTCGATGCGATCTGGCTATCTCCCTTCTTTACCTCCCCCATGAAGGACTTCGGCTATGACATCAGCGACTATCGCGATGTCGACCCGATGTTCGGCACCCTGGAGGACGTCGACCGTCTGGTCGAGGCAGCGCATGCGCGCGGCCTGAAAGTCATCATCGACCAGGTACTCTCACATACCTCCGACGCCCACCCGTGGTTCGAGGAAAGCCGCCAGAGCCGCGATAACCCTCGCGCCGACTGGTATGTCTGGGCAGACCCCAAGCCCGATGGCGCGCCGCCCACCAACTGGCAATCGGTCTTCGGGGGTTCCGCCTGGCAATGGGACACTCGCCGCTGCCAGTACTACCTGCACAACTTCCTGACCGAGCAACCGGATCTCAACTTCCACCACCCTGAGGTCGTGACGGCCATTGTTGAAGAAGTGCGTTTCTGGCTGGAACGGGGGGTGGATGGTTTCCGATTGGATGCCATCAATTTCTGCACACATGGTGAGCTGAAGGATAACCCGCCACGACGTGAGATCGCCGAGGGCTTCATTGGCGTGCGTCCGGACAACCCCTACGGCTATCAGCAACATCTCCATGACAAGACCCAGCCGGAGAATCTCGCCGTTCTCGAACGGTTACGACGTCTGCTCGATGAATACCCCGGCACCACCAGCGTCGGCGAGATCGGCGACGATGACTCCTTGCGCGTGATGGCCGAGTACACCCAGGGCGACCAGCGGCTGCACATGGCCTATTCCTTCGATCTGCTGACCGAGAACGCCTCGCCTGAGCACCTCCAAGCCACCGTACGCTCGATGGAAGCGCAGATCGGGGACGGCTGGCCGTGCTGGGCACTGGGAAACCACGACGTCACACGCTTGGCAACGCGCTGGGACGCCGATGCCTCCCCGGCGCGCCTGCGCCTCTATCTCGCCTTTCTGCTGACCCAGCGCGGCAGCGTCTGTCTGTATCAGGGCGAAGAACTGGGGTTGAGTGAGGCCCAGCTGCGTCATGACCAGCTGGTGGACCCCGCCGGCATCACCTTCTGGCCACGCTACAAGGGGCGCGATGGCTGTCGGACCCCCATGCCGTGGCAGGCCGGTGAGTCACATGCTGGCTTCTCTCGCGTATCCCCCTGGTTGCCGGTCCCCGACGCCCATCATGCCTTGGCCGTCGACCATCAGGACAACGATCCGGCATCGCTGTTGAATGCCAGCCGAGACCTGCTTGCCTTCCGCCGCCGACACCCCGCCCTGATCCGAGGGGATATCCACTACCACTCGCTGCATGAGGAAGTCATCTGCTTCACGCGTCACTCAGGCGGCGAGTCGTTGCTGATCGCGCTCAACTTCTCTGCACAGGCCCTGACTCTGGAGACCGCCTGGCGAGCGGAAGCCCTCGAGGATGCCCCCGGCATGATCAATGGTCACTGGCAGGCCGGCCGCCTGACGCTGCCGCCCCACGGCATTGCCATTGCGCGCTGTGTCAGCGAGGCGCACTGAATCTCCCTCTTGCCGATCACGCGACTCACACGGAGGTCACGATGACCCTGTCTCAACTCGATCCTGGCGCACGTCTCGACTGGTGGCGTGGTGCCACGATCTATCAGATCTATCCCCGCAGTTTCATGGATGCCAACGGCGACGGCATCGGCGATCTGGCCGGCATCATCGAGCGCCTGCCCCATGTGGCCAGTCTCGGCGTGGATGCCATCTGGCTGTCGCCCTTCTTTACCTCGCCGATGAAGGATTTCGGCTATGACGTCGCGGACTATCGGGATGTCGACCCGATGTTCGGCCACCTGGACGATTTCAAGCGGCTGGTCTCGCAAGCCCATCAGCTGGGAGTGCGCGTGATCATCGACCAGGTGCTGTCTCACAGCTCCGATCAACACGTCTGGTTCCAGCAAAGCCGCAAGGACCGTCACAACGCCAAGGCCGACTGGTATGTCTGGGCTGACCCGCTCCCGGATGGCAACCCGCCCAACAACTGGATGGCGGCCTTCAGTGGTCGCGCCTGGACCTTCGATGCCAAGCGCCGCCAGTACTATCTGCACAACTTCCTGGCCAGTCAGCCGGATCTGAATTTCCATCATCCCGAGGTGCGCCAGGCGCAGCTGGACAACCTGCGTTTCTGGCTGGACCTCGGGGTGGATGGCTTCCGGTTCGACGTCGTTAATTACTACTTCCATGACCGCGCCCTGACCGACAACCCCGCAATGCCGCGCGAAGGCGTCAACCCGGGCAACCCGCAGAGTTATCAGCGGATGCAGCACAATATCGAGCAACCGGAGAATCTGGCGTATCTGGAGCGCATCCGCGACCTGCTCGATGAGTACCCGGGCACCACCAGTGTCGGCGAGATCGCCGGCAATGACCCTCTCCCGACCATGGCCGCCTATACCGCCGGCCAACACCGCCTGCACATGGCCTACACCTTTGACCTGCTCAACAGTGATGGCGATGCCCGCGCGCTGTACGACGTGCTGACGCGCTTTGCCGAGCAGGGGGAAGACACCTGGCCTTGCTGGGCGCTGTCCAATCATGACGTGGAACGCAGTGCGACCAGCTGGGGAGAGTCGCGTGCCCTGCTCGCCCTGACGGTGCTGTGTTCGCTGCGTGGCAGCCTGTGCCTCTATCAGGGGGAAGAACTGGGACTCCCAGAAGCGGAGCTGGCCTTCGAGGATCTGCAGGACCCCTTCGGCATCAACCTGTGGCCCGAGATCAAGGGCCGCGATGGCTGCCGCACGCCGATGGTCTGGGGTGACAGCCCGGACGGTGGGTTCAGTCGTCGCGCGACGAAGTCCGGAGTCGAGGCTGAGGCCACACCCTGGCTACCGGTCTCCCCACGGCAATTGCCATTGTCGGTGGCGCAGCAGGAAAGGCGTGATGACAGCTTCCTGTCACGAGCGCGTCGCCTGCTGCGCTATCGCGGTACGAGCCAGGTGCTGCGCGAGGGCGATCAGACCCTGATTGCGCCCGAGCGGCTGCCTGACGACGTCTTCGCCAGCGTGCGTCAGCAAGGCGCGCAACGCCTGCTGTGTCTGGCTCACCTCGGGGCAGGCGACACGCCGAGCGTGATCGACCCGAGCCAACTCGCGCCAGACATCACCACCTGGACCGCCATCGAGATCGCCGGTGTCACGGCGACACACACCTCTCACCACCCCCTGTCGCTGATGCCAGGCAGCGCCATGTGGCTCGCCCTCAACTGACGCCTGGCGGATTCGATGATTCACGGGATGCTCGGTGGATGACGGTCATCCCGGACGCCGCAACAACAATCACAATGATGGAGTCGTACGCCATGCCTTCTGTTATCAGCACCCCACGCCACCGGATGCTCACGACCCTCAAGGGTAGCGCCGGTGCCCTGCTGTTGAGCGGGGCCTCATTGACGGCACCACTCGCACTGGCCACCGAGGTCACGATTGCCTGTGGCCCCGGTGGAGATTCCGACATGTGCCCGGAGCTCGCCCAGCAATGGGCCGAGCAGTCCGGCAATCGCGTCAATGTGATCTCCACTCCCAACGACACCACCGAGAAGCTCTCGCTGTATCAGCAGCTGCTCAGCAGCGGCTCCAGCGACATCGATGTGCTAATCGTCGACATGGCGTGGCCGGGGCTGCTGGACGATCACCTGGTCGATCTTTCCCGCTACCTGCCCGACGACGCCACCGAGGGCTTCTTCCCCGCGCTGATCGACAACGGCACCGTGGAGGGCCGTCTGGTAGCCATGCCCTGGTACACCGACGCAGGCGTGCTCTATTACCGCAAGGACCTGCTGGAGAAATACGACCAGCAAGTGCCGGAGACCTGGCAGCAACTCACCGAGACGGCGCGTACGATCCAGGCGGCCGAACGCGACGCCGGCAATGCCGATTTCTGGGGATACAGCTTCCAGGGACGCGCCTACGAGGGGCTGACCTGCAACGCACTCGAGTGGGTCGCGAGTCAGGGCGGCGGCACCCTGGTGGATGATGCCGGTGAGGTCACCATCGACAACTCGCACGCCGCGCAGGCACTCGACCTTGCCGCCTCCTGGATCGGCAGCATCGCCCCGGAAGGAGCGCTGAATCATACCGAGGAGGAGTCACGCGGGCTGTTCCAGTCGGGCAATGCGCTGTTCCTGCGCAACTGGCCCTATGTCTGGAAGCTCAGCCAGGCCGAGGGCAGTCCGGTGGCCGGCAAGGTCGGCATGGCGCCCCTCCCCCATGGCTCACAGGGCGAATCCCGCGCGACCCTGGGCGGCTGGAATCTTGCAGTATCACGCTACTCGGAGCACCCGCAGGCCGCAGCGGAGCTGGTCGCCTATATCACCGCTGCCCCGCAGCAGAAGGCCCATGCCATGAAGATGGGACGCAACCCCACCATCGAACACCTCTATCAGGATGACGAGGTGCTGGCGAGTAATCCCTCGATGGGTGAGCTCTATGAAGCGCTCCGGACCGGCGTCGCGCGTCCGGCCTCGGTGACGGGCGACGCCTACGCTCGCGTCTCCAATGCCTTCTTCAACCGCACCCACCGTGTGCTTTCCGGCGAGGAGACGGGCACCCAGGCGGTGGAAGCGCTAGGCAAGGAGCTTGAGCGCATCGGCCGCCGGGGCTGGTAACACCACCGTCCCCCGCTCCGCCCAGACAACCCACTCTGACCGCACGCTGGAAGGCCTCTCTCATCCAGGCGAGGCCTTTCACGCCTGCCGGCTTCCGTGTGACTAGCGCCGCATCGACGACAAGGAACGTGCAATGACGCCTACCCAACTTCATCGCCATGCCACACACGACTGGTGGCGTGGTGCAACGCTCTATCAGATCTATCCGCGTAGCTTCATGGACGCCAATGGCGACGGTGTCGGCGATATCGCCGGCATCATCCAACGCCTGGACTACCTCGCGACCCTGGGGGTGGACGCGATCTGGATCTCCCCCATCTTCACCTCGCCCATGCAAGACTTCGGGTATGACGTCTCGGACTACCGTGACATCGATCCCCTGTTCGGCACTCTGGAGGATTTCACGCGCCTCATCGCCCGCGCACATGAGCTCGGACTGGCCGTCATCATTGATCAGGTGCTGTCACACAGCTCCGATCAGCATGTGTGGTTCCGGGAAAGTCGCCAGTCCCGGGACAATGCCAAGGCTGACTGGTACGTCTGGGCTGACCCACGTCCAGATGGCAGCGCGCCCAACAACTGGCTAGCCGCCTTTGGTGGGCCGGCCTGGACCTTCGATTCGCGGCGCTGCCAGTACTATCTGCACAACTTCCTCGCCAGCCAGCCGGATCTCAACTTCCATCATCCCGAGGTGCGTCAGGCACAGCTCGACAATCTGCGTTTCTGGCTGGAACTGGGCGTCGACGGATTCCGCTTCGACACCGCCAACTTCTACTTTCATGATCGGGCGCTGACAGACAATCCCCCGTCATCGGACGACTATCGTAGCCGCGGGCATCCCCGCAGCTATCAGCTGCTGAAGCACAATGCGGATCAGCCAGAGAATCTCGACTATCTGGAAGAGATTCGTGCCCTGCTGGATGAATACCCGGGCGCCACCAGTGTCGGCGAGGTCGGGGGCAGCGACCCGCTCCCCGCCATGGCAGCCTACACCGCGGGTCAGCACCGCCTGCACATGGCCTACACCTTCGACCTGCTCAACAGCACGGGAGATGCCATGGCATTGCACGCCGTTCTGGCACGCTTTGCCGAACATGGCGATGACGCCTGGCCGTGCTGGGCGCTGTCCAATCATGATGTTCCGCGCAGCGCCAGTCGCTGGGGTAGTGACCGTGCCCTGTTGGCTCTGACAGTTCTCTGCTCATTGCGGGGCAGCCTCTGCCTCTATCAGGGCGAAGAGCTTGGATTCGAGGAAGCGGAGTTGAGCTACGCCGAGCTGCAGGACCCCTTCGGAATCGCGCTCTGGCCCGAGGTAAAGGGACGCGATGGATGTCGCACGCCCATGGTGTGGGAGCCTCATCGCCATGGTGGATTCTGCGCCGACTCCCTGTCGCCCTGGCTCCCCGTCCATGTTCCACATCAGTCACAGGCGGTCTCGTTGCAACAAGAGGCGCCCGAGAGTCTGCTGAATCACGTTCGCCAACTGCTGGAACTGCGTCGCGAGAATGCGACGCTGAAGACGGGGCAACAGACACTCATCTCCCCGTCCGTGCTGCCGAAGGGTGTCTTTGGTGTGATACGTCACGACCGTCATCAGCGGATGATGTGCCTGGCCAACCTGGGACACCAATCAGGCCACAAATCAGGCCACGACAACTCTCCCGTCATGCTCGATCTGACAGCCCTGCTGGGCTCGCGAACGCTGCATGGCCAGTGTCATGACCCGATAGAGATCGTCTCATTGCCCGGTATGGCCACGCCTATCCTTGAGGCAGGCCAATTGAGACTGTCGCCGGGGATGGCAACCTGGCTGGTCGTGCCAGCCGATGCGTCAAGAGACCAGGATGGGTAAAGGAAAGGACCAGCAAGGGGCGCTTGCGACCGACCACCTGCCCGGGGCATTGTCCCGGGCAGATGGCGTGCAAAGGCAGCTCAGTCTGGTCGCACCGCCTCCATCACTTTCTGGGCATTTCTGGTACGTGGCGATATGCTATCTCTGCACTTAATCGTTCAAGCTTTTCATCTTCAGGAACCCGACGCCTGTGTCATCGCCTCGCCGTATCACTCTCAAGGAGCTAGCCGCAGAACTGGGCGTCTCCACCGCCAGTGTTTCCAACGCCTTCAACCGCCCCGACCAGCTCTCGCCTGCATTGCGCGAGCGGATTCTCGAGGAGGCCAAACGGCTGGGCTATCGTGGTCCGGACGCCAAGGCGCGAAGCCTGCGTACGGGGCGCTCACGGATCATCGCCGTGGTACTCGCAGAGACACTGACCTACAGCCTCAAGGATGCCGTCGCCAGCGAGCTGTTGTCGGGCATCGCCGAAGTGCTGGACGCCCACGGCCATACCCTGCTGCTGCTCTCGGGTCGCCAGGATGCCTCTCAGGTGCCGGGGTCTTCCAGCATTGCCGATGGCTTCATCGTCTACGGGCTGATGGCCAGCATGGCGCTGGTGGAAGAACTCCAGAGCGCGGGTCACAAGCCCATCGTGGCGGTCGACTTCGATCTGGGCGACCACCCCGCCATCCACGTGGATGATGAGCCCGCCTGCTACGCCATCGCGCAACATGCCCTGAAGACACCCGCCAGTCGCATCGGCATCGTCAACCTGCGCCTGACCGAAACAGCCTGCAACGGCCGCATCACCGAGGCCCATGCGCTGCTCCCGGCGGGTCGAACCATCACCCGCTCGCGACTGGCGGGTTTTCATCGTGCGCTGGCTGAGCGGGATATCTCCCCCGATTCTGTGACGATGTGGAACATCGAGGAAAACACCTACGAGGTCTGCGCGCCGGTGCTGGCAGAGATTCTGGATCTTCCGGCCAGTGAACGGCCAGACCTCCTGCTGTGCATGTCCGACCGCATCGCGTTGACCGCCGTGACCTTAGCGGAACAACGTGCCATCCGGATTCCCGAAGACCTGCGTATTACCGGCTTTGATGGTATCGAGGAAGGGCAATATCGCTCACCACGCCTGACCACGGTCCAGCAGGACAGTACCGAGAAAGGCCGCCTTGCCGCGCGAATGATTCTAGGGCTGGAACCCGCCTCGCCTCGCCTGCTCACTACCCAGCTGATCCAGGGTGAAACCTGTCCGTGAAGAGACCTCGCGGAGAGTGACGCTATGGGACTTGGCAGGTATTATCCCCAGCCCGTTCATCGCAGCCGAGGGAGGTTCCCATGCCGATCCTGCACAGCATCATTCACCGTATCGACAAGGGCAATAGCGAGACGCCGGCCCAGCTGGTGCCTGCCGCCACGACCCTGGCGGCATCCGATGCACTGGAGGATCTGGTGTCCGGGCTCAATGATGCCTACCACGGCAAGGCCAAGAACTGGGGCCGTTTCAATGAAGACGCGCCTGCTGCCTTCCCCACGGAACTGGCGGCCTTCCTCGCAGGTGATAGCGATTTCGCGAGCCTGACCCAGACGCTTGCCAGTCGTCTCATGCCGTTGATCGATGACAACCTCCCGACAGGCGGCCATCTGCTGGTGGTGGATCACCAACAGGGGGAGACACGCCATCTGTTCATGGCGTTGCTGCACCATCGTGATGGTTTCGCGATCGACGAGACCCTTGCGGTGACGCCTGCCCGTCAGCTCAACCTGACCCAGATGTCATTGGCCGCGCGACTGGACATCAGTCAGTGGCAAGGCAGTTCGACCTCTCACCCCTATCTGTCCTGGGCGCGCGATCGTGGACGCACCAAGCTCGCCGAGGCCTTCTCTGAAACGCTGGGCGCGCAGGAGCAGCGGGATGCCGGGCAGGAAACCCGCACCCTGCTCAAGGCGTTCAGCGACTATGTCGAGAAGGAAGACATGGCCGAGGAAGCCAGTCGGCAGAAGACCGATACCCTGGTCGATTATGCCACCGACCAGGCCAAACTCGGCGAGCCGATCACGCTGGATCAGCTGTCTGAGCTGATCGATGAGGAGCACCCGCAGGCCTTCTACGACCACATTCGCAACAGCGACTATGGGCTGTCACCGGAAATCCCGCCGGACAAGAAAACGCTCAACCAGTTCAAGCGTTTCACCGGGCGCGCCGCGGGCGTCTCGATCAGCTTTGACTCGCATCTGCTGGGCGACTCAGTGGAATACGATGAGGCCAGCGATCGTCTGATCATCAAACAGGTCCCGACGGGCCTGCGTGATCAGCTCAAGCAGCGCTAAGCCTCTGATCAGACAACATCGCCTGATGCATATCCGTCAGACACACGAAGGCCAGGCATCTGCCTGGCCTTCGTGTGTCTGACAAGAAACCGTGTGCCCCGGCCTTTACAGCCCTTCGAGAATCTCATTCATCTGGGCACGCACACTCTGCAAGCCATTGCCGGAGAGATACCAAAGCCCCGGGGATAGCACGATAACACCAATGTCCGCACCGCCAGCATCGGCCAGCGCGGCCTTAAGCGCGTCAGCATCCATCGGGGTCTGGCCAATGGCAGCACTGCGATCAACCACATACAGAACATCCGGCGCCATCTCGACAATATTCGCTGGCGTCAGCGGGTAGAAAGTACGCTCACCACGGCTGACCGGCTCTACGGAGTTCGGCAGCGCCGGCTGATCGATCTGCAGCAGCTCAGTGACAATCGGCTCCTGGCGCAGAACATAACGACCGTCGTTATGGGTCACGACCAACGCGTCAAGATCTTCCGCCAGCCCTTCACGCGCCGTCGCAATATCCAACTTGAGCGCTGCCAGCTTCTCACGTGCCTTTTCCTCGACATGATACGGGGACGCCAAGCTAAGTACCTTGCCGCTCAGTGCTTCGAAGTAGTTGCCTTCTTCGAAAGTGACATCACGCGTCTCCGCCACAGCCTTTAGCACCTCAAGTGATCCAGATTGACGACCGGTGACCAAAATCAGGTCCGGCTCCAATCCCGCGATCGCCTCGACATCAGGCTCCTTGAGCCCGCCGATATCTGCCCGACCTTTGACCAGATGTGACACATAGGCGGGCGCAGATTGATGTGGAACCCCGACGAGGTGCTCAGCTAATCCCAGCTCATCCAGCGTATCGGCAGCGCCCCAGTCCAAACTCACGACGGAAGGGCCATGCTCTCCCCCGGCGACTTCGTGTGCCTGTGCACTCAAGGGTAAAGCAGCCAACAACAGAGTAGAGACAGACAGGGTGAGCCCAGCGACGTTCATCGACATTCTCTTTTATTGAATAGTAATTAATATCATTTGTGTTTGCGATGCTAGCACGACTGCTTCCCCAAAATCATGCAACTGTGCGTTGCACAACCCGCAATTTACGAGCAACCCCATGCCACTACCAAGAGTTGCGAAAAACGCAACTCTGACAGCAGAGAAACACACCTGAACTAAAAAATACGAATGTTTATCATTTATTTTCGTAAATACGAAAAAAAGATCGACATTGAAGCGATAGCGCCTGTCGCATTCCCTACCCGAAGTCGACGTCAACAGAGCACTCAGTGGCCCACAACCCTAAAAAACCTCGTGGCTCAATAACGACATAATCGCGACCTCAAGGATCCAGGAACATGACAGTCCCCGCACTCCCCTTTGCTCGATCGGCCTTGGCTATCGGTATCGCCGCCGCTTGCCTACCTGCTGGCGTACAGGCTGACGAATCCAGCCAGTTGGAACCTGTGGTGGTGACAGCTTCCGGCTACGAACAGGTGATCTCGGATGCCCCTGCCAGTATCTCGGTCATTACCGGCGAGCAGCTCAACAAGCAGTCGTACACGGATATCACTGATGCCATGGATAATGTGCCTGGCGTCTATGTTACGGGGGGCGGGAATTCTCAGGACATCAGTATTCGAGGGATGGACAATAGCTACACGCTTTACATGATCGATGGCCGCCCGCTCTCGGCTGGCCGCTCCGTCAATACCAATGGCAATGATGAAGGCAAGCAGATTGGCCTCCCCCCGATCTCGATGATCGAGCGAGTGGAAGTGATTCGCGGACCGATGTCATCGCTGTACGGCTCACAAGCCATGGGCGGCGTCATCAACATCATCACCAAGAAGGTGGCGGATGATTGGTCGGGGTCTGTCACGACGGAATATACCCACTCGCTCAACGACATCAGCAACGACGGGCAGCAGCTGAGTTTCTATACCAGCGGGCCGCTCATCGAAGGCCTGCTCGGGCTCAAGGTTCACGGCAACTGGACCGGTTATGAAGAAAGCGATTACCAGGGCAGTGATGACAATGCCGAAAGCACGCCTGACAGCGACATTCGTCAAGGGGGGGCCGAATTCACGCTGACGCCGGATGAGGACAATACGTTCACGCTCGGCTATACCGCGTCCAAGCAGGAATATACCCACAATGCCGGCGTGAGCATTGCGGATGATTCCGAAACCAGTCGCTATCGCTATGACAAGGACGTCTACACCCTCGGCCACAAGGGGAGTTACGGCAGCTTCCTCACGGACACCTATCTACAGCACGACATTTCGGAGAACGTGCTGGATTCCGATGACGAAAAGCGTGAAGAAGTCACCACGTTCAACAACCAGACCACATACTTCTGGGGCGATCATATGCTGACCTTCGGCGGTCAGTACAAATTCGAGCAGCTGACGGATGAGACCAATGGCTTGCTGGCCTCAAATGTCCCGGGGGCTGTTGATAACGTCGATCGCTGGATTGCCGCACTATTCGTCGAGATGGAATGGAGTCTGACCGAGGACCTCAACGTCACCACCGGCTTGCGCTACGACGACGATGAACTGTTCGGGGGTCATCTCTCTCCACGCGTCTATGCCAATTATCACCTTGATCCGCAATGGACGCTCAAGGGCGGGGTCTCCACGGGCTACAGCCAACCGAGTCTATCCGATGCAACAGAGGGCTTTGGACGTCGAACTGGCCAGGGCAGTGCCGTCATCATCGGCAACGAGGAGCTGGATCCGGAAACCAGCACCAACTACGAGCTGGGCACCGTTTTCCAGAACCAGTCAGGCACACTCAGCGCCGGCGCCACCCTGTTCTACACCCAGTTCAAGGACAAGATCTCCGAAGACCGCCTCTGCCAAGGCCCGGATGAAGGTTTCTCCGATCCCGCCTTCCGCGAGTGCAGCTATGCCGGCACTGATTACTATTTCGTCAGCACCTACCGCAACATCGACGAAGCTGTCATGCAGGGCATCGAGCTGTCACTGGACTATGCCATCACGCCAAGCGTGAATCTTAGCTCCAGCTACACCTACACCGACTCCGAGCAGAAAAGTGGTGAATTCAAGGGCGAGCCCTTGAACAAGATCCCGGAACATATGCTCAACGTGGCGCTGGACTGGCAAGCCACTCACGATCTCAACCTGTGGGCACAGGGGAACTACCGTGGCGAAACCAGTGATTACCTGTCACGTACCAGCATGAGCGAAGGCACGCCGAGCTATACCTTCTTCGATGTGGGTGTCGTCTATGCATTGAACGAGAGCGCTCGCGTCAAGGCTGGCCTCTACAACATCGCTGACAAGGAAGTCACCAATGACACCTACGGCGTGGTGCTGGATGGCCGCCGGTTGAACCTTGGGCTGACCATGGACTTCTGATCCTCGACCAGATCCACTCATGCTTACGCAACAAGGGGAGCCGAGGCTCCCCTTGATGCATTGCAGCTCATGGTTTCAAAACAAGACGTCAGTCATGGGGCCGGTGTCTTCATCAGCAGCTTCCATCAGATCCACGAGACTCGCTGCCACTTTCCTCCAGCAACCACTCGCGAAAGGCTTGCACCTTGGCAAGCGTTGCCCCCAGGCCGATGAATCACGTAATAGGCCAAGGAAGACGCGCATATTACCTCATCGAAAAGTCTCACCAGACGCCTTCAAGCAATTACATCGTGAGCCATTACCGCACGAGCCAGTGCAATCCCCTGCTTATCAATTGCAACCTGCCGCTCCGAAGCGGAGTTATTCATCGATGATCCATGACGTATTGCGAGTGGGTTACCTGGCAGTCGTTCTCAAGGATTGCTCGAACCTGTCCAGGAAGAGGTCGGCTTCCGAGCGCTCGATGCACAGTGGCGGGCGGATCTTCAAGGTGCTTCCGGACTTGCCGGCCCCGCCGATCAACACGCCATTGCGCTTGAGGTCGTTGATCAACGCCGTGGTGCGCTGGGCGTCCGGCGCTCCGTCACGCGTCGGGTCACAGAGATCCAATCCCAGGAACAGCCCGGCGCCTCGTACATCGCTCACCTCCTCGAAACGTGCCTGAATATCTTGGAGCTGTCGCTTGAAGTACTCGCCTTGACGTGTGGCATTGGCCATCAGGTCTTCCTCGTCGATCACGTCCAGCACCGCCGTGCCCGCCGCCACGGCGACCGGTGAGCCGCCGAAGGTATTGAAGTAGCCCACATCGGTATTCAGGACCGCCAGCAACTCCTCGCGTGCCGCCAGCCCGGACATCGGGAAGCCGTTGCCCATCGGTTTGCCCATGGTCACCACATCCGGCGTCACGCCGTGGCGCGAGAAGCCCCACATCCCCTGCCCCGTGCGCCCGAAGCCGGGCTGGACCTCATCGGAGATGAACAGGCCGCCCCGGGCCTGCAGGAGTTCGACCGCGGGCTTCAGGAAACCTGCGGGGTCTGCATAGATGCCATCGCTCGAGAAGATGGAGTCGACCAGCAGCGCCGCGCATCCATGGCCCCTCGCCTCCAGCTGTTCGATGCCGAACCGCACCTGCTCGGCGAACCAGGCGGCCGGGTCTGCCTGCTCACTCATCCGGGAGATCGGCAGGATATGCACGTGATCCGGCGGCGTTCCCTGCTTGTAGGAGGATGGTGAGACTTCCGTCACGGCGGCCGTGTTGCCGTGATAGGCCGCCTCGGTGACGATGATCCCCTGCCGGCCCGTCCAGCCACGCGCCAGCCTCAGCGCCATGTCGTTGCTTTCACTGCCGGTACACATCATCACCAGTCGATTGAGCGTGCGCGGCAGCGTGTCCAGCAGGCGCTCGGCATAGCGATGGATGCCTTCGTGCAGATAGCGGTTGTGCACGTTGAGGGTCCCCATCTGTTCGGCGACCGCCTGGACCACGCGAGGATGGCAGTGGCCGATGGACGGCACATTGTTGTAGACATCCAGGTAGCGCTTACCTTGATCATCGAACAACCAGACCCGCTCCCCTCGTACGATGTGCAGCGGCTCCTCATAGAAGAGCATGGACGTCGGCCCTACCGTTTCCAGCCGCTTGCGTACCAGTGCGCCGATTCGCGCATCTGCCTTGTCGATGTGCGCCATGCTGAAGGCGTTCTGATCCAGAATCCCGCGTACCTTTTCCATCACGCCATCCTCACCTTGTCATTGATTGCCCGATCTGTACCTGTCCAATCTGTACTCGTCCGATCAACATCCGCCTGATCGTCGTGTTCTTGCATGCCCGGTGTCTGCACGACACCTTGCTGGCCCTCTCGTGACTGGCCCCCTCGTTGCTGAACATAGCGCCGCGCCATGATGGCCGTATCCCGGCTGAAACCATCACTCAGTGTCTTGCCTTCCTTGCTCTCCTGATGCGTGGCCAGCCAGGCACACAGCAGAATGCGACGCAGCATGATGAAGGTATCCAGCATTGCTTCATCTGCCGCAGGGAATTCGGCCACCGAACGATATCCCTTGATCCAGGCGTCTCTGAGCTGCGGGATGCACGAATCCGTCTCGTGGAAGCTGATCGCCGCAGCGAAGTCATAGGCATACCAGCAGAAGCCGCAGTCATCGAAGTCGATGATCGCCATGCTGTCCTGTGACACCAGCAGGTTGGTCAAGCGCAGGTCGGCATGGACCAGACCGAACTGCTGTGGCGCCGTGCCATACAAGGCAATCTCCGACTTGAGATAAGGGATGGCAGCATTGATGGCCTGGGCCTCTTCCACCGTCATGCCCGGCGCATTTCGCCAATCGCCCCACAGCCCACGGGGCGAGATCATGCTTTCCAGGTCCCAACGCTTGCGCACGAAGCCCTCCGGGGGCTGCCAGCGACGGCTGTGTTCGTGCAGCGTGGCATTCATCGCGCCCAGCCGTTCAAACCACTGCGGCAAGTCATCGCCGATATCCGGCTCACTGCCGACCACATGCTCGAAGGCCACCACGTACAGGGATTGCCCGCCGGCGGAGATGCTCAGCACAGAGCTGCCTGTCGTGGTCATGACCGGGGCCGGCGTATTGATCCTTGCCGTCGTGCGCAGGTCATCGATCCAGGCCAGCTCGGACTCGATCTCCTCCCGGCAGTGATAGTCCGGGCGGTGAACCCGTATGATGATCCTGCGTCCCGCCTCGTCGTCCTCGGCCAGAAAGGTCGCGTTCTCTGACATGGTCAGCAGCGAGATCCGCGAGGTTTCCGCCATGTGCCATTTTTCCAGGCAAGTGACCAACTCGTGTCTTGTTTGATTTATCAGAGTTTCCGTATACATCTCACCACCTCGCTGACATGGGAAGACCGGGGATCTTGCGGTCTCGGTGTCACACTTCGTCTGCGGTCAGAAGCCAGTGGCCAATCTCACGACCCACGATCTGGCTCACGGCATGACTCTGTGCGCGAAAGTTGCATGACTCAGACTAACGACAGCGTGAGGTGATGCGTTATCAGCATCCGGCAAAGCTGAAAACACCAACAAGAACAATGAGTTGATTGATCAATGCACGAAGATGTATCACGAACGGACGACAGTGATGCCACCTGGCAGCACGGGATTTTCGAGCATGCACCAGGCAAGTGCACACGGGAGGCATGGGACGTCAATGAACAGGCGCATAACCTGACCGACTGGTCGCAACACTACGATCAGTACGGTCAGGGCGCCTTCTACGGACGTATCGATGAACTCCATCTGCCGGGAATGCAGGTATTCAAGGAATACACCAGCCAGGCATTGGACCAGCAATGTCATGTCTGGCCGGATTCCCTGTGGATCGGTATTCCCGCCGAGCGACAGCCCTGCCGGATCAATGGCTACGCGCTTGAGAAAGGCGACATCATGTGTCAGCCGGGCGGACAGGATTTCGCGCTGACCACGCCAGACGCCTTCGCGATCCACTGTCTCGTGCTGCGGCGTGACTGGCTGCTCTCGATGGTGGGGGAATCGGCGCTAACACTGCTGGAGAGTGACCCGCAACACACGATGCGCCTCGGGGTATCGCAGAAGACTCGCCGAGCGGTCACCTTCCTGATGGAAAGACTACTCAAGCGGCAGCGTCAGGGGTTCGAGGTTCAGGTGCATCAGGGCATCCTGTCACTGGCCGTGACCGCCATCCTCGAAGAAAGGATCCCTCTCACCGACCGCTATCCCAGCTACCACCACCGACGACAGGTCGTAGAGCGGGTGCGAGAGCATGTGAACGGCGCAGCGCCTGTCCCGATCAGCATCGACATGCTCTGCGGCATCGCTCATGTCAGCCAGCGAACGCTGCACAACAGTTTCACCAGCATTCTCGGTATCAGCCCGATGCAGTTCATCCGCCTGAATCGCCTCAATCAGGTGCGGCGACGGCTGTGTGAACCTCAGGCAACGAGTACGATAGGACAGATCGCCAGCGACTGGGGCTTCTATCATCTGGGCCAGTTCGCGCAGGACTATCGCCGCCTGTTTGGCGAGAGTCCCTCGCACACCCTGTCGCGCCATCGACGCAAGAGGTAGGCAGCAACGGGCGATCGCAGCAGAAGGTAGCAGCAGAAGACAGCAGACAGCAGACAGCAGACAGCAGCACAAGGTAGCCGAAGAAGGAGGCTGCCAAAGGCGACAGACGCGGGTGGCACAGGGAGACGTGCCCTGCCCATCCCCCAACACCTGCCCATATCAGGGACAGGTTTCCTCGGGGAGGAAAATGCATGACGGATCAGTTGTCACATGAACAGAATCATCTGCTAGCGGGATTGTCCGCCGAGACGACCCAACGCCTGGCAGCGCATCTGGAGCCGATCCATCTGTCGCTTGGCCAGGTGCTGTATACCGCGGGGAGTGCCTTGAGCCACGTGTACTTCCCGATTGATGCCATCGTGTCGCTGCTTTACGTGACCGAGAATGGCGCATCCGCCGAGATCGCGGTCGTCGGCAACGAAGGCCTTGTGGGAATTGCGGTGTTCATGGGCGGCGAAAGCACCACCAGCCGTGCCATCGTGCAAAGCGCTGGCAAGGCGCTGCGACTGCCGGTGCATCACCTGAAGGCGGAATTCAACCGACATGGAGAAATGCTTCACCTCCTGCTGCGCTACACGCAATCCCTCATCACCCAGATGTCCCAGACGGCCGTCTGCAACCGACACCATTCGATCGATCAACAGCTGTGTCGCTGGTTATTGCTGTCGCTGGACCGTCTGCCAGGCGATCAGCTGGACATGACGCAGGAATTGATCGCCAACATGCTCGGGGTGCGCCGTGAGGGGGTCACGGAAGCCGCAGGAAAACTGCACAGGCAAGGTGTCATCGAATACCACCGCGGGCATATCACGGTACTCGACCGCCCCAGGCTGGAGCAGCTCTGCTGCGAGTGCTACGCGGTGGTAAAGAAGGAAAGTGATCGTCTGATGCCCTATTCCATGACACTGCCGATGACAGACTCTTCAGGAGACGACACCCCTTCCCTGTGAGCACTGCGCTCTCATGCAACGGCTGGCCGAGACCGAGACCGGAACCGGGCCCGGGGTTGTGTGCGCTAGCGAACCGACGAAAGCACAAGGCTATCGCATACTGTCTGGTGATGGATTTCCGCGCGCCCTACCGGGACTCGCGCATCGACCAGGACAGCGCTCGTGACCCTTTTCTCAGGCAGGATATTCCGCGCTTATCCCCCGACAACCCCCTGGCATGACACTGCTCCGGTGCGAGGCGAGCTGTTCAGCATCGAGCGTCTTGAACAGCACGCCTCAAGCCTTGCGCTGGCACAGAACGTGACGGAAACCCCCTCTCGCGTCCTGCCACTGTCGAGACGCCTTGAAGACAACGCCAAGGTACTGTTGAAAGCGTATCGCGCCAGTGCAAAGGAAGTCGCGGAAGACCGCGATATCGTCCCTGCCGCCACCTGGCTACTCGACAATTATCATCTGATCGAGGCGCAGGTACGTGAGATCCGTGATGACCTGCCACCCGGCTATTATCGCCAGCTGCCCAAGCTGGCCGAGGGCCCTTTCACGGGATACCCCCGTGTCTTCGGGATTGCCTGGGCCTTTGTGGTCCACACTGACAGCCATCTCGACCTCGACACGCTTCATGGCTTCATCCAGGCCTACCAGCGTGTTCAACCCCTGACGATCGGTGAGCTATGGGCGGTGGCCATCACGCTGCGCATCGTGCTGATCGAGAACCTTCGCCGGCTTGCCGAGCAGATCGTCAATGAACAGACGGCACGCAATGACGCCGACACCCTGGCAAGTCAGTGGCTGATTCCCGAAAGCCAGCATCACACCCTGGACCCCACCACCCTGCCTCAGGGCAAGACACCGCTGACGGCACCTTTCGTCGCCCAGCTGGCCAAGCGCTTGCGCGGTATCGATACGCGCACTCATCCCATGATGAGCTGGCTGGAGCGTCGAGTCCGTCTGCAGGGCTCCTCCATCGATGAGCTGGTACAACGGGCTCAGCAGCGTCAGGGCGCCGCCAACGTCACCGTCCGCAATATCATTACCAGCATGCACTTCGTCTCGAGCATTGACTGGGCCGATGTCTTTGAAAGCCTCAGCCTGGTCAATGCTCGCCTCATGGACGCTCCGCGTTTCTCCACGCTCGATTTCCCGACCCGCAACAGCTATCGAAGTGCCATCGAGCAATTGGCACGTGGCTCTGAGCACAGTGAGCTTCACATCACCCAATGCGCGCTGGTGGCGGCTCGCGAGGCGGCAAGCGCCACCGAGGATGCCAATGAGTCAGCGCGACGAGGTGACCCGGGGTATGTGCTGATCGCGGCGGGACGCAAGGCATTTGAAGACACCCTCGGATATCGACGTACAGGGCGCCAACACCTTCGCCACTGGTGCATCGCAGGCGGCATCAGTGGCTATGTCGGCCTGATCGTCCTGACCACCGCGGCGCTGCTGTGGATGGCCTTGCAGGGCATCGCGTCACTGTCCTCGGAGGCATTCAGCGCTGGATGGATGTGGCTGCTCGGCCTGCTGGGGCTGCTGCCCGCCACTGAGCTTGCGACCTTGCTGGTCAGTCGTCTCATCATCTTCTGTGTCGGACCGCAGCCATTGCCCAGTCTCGACCTGTCCGAGGGCGTACCACCTGACTTGCGCACCCTGATCGCCGTGCCGACCCTGCTGACCCGCGAGGCAGATCTCCAGGAGCAGATAGAGCGCCTGGAAGTGCACTATCTGGCCAGCGGTGGAGGCTCGATCTTCTATGCCCTGTTGACCGATGGCGTGGATGCGGCGCATGACGTCATGCCAGAAGACACTCGACTGCTATCGTTCGCCAACGCGGCCATTGCGGACCTGAATCTGCGCCATGGCGACAATGAGGGATTTCCCCGCTTCCTCGTCTTGCATCGTCGCCGAGTCTTCAATGACAGCGAACACTGCTGGATGGGGTGGGAGCGCAAGCGCGGCAAGCTACATGAGCTCAATCGCCTGCTGCGCGGTGCAGACGACACCACCTTCCTGCCCACTGAACGCATACCGGCCGGGGTACGCTATGTGATCACGCTGGATGCGGACACTCGCCTCCCTCGCGGGGCCGCAAGCAAGCTGATCGCCAAGATGGCGCATCCTCTGAATCATCCCCGGTTCGACAAGCACCGCCAATGCATCGTGGAGGGGTATGGCATCCTTCAGCCCCGTGTCACGCCGTCCCTGCCGATGGGCAGGCAGGGCTCCCTCTTCCAGCGCCTGTTCTCGGCACCCGGCGGGGTAGACCCCTATGCGGCCGCCACCTCGGATCTTTATCAGGATCTATTGGGCGAGGGGTCCTTCGCCGGCAAGGGTATCTATCAGATCGATGCGTTCGAGGCAGCCCTCAAGGGGCGCGTCCCAGACAACCGCGTGCTCAGCCATGATCTGTTCGAAGGGGTCTTCGCGCGCGCCGGTCTTGCGTCAGACATCGAGGTCATCGAGGACTTCCCGTGCCGCTATGAGGTCTCGGCCAAGCGCACCCACCGCTGGACCCGTGGTGACTGGCAGCTGCTGCCATGGATCGTGTCACGCAAGATGCCATGGACCGGACGACTGAAGCTCATGGACAACCTGCGGCGCTCACTGCTGGCGCCGCTACTGCTGTCGTTTCTGGTCGTGAGTTGGGGATTGCCTCTCTCCGCCGCTCTGCTGGGCACGCTGTGTGTGATGATTGTGATCGCCGCCCCGCCGCTGATCCCTCTCGTGCTGTCGCTTGTGCCAATGCGCTCCGGCATCAATCTGCGGCACTATTTCCAGCAATGGGGCAATGACCTGACGCTTGCCGCCTCCCAGACACTGCTGTGGATTGCCTTCCTGCCAGACCAGGCCTGGCGAATGCTGGATGCCATCGGGCGTACCTTGCTGCGTCTGACGATCACTCGCCGCCACCTTCTCGAGTGGACCACCGCAGCTCAGACTTCCGGGCAGCCGCGACTGTCACTGGGTGGCGCTTATCGCAGCATGGCGCCTGGGACATTGCTTGCGCTGTGCGCCGCTGCCGGTGTACTCAGCCAGTCCCCACAGACCTGGCCGGTGGTGGTGATGTTCGCCGCCTTGTGGCTCGCCGCCCCGGCGATAGCGCAATGGGTCAGCGGCTCAAGAAGTCTTGCCCCGCAGGCCGCCTTGTCCTTTGAGGAAAACCGCGAGCTACGCTTGATCGCTCGCCGAACCTGGCGCTTCTTTGAAACCTTCGTCACCGCGCGTGACAACTGGCTTCCGCCGGACAATTTCCAGGAAACTCCTCAGCCCGTCATCGCGCACCGCACCTCGCCCACCAACATGGGCCTGTATCTCATCTCCATTCTGGCCGCCCGGGATTTCGGCTGGCTGGGTGCCAACAAGAGTGCGGAACGTCTGGAAACCTCGTTGAAGGTGATGCAGTCGCTGGCAAAGCATCGCGGACATCTCTTCAACTGGTATGACACTCGAGATCTCAGGCCGCTGGACCCGAAATATGTCTCATCGGTCGATAGCGGCAATCTGGCCGGACATCTGCTGGTCGTCGCCAATGCCTGCGACGTCTGGGCGAAGACCTTGCCATCGGAGAATCTTCACCAGGGCATCATGGACCACTTGAGTCTGGTACATGAATGCCTCGCGCAGGCCCCCTCGGCCCATGCTCAGCAGATGACGCGCCTGCGTCCCGGCATCGCCGCGATGGAAGCCCACTTGCAGGCGACCTCCTCCGAAGGATTCATGGAACAGCTGCCCGCCTTGCATCCTCTTGCGGATCACGCCACCCACCTGGCTCATGAGGTGCTGCGACACGTCCACGCCCCCTGGGCCGAGGACCTGCTGTACTGGATCGGTGCCATGCGCACCTCGATTGCCGAACATTGCCATGATGCAAGAATGATCCACCATCCCGACCCTCGTGAACGCCTGATGGCACGTTTCCACGAGATTGCCTCCACTGCCAGACACATGGCGCTGGAGATGGATTTCACGTTCCTGCTCGCACCAGAACGTCAGTTGCTGTCAATCGGATACTCGGTAGAGGGCAACATCCTCGACAGCAGCTGCTATGACCTGCTCGCGTCTGAAGCCCGTCTCGCCAGTCTGTTCGTGATCGCCAAGGGGGATGCCCCGACACGTCACTGGTTCCGCCTCGGGCGCACGGCCACTCCGCTGGAAAATGGCTCGGCACTGATCTCCTGGTCGGGTTCGATGTTCGAATATCTGATGCCGTCGCTGGTGATGCGCGCGCCGGCAGGCAGCCTTCTGGAACAGAGCAACCGTCTGGCCGTCGCCAGACAGGTCGCCTATGCCAGCGCATTGAAGGTGCCATGGGGGATTTCCGAATCGGCGTACAACGTACGCGATGGCCACTTCACCTATCAGTACACCAACTTCGGCGTCCCGGGCCTGGGGCTGAAACGGGGGCTGTCCGCCAATCTGGTCATCGCGCCCTATGCCACTGCCCTCGCCGCGATGGTGGACCCTGTCGGGGCATACCGGAACTTCCTGTCGCTGCAGGAAATGGGCGCCCAGGGACGACACGGGTTCTATGAGGCGCTCGATTTCACTCTCACCCACGTCTCCGCAGGCGAGCGCTTCGCGATCATTCGCAGTTACATGGCCCACCATCAAGGCATGACGATCGTCGCCATTGCCAACGCGCTTCACGACGGGAACATGCGCGAACGCTTCCATCGAGAACCGATCATCCAGGCCTGCGAATTGCTGCTGCAGGAGCGTGTCCCGCGCGACATGTCGATCACCCACCCTCGCGCCGAGGAGGTCGCGTCGGCCCCGAACGAGACGCTCGGTGAAAGCCGTGCCATCCGCCATGTCACACAGCGTCTGGTGGGCGCGCATCTCACCCACCTCCTCTCCAATGGGCGCTATTGCATCATGCTGACGGCCAGCGGAGCGGGCTATAGCCGCTGGCAGCATATCGCCATCAGTCGCTGGCTGGAGGATGCCACCTGCGATCATCTGGGCAGTTTCGTCTTCCTGCGCGACCGCAAGACGAAAGCCCTCTGGACGGCCAGTGACTCACTGCCGGGCAAGGCAAATGAGGAGGCGCTCGCCCCGGCAGATCACGAAGCCACCTTTGCCGAGGATTACGTTCGCTATACCCATCGCCAGGACAACCTGACCACGCATCTGGATATTCTCGTCTCTGGCGAGGACGACAGCGAAGTCCGGCGCATCTCGCTCATCAACAGCGGGCGAACGGCCCGCGAGATTGACGTGACCTCCTATGCGGAGCTGGTCCTGACGGCGCCCGCGACCGAGAACGCCCATCCGGCGTTTGCCAAGTTGTTCGTGGTTACCGAGTACCTGGAAGAATACGCGGCGCTGGTCGCGACACGTCGCCGTCGCAGTCCGGATGATGATGAAATCTGGGCGGCGCACTTCGCGGTCGTGGAAGGCGAGACCCTCAGCGACCTCCAGTACGAGACGGACCGGGCGCATTTCATCGGCAGGGGTCGCACGGTACGCACAGCGACCGCTCTGCAGGCCGAGCACCCCCTGACCAACACCACGGGCACCGTGCTGGACCCGGTATTCTCCCTACGACATTGTCTGAAGGTCCCGCCGGGCAAGATCACCCGGATCGCGTTCTGGACGGTGGTCGCGGACACCCGTGAGGCCTTGCTGGATCTCATCGACAAGCACCATGACCGCAGTGCCTATGAACGAGCCAAGACACTGGCCTGGACCCAGGCTCAGGTTCAGCTCCATCACCTGGGCATCACGCCGGAAGAAGCGACGGACTTCCAGCGCCTGACCGCGCCGATCCTGTATGCCGACGCGCGCTTCAGGGCCTCACGAGACACCATGGCCCGCGGAGCAGGGCCACAATCCGCACTCTGGCCATTGGCCATTTCCGGAGACCTGCCAATCGTGCTGGTGCGCATCGATGCCATCGACGACATGGCACAGGTGCGTCAGCTGCTGCGCGCTCATGAGTACTGGCGAATGAAGCGTCTCGGGGTCGATCTGGTGATCGTCAATGAGCGTGCCTCTTCCTACGTCCAGGATCTCCAGCAAGCGATCGAGGCGGCCGTCAACAGTAGCCAGACACGCCCGCGCATCCATGAAGGGCACGATCAAGGCTCCGTCATCGTCCTGCGTGCGGACCTGATGAACCTTGCCTCCCGCCTGTTGCTGCAGTCCGTGGCCAGAGTGATGCTGCTGGCTCAGCGTGGGCCGCTCGCCGATCAACTGGCCTTGATACCGCCGTTACAGCTCTCCGCGCCCGTCCAGGCCTTCCCCGAGGTGGCCACGCCTCCCACCGCGCAGCACACTGCCACCCGACAAGACGAGTCCGCGGCGCTTGAGTACTTCAATGGCCTGGGCGGCTTCGATAAGCACGGCAAGGAATACGTGACGATTCTGGAGCAGGGATGCACCACACCCGCTCCGTGGCTCAATATCATCGCCAATGAAGGCTTCGGTTTTCAGGTATCGGCAGAAGGGGCGGGCTACACATGGGCGGACAACAGCCGCGAGAACCCCCTCACGCCCTGGTCCAATGACCCCGTGATGAATCCTTGCGGTGATGCCATCTATCTACGCGATGAAGACAGCCTGGCGGTGTGGACGGCAACGGCCTCGCCGATCAACGACAACGGACGTTACGTCGCGCGCCACGGATTTGGTCATAGCCGTTTCGAACACGAAGCACAGGGTATTGCCCTGGACCTGATACATTTCGTCCCGCTGAACGACCCCGTCCGCATCTCGCGCATGACCCTGGAGAACCGCTCTGATCGGCCGCGCAGACTCTCTGTCACCGCCTATGCCGAATGGGCACTGGGACTCACCCGCGGCACATCCGCTCCCTTCGTCGTCTCGTGCAAGGATGATGACACTGGCGCACTGCTGACCAGCAATCCCTGGAGCATGAACTTTGCCGGGCGCATCGCCTTCGCTGATCTCTGTGGCCTGCAGACGTCATTCACGACAGACCGCTGCGAGTTCCTGGGGCATGGGGGGCACCACGCCGCTCCCGCCGCTCTCACCGGGAACACTCCCCTGTCCGGTGCCATCGGGGCTGGCTGGGATCCCTGTGCGGCACTCCAGTGCCTGATCGAACTGGCCCCCGGAGAAAGTGTCGAGATCGTCTCCTTGCTGGGGCAAAGTCATTCACGTGAAGACGCCAGGCACCTCATACATCAGTATCGACAGGCTGATCTCGATGCCGAGCTCGCCGCCGTCACCGCGTATTGGCAGGATCGACTGGAGGCCGTGCAGGTCTCCACCCCGGATCGTGCCATGGACATCATGCTCAACGGCTGGTTGCTCTATCAGACCCTGGCCTGCCGGATCATGGCTCGCTCTGCCTTCTATCAGGCCAGTGGCGCCTATGGTTTCCGTGATCAGCTGCAGGATGGCATGGCGCTGTCCTTCGCCAGTCCAGACACCACACGCCATCACCTGCTGCGGGCCGCATCACGCCAGTTCGTGCAGGGCGATGTGCAGCACTGGTGGTTGCCGCATTCAGGCCAGGGCGTCCGCACCCGCATATCCGACGACCGCGTATGGCTGGCGCATGCCTGCGCCCAGTATGTCCTGACATCAGGGGATATCGAGGTGCTGGATGAGTCCGTCAATTTCCTGGAAGGCCCCCTGCTGGGCAGTGATGAACACGACGCCTTCTTCCAGCCCATGATCGCGGATACGGCGGCGACGCTGTATGAACACTGTGCGCGTGGCCTTGATCAATGCCTGACACTGACGGGAGAGCACGGCCTGCCATTGATCGGCGGCGGGGACTGGAACGATGGCATGAATCGAGTGGGAGAAGCCGGCAAGGGAGAAAGCGTCTGGCTGGGATGGTTGCTGATTCGCACCCTGGACCTCTTCGCCCCTCATGCGGAACGCCGTGAGGGGGAAGCGAGTCGAGCGGCATGCTGGCGTGCCCATGCCATCTCGGTGCGTGAGGCCATCGAACAGCATGCCTGGGACGGAGCATGGTACCGGCGCGCGACCTACGACGACGGAAGCTGGCTTGGCACTCGGGAGAGTGAGGAGTGTCGTATCGACTCGATAGCCCAGTCCTGGGCAGTCCTGTCCGGGGCCGCTGACCCACGCCATGCCCTGCAGGCCATGCAATCACTGGATGAAGAGCTGATTCGCCACGACCCCGGGTTGGCACTGCTGTTCTGGCCGCCCTTCGATCATCCCGAGCGAGATCCGGGATACATCAGCGGATACCCCCCTGGACTGCGGGAAAACGGCAGCCAGTACAGCCATGCCTCGATGTGGGCCATTCTGGCCTATGCACAGCTGGGACAGGGCGATAACGCCGTTCGGTTGTTCTCGCTGCTCAACCCCATCAATCATGCGCTGTCTCGACAGGACACGGCGCGCTACAAGGTAGAACCCTACGTCGTGGCTGCCGATGTGTATTCCATCGCCCCCCATGAGGGTCGTGGCGGCTGGACCTGGTATACGGGATCCGCTGGCTGGATGTATCGGGCGGGACTGGAAGGCATCCTGGGCATCCGTCGCGAAGGGGACGTGCTGATCATTGCCCCGAACCTGCCTGCCAGCTGGCCGGGATTCACGGCCACCATCAGCATGCTATCGACTCACTACACCGTGGAAATCAAGCACTCCACCCTGGAAGACCTCACCCTGACAGAGGCACACATCAATGGGGACACCACCCTGTGTGAAGCAGGCGAAGTCCACTTGCCTCTGGATGGCGGACATCACCACCTGAAGCTGATGATACCGGCCCGCCCTTCCCCCGACATGCTAAAGGAACCAATGTCATGAGCCTTCATCACCTCGAATCGATGCACATCTCCCGGGAGGGACACCATGAAGTACTTTCTTGATTTCCTGTTATCGGGCGGCACTGTCTATCAGAACCTCATGAAGTATGTTCCCGAAGGCAGCCCCCCCTACTCACACTGGTTCCCCATCGCGAGCACGCAGGATATCCCTCACGATGGCGCGACCCTCCGACTGCCCATCTCGCTTCTGCTTGAGGGAGAACTCAAGCAAGTCATCATTGAAGGTGCCATGAAGAAAAGCATAAGGAGTTACGTCGATGCCGAAAGTGGGGTCTGCGAAGTGAGCTGCCACGTCAGCGTCGACCGATTGCTGCACAAGGATGGCCGTGAAATCGCCGCACTCTCGAAAGACTTCGGCACCATTCCCCTGTCGGCGACAAGCTGAGCCGCACCTTGTGTGCGGGTGCAATCCGGCCATCTCGAAATCTGCTTGAGCGGGATGACGCCCAGCATCTTACCGGCGGAACCGAAACGCTGATCTAGCAGCTGCGTCGCGATATTCACGCGGACAAGGTACTGACTGGACAGGTCGTCCGTCATCTCGAGCGCTTGCCAGACAGGATTGCGCCGAGCGTCGAGGATGGCAGCGGGCAACGCATGAACTGTGAGGTGGAGCAGGTCTTGTTGGCTGTTCCGCCACGTCAGGCACTCCAGCATATCCAATTCACGCCGGCACTCCCGAGCGCCTTGACGGCACAGTGGCAGCAAAACGCGACCTGGATGGCACTCCATGCCAAGAATACCGCCATCTACGATCGTCCTTTCTGGCGCGAGGCCGGCTTGTCCGGCACCGCACGCAGCGCGCGTGGCCCAATGGTGGAGATTCACGATGCCAGTCCAATCGAAGGCCTCGGTGCACTCTTCGGATTCGTGGGGGTACCAGCTGGTCTACGATGTCAGATCATGCCGGACGCATTACGTCAGCACTGCCGCGCACATCTGGGTCGCTTATTCGGCCCTCAGGCGGCCAGCCCCCAAAGCGATGTTCTCAAGGATTGGGCAACCTCACCGTTCATCGCGAGCCCGGCAGACCTGGAAGGCGTGGCATCCCATGTCTCGATCCCGCCACCGTAAGCGAATGAAGTTCCTAGGCATCTACACCTGTTCGGCATTGCCAGTGAATAGTCGCCACAATTTCCAGGCCATGTCGCGAAGGCCATTGACGCCGTACGCCGTGGTGTCGAACAGATATCGACTGCCCACTAGCGAAAATTTCACTGTCTGGATAGTCGATATCGCTCTCCTCGCTAGACTGCCCCCCCCCAAAGTGGCACCGCTGTATTATGGCTCGAGGCCACGATATGAAGCATTTAGAGCTCGCATGACGGATGCGTGCTTTTCTTCCCCAGTTTCCATATGGCGCATAAATGACACCTCAATAGCCCATGGTCTTTACCCAGACAACACTAATAAATGATGGCAACGAAACATCTCCACAAATGATATTTACCTAACCCCGGCCATCTGCTAGATTTGGATTATCGAGGCAAAATCCTCGGTCGGGTTTGGCGACTCGAATACCTCTAGGCGCATCAGCGCCCCAGACCATGATAGGCGCTTTTTTTGTGCCTGCCATGCGTTATGGCGGTCGTGCGTGGGAGACCCTCGGGTCTGCCGGTTTCCTAGAGTGCCGGTTCGCCAACCTGCGTACGGCCGCCCCCATCACTGTTTGGCGACAGCGGGAGCGGCTCCTCAACTCTAGGAGCTTCAACCATGGTCATTCAGACTACGGCATCTCCGCGTAGCCCCGATCTGCCCACCCCCTATGGCGGCTATCCCGATCCCCCTTCCCAAGACTGTCGCGCACGCGTTGTTGACGACTGCAGTGAGGTGCTGTCATGACCTCAAATTCTTCTCACACCATACCAACACCTTCATCTACTCCTCATGTGCCCTCTGTTACGGGCAAGACAATAGCCGAGTCTACCAAGACGCCTGAGACTTCGGTGTCATACGACTCATCATCTACCATCACCTCAGAGAGCCAACGTCACTCTCCTCCCCCTCACACCTCAAGCACTCCCACATTCCAAGACTCCTCGACTGCGGCAGCTTATCGGCGAGGACAGTTGATCAAACAGCACTTCCAGCAGTGGCTGAAAGCACTGAAGGATAAGCCGACCCATTTCACAAAAGTCAGCTGCCGCAACGAGCTGATGAAACATCCAGAGTTGGCGGGCTATAAACCCATTATTGTCCTGCAGCGTGTCGGTGACCTGATCGATCGCCTGGTCATTGATGGTCACGTTGTGCAATCCGACACCATCGGCAAGCGTCGCCGCGTCTATCAACTCATCGATAGCACTTCGGAGTGCTCACCGGATATCCCACTGCCGAGCAATCGTCAGGATCTTCCCACGTCGAAAACCGACAGCACATCGCATCTACCGCTCGATGAAGCACTGCAGGAACAACGTCGAGCCTTGAAAAAATCCATGCGGGCCGCGAAGGCGGAAGCCGAGCACCTCTATCAGCTGGCAAAGGACTATCCGGAGGCGAAACCAGACATCGCTTTGCTTCAGGAGGATGCGATTCAGCGCGCTTGCGAACTCCAGGGACAACTGGCCGCCGTGCTGGCGCTCTCTGCAAAACGCCATGCTGGAGGTGCCTCATGACGCCGCGTCAGATCAATCGATTACTGCCCTCTCTGACAAGCCCGACACTCAGAGCCTGGCAAGCGCGTTGTATTGAGACAGCGCTTCAACGCCTTTCGGATCAGCAGCCCCATTTCCTGTGCCAGGCCACCCCGGGTGCGGGCAAGATGCTGATGGCAGCCGTCCTGACTGAGGAACTGATTCTCAACGGGAGCATAGATCACGTCATCTATCTGGGCCCTACCTCCGCCGTGGTAGAGCGTGCGCGTGAGACGTTTTCGCAGATTCTGGGGCGTCCCATGCAGGGCAGGCTGGGGGATGTCGGTATCGCGCTGACCTATCAAGCGCTCAGCTTCCGCCTGGAGGAACTCAAGCAACTCTGTCGCCAAGGACGTGTCCTGCTGGTCTGGGACGAAAGCCACCATGCCGCCGGCGCGACAGCATGCGCCGCAAAAAACGCCCACACCAGCTCGGCAGTCACCGGCGCCAATCAGTGGGGGTTGGCGCTCTTGGCATTGGAGCGCGATGTTCGCTTTACGCTCGCCTTGTCAGGCACCCCTTGGCGCACTGATGGCAGCTGTCTTCCCATGCTGCGTTATCTGGCGCCGAGTCATGAAGTCGCCACGACATCCGAGCAAGCGGTGCCAACACTGACATCGGCTGACAGTGACCGCCTCGCGCTGATCCCAGACTTCACTTATACCCTGCGTGATGCCATCCAGGATGATGTCTGCCGTACTCCCCAGATATACCTGATAGATAACGACGACATACGTCTGGTGGCAGAACAGCAGGCGCAGCGTGAGACACTGTATTACCAAAGCATCCCGGCCTTGTTACGTCATCCCGGGGTGCATTACGCCGCCTTGCTGCGTCACCCGGGGCCTCAGCAGCATTTGCTGGACATCAGCTGCCAACGCTTGCGACAGCTTCAGGAGAAAGACCCGACCGCCGCAGGATTGGTGGTGGCATCCAATATTTCTCATGCAGAAGACATCGCCGATTGTCTGAAACAGATGGGTCAGACGGTGTGCCTAGTAACCAGCCAGACGGAAGGAGCGCACGCACGACTTGAGGCGTTTCGCTACGGCCATACCTCGTGGGTTGTCTCTGTCAACATGGTCAGTGAAGGGATCGACATTCCCCGCCTGCAAGTATGTTGCTACCTCAGCCACGTCAGAACCGAGCAGTATTTTCGTCAGGTACTAGGCCGGATCATACGACGTCGACATACACAGGATGATGCGTGCTATTTCTATGCGCTCAACGAAAGCACGTTACGGCACTACGCCTACCGGCTGTTTGACGACTTGCCCGACGAGCATGCTGCAATCCAACTGGATTCCTTCTCCTCCCCAACACTACCCGCCCCGATCGTCTATCCAGCCACTGATTCGATAGCCTCCAACGACCCCGGCACGAGCGGAGAACTCCCCACGATTGACATGCATGGCGCGCCACATGCTCAGGCCCCCATGAGTGAGTGTGTGAGCTTCTCAGAGGGAGTACGAGAGATCACTCTTGATCTGGCAAATGATGTGGCGTTCTCCAACGCCTTCTTGGCGCGCCTGGTATCGCTCTGATCACAGGAGGCGACTCGGCAGCCACGCCCGCCCGAACAGCAGATGATTTCACTTTTTTACAGCTTAATCCTAAATATAACATCCACAAATCTCACGCTTGCTAGTGGTATTACTCGAACAACCCTGCGTATGCGTGACTCTCAACTCTCCATGCCTTCTGGAGCATGCATTTCGGGTTGGCTGATTTACGAAGGGTGATAGCGTGAAATTCGATGGCCACCTCACAGCGCATATCGTCCCTTATTCCAACTTTTCGACATCGATGGAGATCTCTCATGGTGTCCAGACCACCGACAGGTATCCACCCGCCTCAAAGACGGAGACATCAGACAATGCAAGTGCTCCCCTATCAGGGAAACCAGGACTCTCTGCCGGGACTTTGCCTGACGGTCTCGGCACGAAAGCTGATCATGGCAAGCCTTGCACCGAGTACCATCCGAGCCTTCCAAAGCGACATACGGATGTTTCTCAGACGTGGCGGCACCCTCCCCAGCACCGACACGGAGATTGCCAACTATCTCACCCGGTGTTTCGAGGACGGCTATAAACCGAATACGCTCAAACGGCAGCTGTGCTCGTTACGGCGTTGGCACCTTGTCATGAATTGCCCCACCCTGGGCAATGAGCAAATGATCAAGGGGGTCATGCGCGGCTGTGCACGCCTCAATGAAGTGCCGGTGAAACGTGCACCAGCCTTGATGAGAGACGATCTGCATCAGCTGCTGAATAGCCTGGATTTGAGCGAGTTACGAGATCTACGCGATGCCGCCATGTTTTGCCTGACGTTCTATGGAGCATTTCGTTACAGCGAAGTCCTCAATCTTCGTGTCGAGCACCTCACATGGGATACACGAGGCGTGCTGGTCAGGCTCGCCCGCAGCAAGACCAATCAAGAAGGACGACATGAAGTCAAAGCTATTCACCATGCGGATACCTCGCTCCCCTACTGCCCCGTCAATCTCCTGTATCGCTGGCTGGAAGCCGCCCATATCCAAAGAGGTGCGGTATTTCGCAGCGTCTCGCTGGGCGGCAGGCCGGGAGGCTCGAAACTCTCTCGGACTGCATTTCAGAATGCCTTGGTCAGAGGTCTTGAGCGGTCAAACCTGGCCTCACGCGGATTCAGCACACATAGCATGCGTGCTGGCCTGATCACTGAAGCTCATCTACGGGGGAAGAGCCTGGAGCAGATTCAACGCGTGACAGGTCACAGACATCTCAGCACCTTGACGGAGTACATTCGGGTCGCAGACCCCTTCGAAAACAGCGCCAATGACTTTTGATAAACATGAGCAGTGCATTACCGTTCAATAAACGATGAATTGAAAAAAGCGATCAGATGCAAAGCCATAATAAGAAATTACTACCAATATTGACGCCAAAAAGCCCTAATGCTCGCGAAACGGTCGATTTTGACGGTTAACTGATGCAGTAGATTCTTGCCACTTGAGTTATGCTATTAGTACACACTGAATCAGCTTGAATATATTAGGAGGCGGCACTCCCAGAGATATCGTTCTACAGGTCAGGTGCATCACTCGACTGATTATCACTACTCAAAGTTACCCGCGTTTCCTAGACATGAACTCGACGAATGATTCTCTCATACGTCTCGGCCCCCCTTTGCCTATCGTTGGAGTCATCAATATGCCAGATGCTATCTATACACCGTCACTGGTGAAAATCAGCGCTGACAAGACGCTTGTCATCCATCAGCGAGTACTCGAGGTGGACACCGCCGAGCTAATGAACGAGGAGCATGCTTTTCGACCATCGGTCGCGACAGAAAGCCTGCCCCTAGCGCCTGTCCGCTTCCGTAACAACGTCCAGTCGACTCACACTTCCGAGGAGTTCGTGAATTTTCATGTCATCAATGCCATCGTATCCACGCAGAAAGTACCCGTCTCACAAAGTGTATTTTGTATCGAGATCGATATCGGCAAGCTCAACGAAGATGAAGTCCAGGTGGTGAGATTCTATTACCAGGTGCTACAGCCTCTGCTCGAGCTTGGCTGGGAATGGATCAATATCCACAACCTACATACCACTGGCGATTTCAAAATTAACGATAAAAAAATATGGAACTATATACTCAGAAACTTCATTAGTGATAAAAGATTACAATACGCATGGAGCAATGTAGTCACTCAACAAAACTTGCCAATAACACACAAGCAAATCTCTTCAATGTTCAAGCATCGCTATTCCATTGACTCGATTAGAAAGTTTATGAACACAATAATGGATAGCGCTAATAAAAGTCAAAGTAATGCATCTAAAGATAGAAATATAGCAAACGGCGCCACTGTCGATAAAACAAGTAAGAAGAACACCCATAGCAAAAGAAAAGATAATAGGAAGCAGGAATCAGATACCAACAAGAAAAGCAATATAAAAGAAAAAAACAAGTACTCGAACAATAAGAGGGAAAACGACTCAGATTCGCAAATTGATTGGCTTTATGAGCTTTGATTGACTGATAAACAGGAGGCTTTCAAGTGAGTGAACACCAACTACCTGACCAAATATTGGCTAATTACGACCTCAATGCGATCGGGTCCCGCTGGCCCCTTGTACCGGAGTGGCTCAAGAGGAGCCTCCCACCCTTGATTGCCTCAGAATATCGCCTCAGTGCTCGCCTCTTTGCCGCCGATTACTCGGAGCCAGACCTTGTTCCCCAAGTAGAAGAGTTTCTAGAAAGCCAATTTTTTATGGAAGATGAGTCACATCGAAATCATAGAATGTCTCACTGCCTTCATTACACGGTGAACTACCGATTTACATCGCTCACTGATCCTCGCGTAAGCAGTATCCGAAAGCTGCTTAGACTGATTTTTTGTCAGCCTCGTCGTACTGTAAGACGTGGCTCTGCCATCAAATATTACACCCAGATACTTGAGCTTAGAAAGACGCTTAAGCGGCTACTTAACTGGGGCGACCTGGATGATATTCAAAACAGTTTCCCCAGACCCATTTCCCCTACCCTGGGAGAGCAGTTAGTTCCTCCTCCGGAGCATTTTTCCGATGCTGATTTGGAGCTGCTCGAACAGTTTCTTCATGCCTATGATAAAGCAACTGATCGTCCATCGGAGCATCCCAACCATCTGCGCAATAAGAAATCGACACGCGCTTTGCTTGACGAAATTTATCAGTCGAGCCAGCTCACTCGTAGCCCAATAAGAAAACAGCATATAGCTCGCAATGAAAATCAAAAAAGACGTCAACATGTCGATACCATTCTTCGTGATTCGCCACTTTGGGCCAGTGACAAATCTTACAAAATTCATGCTGAATATACCGACTATCGCTCCCTTGACAGGTCAATCCAAGCACTTGACCATGCCTTAATAGAGGATGATGAAGAGCTCACGGATGACAATGAACATCAGAATGAATCATCATCTAATGATCTGAACCAAAGCAGTATCTCACCCCTCGACCCAGTGAAAGAGCTATTCCATAACACGCTGCTTTCACAAGGCGATCAGGCGCTTCACCTTGAGAGCGTACAGCTCTTGCAACAGGCCCGCAGTCTCAAGACATCTGCAGACATCAGCCTACGCCCACAAGAAGAGGTTCTAGCAGCTTTACGTATCTTCCAACCACCGAAAGATGAGGAATTTCTCATAGAATCTGAGAGTGCCATTGCAAACCGACAAGCCTTGGCATTTCTTAGCATTCTACTTTGCAGTGGAATAGCACCTGAGCGCTTGCTGCAGACGACGGTAATCTCCCGATCCCCCAAGCTGCCCCTCAATAGCGACAGCAATCGTGAGTGGATCATCTGCCAGACGCTGGATCAAATTCCCAGCTGGTCACCGGAGGAGGGGCTACTTCACTACTCTGTCAACAAGGCACCTACCGAAACCATCATCACGTTGCCCTTGCCCAACGCTCTCAATCACTCACTCATGGCCGAAAAGGTATGGCTCCCCGGCGCCCAGCCTTTCAAAGCACTGAAATCAATAATCGAGAAAAAACTCAAGCGCTGGGGGGATAATCGCCCGGGAAGTACCCTGACGTTGAGGCGCGTGTCTGCCAGTCATCATCATTGGGTGGTGCCTGCCTGTGAAGATGAAGTGATCGCGACCTGGTTGCGAGGCGAGCTCCCGCTCTCACTCTCTGCCCCGGCAACGTATCGAACGATACCTCTGCACAAGATTCAGAAGGCTTTTCTCTCGGCTCAAGCTGCGCTTGGCCTATTTCCCTTGTTAGAAGAAGACTGTCGTACACCTCGCGAAGATCACACCGTGGGATCCACAAAAGCCCAGGAGCCGAGCTATTTCAAACGTCCGCTTCATTTGCTGACGCAACTTACCAAGAACCACGCCATGCTGGTTACCTCATTGATTACCTCACAAGGGAATCGTAGTAACGACTTACGGGCAGTCGGCGAAGCCATTGCCCGGCAAGGTCAGATACTGGGAGCGCTGACCTTACTTGCATGGCAGCTCTTCACCTTGGCTCGCCCAATTGGATCCAAAACCCAATGTGAGCAGCTGGAAAATACGCTCTGGCTACGCGACAAGGATTCGGCTCGGGCACAGGAAAGCCGCCAAATTCCACTTGTCCCTGCCCTTGGCGCATTGCTCCGGCTTCAGCATGAGTGGCGGGAGGAATGGCAACGATGGTGGAAACGCCACGGTGGCAAAGCAGACTTTCTTAGGCATGAACAAGTCGCCTACCCCGTTCAATGGAAGTTCAATGCCTCGACAATGATGTTGACGCAGCAACGCATGCAGCATGCTGACTGGCGGCAGTGGCTCCAGGATCTTCCAACATTCATGCCTTCGCCTTTGGCAACTGAATTGAGCCAGTGGGGCCGCCAGCCTTCCAATATCACGCGCCACAGCATGATCACCGCGCTCCAATCGCGACTTTCTCACGCTGAATTTAGTGCGCTCGCTGGACACACCACCCAAGGACATTCACTCCAATCCCCGTCCAGTGATCGGAGCCTGATTCAATCGGCGACACGAAGCGCACTAACCGATGTTGCCAAACGATGCGGCTTGACGCCGGATCTGCTTCACAGAGACGACCTCCCATGGCCCATTGAGCACGCCACACCAGCCATTCAAGGAGATAGATGATGAGCGCTGTTACCCCCATTGACCTTCGGAAGAAAACCGATGTACCTGCCCAGGCCACGATCCAAGAGCTTACAACTCCGAAGCTGTCTCCGATCGAACTTTCGAAAACACTGGGTAGGGTATTCCGTCGCTGGAATGATCCAGATCATCGCCTTTTCTCCTCCTCTGAAGAGCTCAGACATTTCCGTATAAATGTCGCGCGCTACGCCTGGCAACGGCATAAGAAAAAGGTAACCAGGGCACAGGCTAGAGCGCAAAATGCGCCTTCCACCAAGCCATCTCGCGCTCGACACAGTGCTACACGCTTGAACCAGCAAAATGTACAAGCCTTGATTCGCAACGCCATCCAGCTTGCCAAGGAAGCTGAACTCGACTTCAGCTCCCGAAAGGTCACCAAGGAAGTCGCGCTTGTACTGACTCACCTCAACCGAGAGCCTGACTTCGAGGCTACGATTCCGACCAGTATCAAGCGTCCGGTCAGACCCTCATCCGCGGCTACCTCATCACGAGATATCAAGGTTCAGCAACGGGTGCTGGATTCGGTACGCGCCCTGCAGAGCATTCCCGCCAACCAATGCACGCCAGAGCAGTCTCTTCTCTTCCTGGCCCTGAGCATGGGTACCCTGCTAGGGATGGAGGAAGAAGTGATTCGCCATACTTTGCTGAACTTGAGCCCAGAGCATCTGCCACGCCTGAACACCAAGCGCAGCCCCCACCATTGGTTCATCGGCTGTCTGCCAGGGTTATCTCGAACACATCCAGCCCATTACCGGCTAAAAATCCCGAATCATCTCAGGAGGCTACTCAGGGCTTGCCGTCAGTCCCCTGTCCCATCACCAGCCACCTCCTCCCAGCAAGCAGATGTATGGTGGTTCTCCTCGGATGCTACGCTGGATCTGAACAGTCCATTGGAAGCGCGAACTGCCCATCTGGATCAGCTCTTGGTCACCGGTCTGTCACAGCTACTAGATAGCCAGGCACCACGCAAGACTGGTTCCTCCGCTTCGCTGAAGCGTGTTCGTTCATTGCTTCGTCATGCCTTTCGGTGCACGACATTGTTAGGCCCTGCGCCCCTCTGGTCACAGCTGCTTCGGCGCTACCCCCTACCAGTGTGTAGCTGGCGTTCTCCTTGGCAGCATGACGAAAGCCTCTTTTTTTCGGCGGAAACTCTCCCTACTTCCAGTACGTCAAGCGCTTCCGGCGCAATGGATGTCTCTGAACCGGAAGATATCGAGACCGATCTTCACACCCCTGAACTCCTTATGGGAGGAGGCGTCAGGAGTAACGAATCGTCACCATCAACCTCCCCTCGATACTGGCAGGATCAACTTTCAACAGACTGGTATGTGAAAGCAGGCAACCAACTGTATGCGTATATCACTGAACTGGAGCATGAAGGCCTGATAACCCCCAGAGGGGAACCCGCGATCCAGCGGCATGACACCATTACGTCTCGCTACGCGGAGAGACTGATACACATGCTGGGCGAGGACAGCTATCCACTCTGGATATTGCTATGGCTTTCTTATCAATCGAGCACTCAAGGCAACAAAGCCAGCACGCTCAGGACTTACCTGAGTCGACTGACGCCCACCTCTATGATGATGTTGCCCGATATCCCATGGTTGACGCTCTGGGATGGAGAACTGATGGAGGCGATCAGCGAACAGCTACCGACTCAGAAAGGCTGGGACACTTCGACGTCCCACAACTTCTTCCAGACGTTCAATCAGTTCATCAGCTTCTGCCAAGGTAACGATCGATTAACGGGTATTCCCCCCGTACAGGGTGAGGGAGGTCGCTTCATCAGTACATTGCGTACACATCTGATCATGCCGCACGAGGCGGAACATCTGACCCGAGCGCTCTCCCGAAGACGGAGTGGATTACGGCGCAGCTGGCTGATCGCCTTCCTGCTTGGCTACTACGGGGGCCTGCGAGCAGGAGAAGTCATGGCATTGACACTACATGACGTCATCATCAATCAGCCAGGAGATGACGGCCCCACCTACTGTTACATAGAAATCCATGCTGGCAAGACTGCAAATGCTCGGCGCAGCGTTCCTCTTCATCTTCTGATATCCCCAGAGTTGATGACGCTGGTGAGAGAGTGGATTGATAGGCGCCGAGAGTCCTTTGCTGGCCAGCAGCGTTTGAAGAACATTGCCTTGCTGGGGCCAGAAGGCTCTCCGCTGGGCTATTCAAGAGAGAGCTTGCTGACCCCGCTCATGGCATGGGCCCGGCAGTCTCTCCGAGGTGCCCTCACGCCCGGAATGAAGCTGGAGGACATCCACTTCGATTTTCATCTCTTGAGGCACAACGCGATCTCGTGGCTCGTACTTCGCCTCTACAGCGACGACTACCCTCAGCTCCTGGATCGTCTTTCCTCCGCCTGCCGAGGGCATTGGTCCTTCACTCCCCCAGCCCTGGCGAACTGCCGCCGAGCGGTCTACGACGTACTGGAAAAAGATGCCAAGGCACGAGGTCACCGTCTCGAGTTACTCGCCAAGTTGATCGGGCACCGCAACTCTCAAACACTGACACATCACTACACGCACGTGCTGGGTGAGATACATGGTGAGGTACTTCTGGAGCTGATGAAGCGACGCTGAAGGCGAAGGCCGCATACTCGTATACTGGCTGTCGCCTATCGAAGCCGAAGCGCAGGTGGACGGCGGGCTAGAGATAGCCCAACCCCGATGCATCACCCTCCATCACTTGCGGTGTTGCACTTCAGAGTCCACCTGCGCCATCTCACGCCCGGCGGTCGGGATGAATCAGGAGGTGCAGTGGGCCGTCCGAGTCTGTACACACGGATGGAGCATTAGCAGTTCATGCGTGGTGCGATGATCTCCTTGATACTTTGACAACCTGATCGCCCTCAATTGTCCTGAGAGGGAAAAATTGCAGCACTTGCAACCCGCACACCAACTATTTTCCCTATAGGGAAAAATTAAGGCCTACTCCGGTACACCTAACTAATTATCCCTATAGGGAAATTTTTAAGTATACTAAATTGTTTGCAACAACCCGCTTTCTTATCGTGAAAGGTCTTAGCATGCCTCTATCGCTAGCAGTTCCCATTCATGATGCCGCAACGCTTGGCAAGTTGATTCGCCGCTCTCGCAAGCAGCAAGGGCTAAATCTTGAAACCCTCGCAGGTCTTTGCGGGTTGAGCATTCGCTTTCTGAGTGAGTTGGAAAACGGCCGTGACAGCTGCGGGTTGGGTCGCATATTGATCGTACTTGATACGCTAGGCATCGAGCTGTCCGCTGTTCCACCGGAGGGATCCGAATCATGATATTGCCGGATTCGTTGAACGTATGGCGCGACACGCAGCATGTAGGGACGTTGTGGCGCGGCACGGATGGCCGACTGATGGGCTTCGAATACAACGATACCTGGCGACAGAATGGGCATGCCATTTCGTACAGCTTGCCACTAAGCCAAAAGGCTTGGCAGCCCCAAGACCTTCTGGCGCATCACTGGTTCGCAAATTTGCTGCCTGAAGAGCAAGCCCGGGCGGCGCTGATCAAGCGCCTGGGTATACCAGACGACGACTTCTCGCTACTGGCGACCATCGGCGGCGATTGTGCTGGTGCGCTGACGATCCTTCCGAGCGATCACATGCCGCCGTCAAGAGCCCTACCGTCATCCCTCGATGACAACTACCGCGAGTTGCCGCTCGATCGACTTGCGCAATGGGCTGGTGCTCGCGAGCGGTATGCCCTGATGAACGAAGGAGCTCTGGCCAAACGCCCTCGTCTCTCGCTGGCCGGCGCGCAGGACAAGATCCCTGTGCGACTGTGGAACGATACACTCTATTTACCTATCGGAATCGAACCCTCTACCCATATTCTGAAATTCGCCGTCGAAGGGCGTGAGCAAGTCATTCTGAATGAGCTGTATCTGAACAATCTGGCACGCTTGGGGGGGATAGCCTGCCCGAGGACCACGATGGTCTATGCCGGCCGACATCCTTACTTGATGGTCGAACGCTACGACCGCTTGGGTATTGAAAGCGGACACGTCGAGCGTTTGCATCAGGAGGATCTGTGTCAGGCCATGGGCGTGTCGCGGAATCAGAAATACCAGGCTTACGGTGGGCCACGTTTCGGAGAAATCGTGCAAACAGTCCGCGAAGCCTGCCGACCCTCAGCGGCATCCATTCAGCAGCTGCTTCGCTGGCAAATATTCAATGTGCTGGTTGGCAACAGTGACGGCCATGCCAAGAACGTGTCCTTGTTACAGGACTCCCGAGGTCGTTGGCAGATCGCCCCAGCCTATGACCTCGTTGGCACCATAGTGCTCGGTTACGATTCAGACATGGCCTTCTCCCTCGGCGGGGAGTTCAATTCGATGCAGCTGCTACCGCGCGATTGGCAGGCCTTTTCGGATGAGTGCCGATTCAGTTATCCGTTTGTGAAGCGCCAAATTCAACAGATGGTTACCATGCTCGCTGATCTATCCGACTCAGTCATACTCAAGGAGCAGCTACAGCAAGCCGGTCTCGAAGGCAAAGGCTGGACGAGGTTGCAGCAGCAACGTCAACACATTCAAAAGCAGTGCCGCCGTGCCGAGCGATGGTAGTGCCTGTCAGCGAAATTCAAGTTTGGATGTTGCCTCGTTCGGGGCCGTGAAGGCAGTCATCACAACGCCTGAGTGACACGACACTGGGGGAAGGTCGAGCAACCCAGAAACTGCTGGCCCTGCTTCGGGCCTGACTTGACCACGCGAACCACCATTGCACTGCCGCATTTCGGGCACTGACGTGTCGCCGGGGATTCATTGCGCTGCTTGAGATGCTTCACATGAGCGCGATGCGTCGCCAAGGTCGGTGCCAGGCGCCCCGTCAACAATGCCTCGTGCATGGCCTCGACCTGTGCCTCGCTGAAGACGGGCGTCGCGAAAGAGCGGATATACGACACGAAGCCAGTGCCACGCGTCACATTGGGCGGCATCTCGGTCTTCAGGACCGCGCTACCCACGAAGATGATCACCGAATGCAGGTACTCGGAAGGCACGCCGAGCGTCGCCTCCAGCGCCTTGAGGTGCTTGTAGTTCTGGCGCAACGGGTTCTGGAAACTGAAGGAACGGCGATGGAGCTTCTGTGTCCAACGCGCCTGCTTCTCGCTGCCGAAGATCCAGCCCTTCATGTTCTTGGTTTCCAGCACGAAACACCCATACGGCGAGAGCAGGACGTGATCGATCTGAGTGGTGCCGTCCGGCGTCTTGAGGGTGACATTGTGCACGGCACGATAGACATGCTTATCCAGACGACGACGTGCCACCCAACGCACCAGCCACTCGCCCAGAATCCCCTTGAACCATGAAGACTTGAAGATCCCGACAATCAGGACAAGGGGCAATATCCAGGCAAACATACTCCATACTTGCGTAATGACGGGTGTGAAATCCATTTCACGAACTCCATATACTATTATCGTGGCCGAGCACCCTGTCATGCTGGCTCGCCTGGCCATCATGACAGGGTGTTGGGGAATGACATGACGATGTGATGCGCTTGCAACTGGTCATGAGGTGTAGCGCCAATGACTGACGAGAGATCGATATCTCGCAGCAAGCGCAGCCTGTCTATCAAGCCCGCTCAAGGGACTAGCGACATCGTGTCACTGCCTGCCGTAGAGCGAAGACACGAATTCATTGACGGGCTTCGACAGCAGATCCTGGGGCCGGTCCCCACCCAGGGTCGCCAACCCACTCTGGCCCTTCGCTATCGCGGAGGCTTCGACGGTATTGGTCGCGACGTCTATCACCTGAACCTTGACCTCGATTTGATCAGGCTTGCCGGACCATTCTGTCGCCCTGTCCTCCCAGTGCACAATGGTAGGGAATACCAGATATATGGCGCCTGCCTGCATGGCAGCGTCCCACGCCTCACTTCTTGATTGAGTGGAATTGCCATAACTCACGTTATCTGCGTACTTGAGAAAGGCGCCCTGAAGTATCTGAGCCGTGGTCATCCCAGACCCGTTATACCGCTGCGAACCATAGACGCCATCACGTGGCACCGAGACGTACAGGGGCTCGTCGGGGGCCATCGAAAAGCCGGATGTGCCGTTCGACTTCATGAGTTGGTGACTATCCGCACATGCCGCCAACAAAAACATTGCCGACAATAATGACAGCGCTCTTATCATTTTTCGCATCTTGTCATCTCCGTCCGAGTTGGAGTTATCCAGCTATAGCTCATGTCAAACATGCGGTGATTTGGATCAGCGGGTCAAGCCAGGGCTGTCAGCCTTCAGCTCTGAGTAGTATCACTCCACCTCCAACGTGACCTTCTCTCCATCAAACGCCAGCCGCCCGGCGATCGCCTGCATATCCTCGATGGGCTGATCGTAACTCCAGGCGATGTCGGAAAGATCCGGCAACGAGTAATAGGTACTGTCGCCCTTGAAGGGACAATGGGTGACGGTGTGAGAGACCGAGAGCTTCGCCATCGCCACATCGGCGCGCGGCAGGTAGAGCCTCGGTGGATAGCCCTTCTCGCGCAATTCCAGCGCGTTGCCGGTGTCGGCGATCACTGTCTCACCGACCTGTATTCGCACCCGCAAGGATAGCGGGTGCAGCGTGATACGCGGTTCGGGATGGTCGGCCATGAACACTCCTTTACGGGTTGGAAGATAGAAGCGGCAGATGAAGGTGCTTGGAGGCGAGTTCTGAAGGGCGTAAGCCCATCATGCCCCACCGTCCTTGGCGAGACGGAAGCCGGAGAACGCCCAGCGCGCCTCGGGCGGAAAGAAGTTGCGATAGGTCGCGCGGATGTGGTCTGCCGGCGTGGCACAGCAGCCTCCACGCAGCACCATCTGGCCGGACATGAACTTGCCGTTGTATTCGCCCAGGCTGCCCGGCAGCTTGCGAAAGCCCGGATACGGACGATAGGCGCTCCCCGTCCACTCCCAGACATCGCCGAACATCTGACTCGGTGTGCCTTCGGCTTTCGCGGCTGCGACTGGCTGCAGATGATCCTGATCAACGAAGTTGCCCGAGAGAGGGACATCCTGAGCCACCGTTTCCCACTCGGCCTCGGTGGGCAGGCGCGCACCCGCCCACTGGGCGTAGGCATCGGCCTCGAAGAAGCTGACGTGGCAGACCGGGGCGCTCAGATCTACCGGCACCAGGCCGCCTAGGGTGTAGTGATGCCAGACGCCGTCGCGCTCGACCCAATAAAGCGGTGCCCGCCAACCTTCCGCCTTGACCGTCGCCCAACCATCCGCCAGCCAGTGCTCGGGAGTGGCGTAGCCACCGTCCTGCATGAAGGCGAGAAACTCGCCATTCGTCACTGGACGATCCGCCATCAGGAACGCTTCGACAAATTGACGGTGGCGGCCCATCTCGTTGTCGTAGGCGAAGCCGCCTCTAGAGGCATCATGGCCGATCTCGCGAATCCCGGCAGGATAGGCAATCCACCCCAACGGCGGCACCTCCTGCTCCGGTGTCGGTGCCAAGCCAGGCACCAGGTCATCCCGATAGGCCGGACACAGCGGGTTCTGCGCTAGGATGTGCTTGATGTCCATCAACAGCAGCTCCTGATGCTGCTGCTCATGCGGTAGGCCCAACTCCAGACGACGCAGAATCTCCGGCAGATGTTCCTGGGGTGGATTCTCCAGCAAGGCCTGCATGGCTTGATCGACGTGCGCCCGATAGCGATAGACTTCGTCGACGGTCGGGCGCGAGATTGCGCCACGCTCGACGCGCGGGAACGGCACGCCATGGGTCTCGTAGTAGGAGTTGAAGAGGTGATCATAGGCGGGATCGAGCGTCTGATAGCCGGGCTGAAACGGCTTCAGGATGAAGGCCTCGAAGAACCAGCTGACATGGGCGATGTGCCACTTGGGCGGGCTGACATCCGCCATGCTCTGCACCATGTAGTCTTCCTTGTGCAGCGGCGCACAGACCGCCTCGGTGGCAGCTCGCACCCGCTGATACGCGCGTAGCCACTCCTTGGCATGCAGGCTATCGGGGCTTTCGATGACGGTGTCATGGGCAGATGACATAATGGCTTCCTTTGCGAGTCTGGCTCTCTCCATGAAACGTGATAGGACAGGGCCGGGCGGCCAGCACCGCTGGAACGCCTCCCCTGCCCCGTCAGCGCTTGACCGGGATGATGTACCCACCCTACCACTCGTGCGGCTGATGCCAACTCTTCACGGAACTTTGGCCTTTGAGCTCCCTTCCACATGGCTTTCTAGTACTGTCCAGAAATTCTCTAAGCCACCTTCAAAAATTAACAATAACACAGAAAATAACTTGGCAACTTTCCATATTATATTCTCACAATAAAACTACCGCTCCAACACGCCCTCAGAGTTACTCTCATAGAACTTAAAAGCATCGTTAAGAATGCTAACAAAAGATTTAGTGAGACCGGACTTACCGCGCTGCCTAGGTAATATTAAGCTATAACGATAAGCAATGCGAGGTTCGAAAATCCGAACTATAAGCCCGAGTTTTTTATAGTGAAGAGCAGTAATTGGATCGACGAGTGAGACACCACTGCCTGCTAGCACAAATGCGCAGGCTGCATAATGTAGCTGAGTATCTACTACAAGCTGGCGGCTCACGCCGGCTTGCTTAAAAGTATAGTCAATTTTATGACGAATACTTTGTTCGGAACCAAGAGAGATAAAAGACTCTCCTTCTAGGTCTTGTGGTCTTATAATCTCTTTATTAAGTAATGAATGCCCTGGAGGAAGTACACAAACTAGTCGGCTGTCAGCCAGCGTTTCACATTCAATAGAAGGATCATTAATTTCTATGCCTGAGATAATTCCTAAATCGAATTGCTGGCTAGCAACTAAATCTATTACCTGCTGCGTACTACGCACTTGTAGAGTGACCGAAACCCCTGGATGTTGATTGCAAAAGCGATGTGTAAGGCTTGGTATAAATTCCATCGATACGGCTGGCATCGCTCCAATTCTTAAAGATCCTAAATGAAATTCACGTAGCTCCTCAGCAGCACGCGATAGCTTTTCCAATGAAACAAAAGCGCGTTCAACTTCTTCAAAGAAAAACCTCGCTTCGGGGGTTGGGACCAAGCGTCGACGACAGCGCTCAAACATTGTCACGCCAACTGTATTTTCAAAGTCGGACAGCAGCCTGCTGACAGCGGGCTGAGATATGCAAAGCACCTCCGCAGCAGCTCTTGCAGTACCACTGTTCATGACCGCGCGAAACGCCTCGATCTGACGGTACGTTAATTTTGCCATCCTCCCTCCCAGATGAAAACATCATGTTATCAAGTGATGTAAATAAACGACTTGATGTTATACATCTGCCCAGCGAATATGTCGATGACACATCGTCATGGCCCATCACCACAAGACAACAAACAAGAAGGCCTTATGGAAAGACTCTTCCGCTACCTCCTGACAGGGCTGATCAGCACCGTGGCTGCCTTTCAGTTCGTTCAGGTCATTTCGCGCTATGTCTTTGAGACTCCTCTTATGGGGCTTGAGGAGATGGCAATCATTCCCACCATCTGGCTGTACATCCTCGGAAGCGTAAACGCATCACGAGAGGACAACCAGATCAGGGCCAATGTGCTGGATATCTTCTTAAAAACATCTCGTGCTCGTGCCGTATTACAAGCCGTATCAGATGGCATCAGCATCATCGTCACTCTTTGGCTAAGCAGTTGGGCATGGGACTTCTTTTCCTACTCTTGGCGAGTTGGTAAGGAGACGCCAACGCTCTATCTCCCGACCTTTATCTATGAGTCAGCGCTATTCATTGGCCTGATCCTGATGGTGATTTTCATGAGCTGGCACTTTCTGCGCAATCTGACCTTCCTGATCGGCTGGCGTAAGGAGGCGGATCACCCTCTCGAGGAGCCGGAATATTCGGAAGCTACAGAAGAAAAAGAATACCAGTTGCTGACAGCCAAAAAACAGGAAAAGCACCATGATTGAGATCGCTCTACTGGCTTTTGCCATCCTGATCATTCTGCTCACCTTGGGCGTACCACTGCCCTTCTGTTTCGGTGCAGCCCTGATGGTCATGACCTTAGTCGGAGAAGCCACCATGCGTGGCATGATGGTGTGGGGTGCCAGTCAGCTAACCAACCCCGTTCTGCTCGCCATTCCTCTGTTCGTATTCGCTGGGACTCTGATGAGTGTCAGCGGCATAGCAGGCAGCTTGCTCAAGTTCGTCAACGTCTTCGTTGGCCGGATCCGTGGTGGCCTCGGCGTAGTGGCTTCTGTCAGCTGCGCGATCATTGGCGCCATTTCTGGCAGCGGTCTGACAGGTATTGCTGCGATTGGTCCGCTCTTGATTCCGGAGATGGAGCGCAAGGGATATCCCCGCGCCTATGCCACCGCATTAATCGCCAACTCATCTATTTTGGGACTGCTTATTCCTCCCAGCGTTACCATGATCGTATATGGCTGGGTCACTGACACCTCGATCCTTGCCAGCTTTCTAGCGACGTTAGGGCCGGGCCTGCTAATCATGTTTAATTTCGCTATGGTCAATATGGTCATGTCGCGAAATTTTGACCTTATCCTTGACGAGCCGCTTTCGATGGGTCAAATGATCCGTGATGCCGGAAGCCGAACCGTGCATGCCTTTCCTGCTCTGTTAATGCCCGTGATTATCCTAGGCGGCATCTATGGTGGCATCATGACTCCCACCGAAGCTGCAGCCATCGCCGTGATCTACGCACTGCCGGTGGGCTTCATGATCTATCGCGGTCTGACGTGGAAGACCCTACTGGAATCTGGGAAAGAGTCCGCCACCGCCGTCGGTGCCATTCTGATCATGATCCTGTTCAGCCTGATGCTTAGCCAGATCTACGTAATGGAAAGCATTCCTCAGGCTCTAGTCGACATGATCTTCGAGATCACCGACAACAAGTTCGTCTTGCTGCTGCTAGTCAATCTGCTTCTGTTCTGCATTGGCATGGTAGTCAATGATATCACTGCCATCATCCTTACCGCCCCCCTTTTGCTACCGCTAATGCAAGCGCTTGGGGTAACCCCCATACAGTTCGCCGCGATTATGGGAGTCAATACCGCTATGGGTGGTGTAACACCTCCCTACGCAAGCATCCTCTATTTGGGGGCGCGTATCGGCAAGGTGAAGTTCACCGAAGTCGTAAAACCCGCCATGATTCTGATCCTTTTCGGCTATATCCCGGTTGTCATATTGGTATCCGCTTGGCCTGACCTATCCGAGTATCTACCAAGGCTGTTCGGCTACTAAAACCACCCGTTAAAAAATGATGAAGGAAATAACAATGAAAACATCCATGTTCAAGAATCTCGCTCTGAGCACAACCCTCTCGATCGCCATGGTCGGTATAGCCGAGGCTACTACCCTCAAGCTATCTCATGTGCGTCCTCAGGACACCGCCATCGACCAGGCCGCCCAAGCCTTCGCCAGCGATATCGAGAAAGCTACCAACGGCGAACTAAAGATCCGCCTATTCCCAGCCAATGCCTTGGGCGATTACACCGTCGTCCAGGAGAGAGTGGGGCTTGGTGCCGTCGACATGGCCGTGCAGCCGCCGGCCTCTGGAACAGACAAGCGCTTCCAACTGGCCTATCTACCTTATTTGGTACAGAACTGGGATGACGCCCAACGGGTCTTTGCCACAGGAGCGCCGATGCGTGAAGAGATCGAGGAAATTTACGCCGATCAGAACATCCACGTGCTAGCCGCTTGGCCGGTCTACTTCGGCGGGGTCGCCCTCAACAGAGAACTCGAGAAAGCCGCCGACCCGATGATCGACAAAGGCGCTAAACTACGTGTCCCCCCCATGAAGTCATTCCAGCTGACTGCCGATAACATCGGTTTTATTGGCTCCCCACTCCCCTTCTCCGAGGCGTTCACCGCCGTACAAACTGGGGTAGTCGATGGCGTGATGGGCTCCGGCGCAGAAGGCTATTACGCATCATTCCGTGATGTGACCCAATACTACCTACCGATCAATACCCACTTCGAAATGTGGTACCTGCTGATCAATCAGGAAATCTACAAAGAACTCGACAGCGCACAGCAAGTCGCCCTTTCAGAAGCTGCTGCCAACTTCGAGACCGCTCGCTGGGGAAGCGCCGAAGCGGATCAAACGCGCAACGAAGGACTACTCAAAGAAGCCGGTGCAACCATCATTCCGGTCACTGACGAACAGATCGATGCTCATGCCCGCATTGTGCGTGAAAAGGTCTGGCCGGAAATCCTCGATGACATTGGTGCCGACTGGGCCAACGATGTGCTCGACAAGGTTCTCCAGTAAATCTGAAAGCCCGGTTACGCCGACCGGGCCCTTTCTCCCGATATAACAACTTCTCAGGATTTACCATGACGCAAACGACGACTCGCGGGTTGCGCCAGGCCGATGTGTGCCTGCTCGGCGGCGGCCTGGTCGGAATGGCAGTAGCCTTGGGGCTTCAACGCAACGGTCTTCAAGTGGCCGTCCTAGATGAAGGCGATACGGCGCTCCGAGCCTCACGTGGGAATTTTGGACTTGTCTGGGTGCAAGGCAAGGGCGATACCCTGCAGGAATACGCTGACATTTCGCGACGCTCCGCCAGACTATGGCCGTCACTGGCCAAGCACCTGCTTGAAACCACCGGGATCGATATACAACTCGAGCAGAACGGTGGGCTTTATCTATGCCTATCGGTAAAGGAGCTCGAGGCACGCGACACTATGCTATCTAAGATGCGCGAAGCCGCTGGAGGCGATTATCCATACCGCACCCTGAACCTCGCCGAAGTTAGAGAATACATCCCAGAAGCAGGAGATAGCGTCGCCGGCGCCACTTGGTGCCCGGAAGACGGCCACCTCAACCCCCTGTTACTGCTGCGTGCAATGACCGCTCGCTTTCTGGCGCTCGGCGGACGGATCAGCAATGGCGGCCGGGTTACCTCGATCGACGCCCTATCACCGGGGTTTCGCGTGCATGCACCTGACGGCAGCTGGGACTGCGAGCGTGTCGTACTCAGCGCGGGACTCGGCAATAGAGACCTCGCGCCCCAGGTCGGCATGTCCGCTCCATTGAAGCCCAACCGCGGCCAGGTACTGGTCGGCGAGCGCGTGCGTCCTTTCCTCAACTATCCCACCGGCCATGTCCGCCAAACTGGTGAAGGAACGATACAGGTCGGCGATTCTAAAGAAGACGTTGGCTTCGACGAAGGCACCACCACCGATGTCATGGCCAAGATAGCTAAGCGAGCCACTCGCATGTTTCCCCTGCTGCGAGACGTCAAACTGGTGCGCGCATGGGGCGCACTGCGCGTGATGACGCCCGACGGCTACCCAATTTATCAGGCCTCGACCGAATGCCCCGGGGCCTACTTGGTCACCTGCCACAGCGGCGTCACCTTGGGTGCCCTGCATGAAGGCCCAATCGCCAACTGGATAGCCAGTGATCAAACGGACTTACCGCTGGAGGTGTTCAGTGCCCAACGCTTTGCCCTTTAATCGCCTGGCCAGCTGCAACACCGAGATGGTCACAGTCTACGTCGACAACCAACCGGTGCGCATGCTAGCCCACGACAGCGCGGCCGCGGCGGTATTGGCCGCTGGCTGGCTACCCTCCCGCACTACACCAGCCAGCGGCACTCCGCGCGCGCCCTATTGCCTGATGGGGGCGTGCTTCGAGTGTCTGCTCGAGATCGACGGCGTCGCCAGTCAGCAAGGCTGCATGATCACCGTCCGCGAAGGCATGCACATTCATCGTCAACTCGGCGCCCGCGAGCTCCAGTTTTCACAGGAGAGATCCCCATGACCGCAAGGCAGTACGACCTAGCCATCATCGGGGCGGGCCCAGCCGGGATGGCGGCCGCTGCCGAGGCCGCCGCTCAGGAGCTCGACACAATAATAATCGATGAACAGGACAGCGTCGGTGGCCAGATCTACCGCTCGATTAGCACCCCGGCGCTGATGGACGAGCGCATCCTTGGCGCCGACTATTATCGTGGCCGCTCACTGCTCGAGTCGCTCAACGCCGCTGACGTCGATTACCTACCCAGCACCACCGTCTGGGCCGTCGAACCAGGCCTGACCCTGAACGTCTCCTGTCAGGGCAAAAGTCAGCAAGTCCATGCCAAGCGCCTTTTGATCGCTACCGGTGCACAAGAACGCCCGGTGCCTTTTCCCGGCTGGACGCTGCCGGGCGTGATGACCTGTGGCGCCGCCCAGGTGCTACTCAAGAGCAGTGCTCTAACGCCCCCTACGCCCCTCGTATTAGCGGGCAGCGGGCCACTACTAATGTTGATCGCAGTCCAGCTGACCCGGGCTGGTGTCCCGATCGAAGCCCTCCTCGACACCACACCACCTCACAACCTGTCGCGAGCGCTACACCACTTAGGCGGTGCACTTCGCAACCCTCGCCTACTCATGAAAGGTCTGGGGATGCTCGCCAAACTCAAGTATGCCGGTGTCAGGCACCTAAAGGGGGTCGAAGATCTGATCGCCGAGGCCGGGGACGGCGAGCACCTGAGCCAGGTGCGCTTCACGCATCGCGGTGAGGTCAAGCAACTGGCGTGTACCTCTCTCCTGGTCCACCAGGGTGTGGTACCCAATGTTCAACTGACTCGAGCTCTGGAGCTCAGCCACCAGTGGGATGACTTGCAGCAATGCTGGCGGCCGCAGCTTAACGCATGGGGTGAGACACCACATGCCGGCATCTTCGTTGCGGGCGATTCTGGCGGCATCGCCGGCGCCCAGGCCGCCGAGGAATCTGCACGGCTGGCGGTACTTGAGATGGCGGCTCAGCTCGGTAAGCTCAATGAGACCCAGCGTAACGAGAAGGCAAAGCCCCACCAGCGCCGCTCAGCGCATCACTTGGCCATTCGCCCTTTCCTCGACGCGCTGTATCAGCCAGCTAAGACCTTCCTTGTGCCCGCTGACGGCACTCTTGTCTGTCGCTGCGAGGAAGTCACCGCTGGGGAGCTTCGCCGAACCGTCGACGAAGGCTGCCGGGGGCCAAACCAAGCCAAGGCGTTCTGTCGAGCCGGCATGGGGCCTTGCCAGGGTCGGCTTTGCGGCCTGACGGTGTCACAGGTGATCGCCGAGCGCAGCGATCAGGCGATAGATGCTGTTGGCTATTACCACATCCGCTCACCGATCAAGCCACTTACGCTTGGTGAATTGGCCGACATTGATGACTAATGATCCTTTTATAGTGTTCTTGCTACAAGGAAAGACCCAACCATGTCCATTACTCGATATGAAACCGGTGTACGCATGAGCCGCGCCGTCATTCATCACGACACCATCTACTTTTGTGGTCAAGTGGCGGAAGACCGGCATGAGGATATCAGTGAACAGACTCGCACCATGCTAGCTAAAGTGGATGCCCTGCTTGAACGTGTCGGTAGTGACCGCGAGCACCTGCTCTCGGCCACTATCTACCTCAGGGATATGTCCCTGTTTGAAGAAATGAATCAGGTTTGGGACGCTTGGGTGCCGGAGGGTCATGCCCCGGCGCGAGCATGCGTGGAGGCGCGCATGGCCAGTCCTGAGCTTCTCGTAGAAATCTCCGTGGTGGCCGCACTAACTTAACAAATACTGTTAATCATATTATCGAGATTAATATCTCTAACAAATTCAACTTACTTATGGCGAGCTCGAGGAAATAATTTTCGAGCTCGCTGAATATATAAGCTAATATACTAAATCAAGATAGCCATCAGCCCTTCCACATATAATCACTCATAGAGCTATCACCCTCTATTTCATGAAGATTCGTTCCTAGTTGTAGGGTGCCGGATGATCGGATTTCACAACGAAGCTATCCTTTGTTAGTCTCGCGTGAGCTCATCAAGCAATTTATTCAGGAAAGGCTTCATGGACATCAAGCTGCATAAGCAAGCGACGACGACACCGAAAATTCGTGCCGACATCCAAGCAGCTCCTGCCGGCTTGACCAACAAAGATCTTGCTGGTCAGTTTGGGGTCAGCGTCTCAACTATCCAGCGCTGGCGTTATCGTGATGATGTCCTAGATCGTTCTCACACACGTCATAACCTACTGGCCACTCTGACCTCAGAACAGGAAGAGATAGTCATCGCCGCTCGTGAGTTACTACGGCTGGGACTCGATGATCTACTTGTCGTTGCTCGTGAATTCCTGAACCCCAAACTGTCACGTTCCGCGCTTCAGCGCATGCTCAAACGGCGTGAAGTGCCAACTCTCGCCAAGCTGGTGCGTCGAGACGCGGAAGGCGACGAGAAGCCTAAGCATCGGCCTTTCAAGGATTATGAGCCCGGGTATGTGCACATAGATATCAAGCATCTGCCCCAAATGCCTGGCGAAGATCACAAGCGTTATCTCTACGTCGCGATTGATCGTGCCACTCGGTGGGTGTATCTGGAGGTCAGATCAAGTCAATCTGCAAAGAATGCCCGGGCGTTCATGAAGCGTGTGGAAGAGGAGGCTCCCTTCACGATTCGAACCGTGCTCACGGACAATGGTAAATCCTTTACCGATCGCTTCACCGTGGGTGGCGAGCGTAAGCCCAGTGGGCATCATCTTTTAGATCAGGAATGTCAGAACCATGGCATTGAGCATCGACTGATCAAGCCAGGCAGACCCAAAACGAACGGAATGGTAGAGCGCTTCAATGGGCGTATCAGCGATGTGCTGGCGACTCGGCGTTATGACTCAAGTGAGGATTTAGAACAGACACTCGAGCGTTATTGCTGGCTCTATAACCACCACATTCCTCAGAAGGCACTACACCACAAAGCGCCTATAGCAGCAATAAAGGAATGGCAGGTCGAACGACCGGAGTTGTTTACTCAAGCTGTAATCAATCAGACGGAACCCGACACCTAGTTAGCTCCATTAGGCTCACTACTGGGTGCCCTCATTCGACATTCAAGAAGGCACCCCTGCAAGTCCTTTTAAGTTCAGTCTCGAGAGGCTTTTGTGATAAAGCCAGCCTCAATTCTGCATCGGGATGTTCTCTTCCCAGCGAAAGCCGATACCGCCGCCCTGCCATACACCATTCTCCAGCGGGCTGGGGCTATGGATATCCACCTGCAGCGGCAGGCCGAAGCCAAGTGCCAGATCCTTAGTGCCACGCACGATACTGCGATGCATGATCCGCAGGCCTTGCTCCTGTGCCGGCAAGTGCGCGCCGGGCGCGGCCCGATGAGCGACCGCCAGGTTATCGATGAACACGCCGTCGTTTTCCTGGTACTCGAAGTCGTGGGCGTAACCCTCGGTGAGTCCGTCATTCAAGATGGCGTTGTACTCACGGCAGAGCTGCGTCAGCTCTTCGGCGGTCAGCAGCCGGAAGGAGTCCTGATCGGGTAGCTTCTCGATCACTGCGCCGGTCATGCCCAGATGAAGCCAGATGCACTTGCGTCCGGAGTGGGGTGCTCGTGTACCACAGGATGTACGGCCCCGGAGGAGGAATTCACCGAAGCAAGACGGCGCCAGAAAGCCTGACGCTCGGTAGACAAGGCGTCATGGGCCGCGCCCTGATGGGCAAAGCAGGTACCGCCGCCTTTCTCGGCCGGGCGGATGATGTGGTAGCCAGAGTGCGAAAACGTATCGGTGTTGAAGCTGCCGTCGTTATGCCATTGCGGCCCGACACCGGGGATGCCGTGACGGCGATCGTTCGACAGCCGGAAGATGTGCCGGTTGCCATCGGGCGTGGCCGGATGCATCCCGTGAGTACTGTGCAGCTCCTTGCCGCCCCACCAGTAGCTGGCACGCAGAAAGTCATCGGCCTCCAGGGGCGTATCGCACTTGAAGACCAAGAAAACCCCGCTCGGCCATGATCTTCTCCAGCGTCTCAAGCACTGGTGCAGGCGGCGCGTCCTGAGCGGACAGATCAATTCCCCGCACCTCGGCGCCAATCGGCTCCAGCGGTGTGATGCTACCGCCGAATTGCTCGATGACAGCCACCTGTGCCAGGTCGAACGGAACGCCCGGCGCTGACTCGGCTACCTCAGTGCGTATTGGATTCGCCATAACACTGACCTCCTGTCGCGGCTCCCATGCTGGCGAGACGCTGATGTGTCATCAGGCCGCGCTATCGCTGCGCGACGACACCCGCGGCTCACAGACTCTCAGCGTGGGATGAATGTGTCAGCATTCTCGCAAACACATTCCCGTGCGCCAAACCCCAGCCCATCTAATCCCGAACGCCGCGAGTGGCCCATAAGGGTGACGCTGGTCAATCACGTCACTCGTATTTCTTCTGCCAACTCTTCACGGCGATGCGCTCCTTGAGCAGTTCCAGCATGTCGATCAGCACTTGTTCGGTGATCTGCTCCGTCCTTGGGTCAGTGCGTGCCCAAGCATCGAAACCACTCTCTGCCAGATGCCCCACCAGCGCCGAGAACTCCTTGGAGCGCAGGCCCGCCAAGGCTTCATCGACAAGGTGACAGGCCAGATCCGACAGCGAGCTTTCCAGCCCTTTCGTCAGCTGGGTGCCCATGGGCAGGCGCGAGACACGCTGGAGCTCCGGGCTCTCCGCCAGGGTGCGACTGACCAGCCCCTGCACATAGCGCAGGGTATCGTCGCGGTTCTGGGTATAGATATCCCCTGCCATGGTCTCGAGTCGTAGGCTGATCTCTTGGATCAAGGCCTGCTTGCGAGGCTCCACCACACGCTCGATCACCGACGATGAGAGGTCATCGCTATCGCGCAACTGCTGCTGCACGTTATCGAGCATGCGCAGGGAGATACGGTCCGTCAGCTCCTCCAGCAGGATGTCGAGATACTTGGCCGCCACTCCGTAGAGGTACCAGCGGCGAACATCGATCATACCGAGGCGTTGCAGACGGAACAGCAGCGAGATCACACGCAACACACGCAACAGACGGAAGCCGCTCAGCGGGATACACCCCAGCACGTCATACCAGTGCACGAAGGGATAGAAGAACCAGCGGTGGTAGCGCCGCTCCGCGATGGCCACTGCCCATCCCGCTAGCACATCGAGCAGGAAGACGGCGACGAACGCCAGGTCGATGGAGAAGAAGTTGGCGTGGATGTTCTGCTCATAGGCCGCATGCAACCCGGGTGTTACGGCCTCGAAGGCCGTGTTCAGCGGGGGGATCAGGAAGAGGCTATCGAACAGCAGCAATGCCAGATTGGCGATCACGAGCACGATGATGAACAAATCCCACCACAGATGTATCCGCTCCCTGGCGGACGAGGGCGTGCGGGTGGCTGGCATGACAACTCCTTGGCGATTGTTTCAGAATGCGTAACGCGTCTTCCTGACTCAGCCTACAACGCATCAGACGACCACGCTGGAAAGGTCGCTGTCTGCGAGAGCCACCAGCGCTCCCGGAGCACGTCCACCGGAAAGCACAGCCCCGAAATCGCCGTAGACAACCTATTAGTGAGGGAGACATCCGCATGAAACAAGCGCAAGTGATGACATGGGCTGCTGTGATGAGCGCAGCACTCACCCTGGGCGGCTGCGCAGGCGCTCAATCCGCTGGGGATTATCAAGGTGTCGACGAGCCACTGGAGAACACCTATTGGAAGCTGGTGACACTCGATAACCAGCCAACACCTGTGGTGGAGGGCAAGCGTGAAGCCCATATCGTTTTACATACACAAGACTCGCGAGTAGCCGGCTCCACCGGCTGCAATCGCCTGATGGGGGAATATCACCATGACGAGCAAGAACTCGGCTTCAGCCGTCTGGCCACCACGAGGATGGCATGCCCCGGTGAAGTAGCAACGCTCGAACGCGATTTCCTCGCGACACTCAATGACGTATCGGGCTGGCAGATAGAAGGCAAGACATTGACGCTGACCGATGAGCAAGGTGTGTCGCGTGCCCGCCTGGAGGCCGTTCACCTCTATTGAAGAGCCATAGGCCCCAGTGACAAGGTGTCGGGACGGGAAGAAATGCCGTGCACTGCTTCATCGCGCCTGAATCACTTGTCCCGCTCCAATTGTTTGCGGCATCCACGCCGCAAGACATTCCTGTCATCTCGCATGTTCGGACTGCAGGGAGCATGAAGGGACTCACCTCAGCATCACGCCTTTATCAGACGGTGAATTGTTTCTGGTAAAGGTCTATACCGGATAGGTCATCCGAGGCCCAGACTGCCGTGGACATCATGTGGGTCATTCTTTGCCCTCGCCACTCCCCGGCAGCCCTCAAGCGCGAGAGCTGGATGCATGACTCTGGCAGTGTGAGGCACCTCTCTCACTGCCTAGCTTGTCGTGAAGAAATTCAATGAAGGTACTGATCCGTCGACTTGCATACCTGCCTTCCGGAAACACAGCGTACAAATTCACTTCAGGGATTCGATAGTCATTCAGCACAACTTCCAGTCGTCCGGCCTCAATATCCTCTGCCACATCCACCATCGATTTAAATATCACTCCAGCCCCTGCAATCGCCCACTCACGCAACGCGCCACCATCGCTGGCCATTCGATTGCCCGCCACCGTCACGGAAAATACCTGCCCTGCCTCTTGGAACTCCCAATGGTTCTGGGGCGCTCCTGGGCGAGCGAGCACCATGCACTGGTGGGATGATAGCTCTGATGGATGTTGGGGGCGCCCTGCGTCCTGCCAATAAGCAGGTGCCGCACACACGACACGATGGGTACTGACGAGACGTCGTGACGTCAAGCTTGAGTCCGCCATCGGTCCATGACGAATGGCCAGATCAAATCGTTCATCGACCAGGTCCAACACTCCATCGGATAGCACGAGTTCAAATTTTACTTCCGGGTGCTGTGTCAGGAACTGATCGATCAGCCGTGGCAGGTGCGTGCGGCCAAAATCATTGGTCGCCGTCAGCCTGATGGTGCCACTCAGCGACCCTGTGCCCGAGATCCGCTCAAGAGCCTTGTCATACTCGGTCAGGATCCTTTCGCTGTCGTCTCGAAATTGTTCGCCTTCCGCCGTCAAATGCATGGCACGCGTTGTTCTGACGATAAGCTTGGCCCCAACCTGCTGCTCAAGCTTCTGTAAGGCCTGGGTGACCAATGACGGGGACTGGCCTCGCTGACGGGCGACCGCCGCCATTGACCCACGCTCACAGATATCCACAAAAAGTTTCATTAACGCCAAGCGATCCATTATTCACCACTTAGTGAAGGATGAATTCATCAGTCGAGCATTTATTAGCAAAACAAACAATGCCACTGTCAGGCCGACGACATGGGCGCCCCCCCTCCCATGATTATGCGCCACAGGACAGGAGAGTCTCATGAGCCAACATCACCTATTAGTCGCTGGCGCCAGTGGCGTCATCGGCCGTGCAGCAACAATGGCCTTTGAAGAGGCAGGATGGCGAGTCACGACACTCTCTCGCTCCTCAGAGGGCCCGGGAAGCGGACACCACGTCAGCGCCGATCTCCTGGATGTAGCCTCTTTACGAGATGCAAGTGATGTACTGAGCAGTGTGACGCACGTATTTTACGCCGCATTGAAACCGGATCCGGACCCTGCCACTGAAGCACAACAGAATGGCGACATGATGCGGCACCTCTTCCAGGTGCTTGAAGAATCCCAAGCGTCAATCGAGCATCTGGTCTTCGTACAGGGCGGAAAAGTCTACGGTGCTCACCTCGGGGTCTACAAAACACCGGCTCGAGAAGAGGACAGCCGGCATTTCCCCCCCAACCTGTATTTCGAGCATGAAGATCTGGCTCGCGAACTCGAACGCAAGGGGATTCGTTGGACCGCATTGCGTCCCGACATCGTGATAGGCCACTCCCTGGGTTCAGCCATGAACCTCGGCAACCTTATCGGTCTCTATGGCACGCTTTGCCGGGAGCTCGGTGTTGCCATGCAATTCCCCGGCACAGCGCGTGCCTACGATATCTTGCTGAATATCTGCGATGCCGATCTGGTGGGCAAAGCCGCCCTATGGGCCATCGCAGAGAACCAGCAAGGGCCCTATAACGTCACCAATGGTGATCAGATTCGGTGGCGCCACGTCTGGCCAGAGATCGCCAACTGGTTTGGGCTCGAGACTGGCGAGCCTCAACCTATTTCGTTGGAGACACGTCTCGCTGCCGTGTCAGGCACCTGGAAGACACTTGCAGAGCGCCAAGGACTTGCCGAGACAGATATCGACAAGATTGCGCAAGGTGGCTTCGGAGATTTCATCTTCCATGTCGAAAAGGACGCTGTCTTTGATTTGACGAAGGCTCGCCAAGCCGGCTTTGCAGAAATGTGTCGCCGCTCCCCCCAGAGCCTTATTCAGCACCTTGAGGCTATGAGGGAACACCGCCTGATCCCTTGACGCTTAATCACTCGACCCTCTGGTACGCGCATGCTCGATTCGCCCCAAGTGCTTCAGCCATGACGTACTGCAGGAGCGCTAACACGCTGACAGATAACCGCATGATCCTACGCGGTTACCGAGTAGACCACCCCACGAACGAGGGTCATAAAGCCTTCAAGTGACAGGAGTCAGGAGCCGTCACGACAAACAGGCCACCTTCCATTAGCGGAAGGTGGCCTGTTTGTCGTGCTGTCATCATGTATTGAAGCATGATCAGCGCTAGCTCATAGCGTGAAGCCACCATCGACGGCGATGGCCTGCCCTGTCACATGCTCGGCCTGGGCGAGGTAGACCACCAGCTGCCCCATGTCCTCCGGTGTCTGGGCGACTCCCTGGGGTAACAGGCTCTTCTGCAGGCGCTCCCATGCAGCGGGCTCGCTTTCCCCTTCTTCGCTCCAGCGCGCGGAGAGTCCGCTCTCGCCCCGCCACATGCCGGTACCCACCACGCCCGGGCAGATCGCATTGACGGTGATGCCTTCCGCTGCGACCTCCTTGGCGACGGCATTGGTAAAGCCGATGACCGCGAACTTCGAGGCACAGTAGTGCGACAGATCAGGAAAGCCGACCTTGCCGGCCATCGAGGCCACGTTGATGATCCGCCCGAAGCCGTGTGAGCGCATCACGGCGACCTCGGCCTGAGTGCACAGGAAGGTCCCGCGGGCATTGACGTTCATGACGCGGTCCCACTCCTCCACCGTCAGCGCATCGATGGAATGGATGCCGATGATGCCGGCATTGTTGACGGCGATATCAAGTGGGCCAAGTCCGGCTTCGGCCTCTTCGATCAAGCGCCGCACGGACGCCGCATCCGAGACATCAACCCGCAGCGCCAGACACCGTCTACCCAGTGCCTCCACTTTTGCCGCCGTCTCGCGGGCGATGGCGAGATCCAGATCCGCCACCACGACATCCGCGCTCGCCTTGGCCAATGCCAGCGCGATCCCCTGACCGATACCGCGCCCGCCCCCTGTCACCAGTGCAATCTTGTCGTTCAGTTGCATGAGTCGTCTCCTGAATCTCTCACTGAAATCTGCAAATGCTGCGCTGCTGCCACGGCGCTGGCACACTGCCCAGCGCCACTGGCCTCAGCTCAGGTGGTGAACTTCCTGAAGGCCGTAGACCGGCGTCGGTATACCCTCGAGCCGCGCCTTGAGCTGCAGCGCCAGATACTGGGAATAGTGGCGGGACTGGTGCAGGTTGCCGCCGTGGAACCACAACGCCTGCTGCTGGGTCGGCTTCCACATGTTGCGCAGCTCCCCCTCCCAGGGCCCGGGGTCCTTGAGCGTATCGGAGCCCATGCCCCAGCATTTGCCGACCTTGTCGGCGACCTCCTGCGAGATGATTCGTGCCGCCCAGCCATTCATCGAGCCGTAGCCGGTGGCATAGACGATCAGATCAGCGGGCAATTCCGAGCCATCGGTCAAGGTGACCGAGCGCGGATTGATGCGCTCGATGCCGACGCCACTGCGCAGCTTGATGTCACCATTGGCGACCAGATCACAGGCGCCCACATCGATGTAGTAGCCGGAGCCGCGGCGCAGATATTTCAGGAACAGGCCCGAGTCGTCATCGCCGAAATCGAGCAGGAAGCCTGCCGCCTCCAGTCGACGGTAGTAGTCGGCGTCGCGCTTTCGGATCGCCTCGAAGATCGGGCGCTGGAAGTCAGGCAGTATCCGGTAGGGGATCGAGGCAAAGATCAGGTCCGCCTTGTGGTGATCGATGCCGTTCTGCACCGCCTGCTCGGAATAGAGCGGCCCCAGCGCCTCTTCCATCAGCGAGTTGGACTTCACCACATGCGTGGAGGAGCGCTGCAGCATGGTCACATCCGCGTCGTGCTCCCACAACGCGGCGCAGATATCGTGAGCGGAATTGTTGGCGCCCACCACGACCACCTTCTTGCCACGATAGGCATCCGGCCCCGGGTGCTGGCTGGAGTGTTGCTGCTCACCTTCGAAGGTTTCAGCCCCCGGGAAGTGCGGCACATTGGGCATACCCGACATGCCTGTGGCCAGCACCAGCTGCTTGGGACGCAAGGTCACGGGCTTGCCGTCGCGTACCACCTCGACCACCCACTCGCCGCTCGCCTCATCGAACTGAGCACTCTCACAGGTCGTGGAGTTCCAGTAATTCAGCTCCATGATCCTGGTGTACATCTCCAGCCAGTCCGCGACCTTGTCCTTGGGTGCGAACACCGGCCAGTTTGCCGGGAAGGGGATGTAAGGCATGTGGTCGTACCACACCGGATCATGCAGACACAGGGACTTGTAGCGATTGCGCCAGGCATCGCCCGCGCGCGGATTCTTGTCGATCACGATCGTCGGCACATCCATCTGTCTGAGCCTTGCGGCCAACCCGATACCGCCCTGACCGCCACCGATGATCACGCAGTACGGCTGGCGCTCGTAGCCCAGCTCAGCCTCTTCGCGCTGACGCGACTCAAGCCAGGTCTCACGTTGCTTGTTGGCACCATGCTCGGCGCCCTTGGGGCGCTGCATGCCCAGCGGCTCGGGGAATTCCTTGAGTTCACGCATGGCGGTCAACAGTGTCCAGCAGCGCCCTTCCTTCAGGCGCAACAAGCCCTTGCCACGTGCATCTGCGGTCTCGAAGGTGAACCAGGCTTCGACGATGCCGCCGGCCTCACTGGCCTCACCATCCAGTTGCCAGCGAGAGGGAGCGACATGCTCGAGGGTCGCCGCGAGCATCGACTGGATCTCGTCCTTGCCCTCTGAGGTCTTGATATTCCAGGTGAAGGCGATCAAATCGCGCCAGAAGCATTCCTCGCCAAACAACGAGAGAACCCGGGCGATATCGCGCTGAGTCAGGGAGGACTCGAAATCATCGAGCCATTGCTGAGCGATCTGAGTTGGCGTGCGTGCGGTCATGGCGTCTCTCCGCGTGTTGTTGGATGTTGTAGTCACGCCTTCCATCCAAGGCATCAAGCATGCCAGCTTCGTCATGCACGACTGACAAAGCTCGTAACCACTTGTCATCAATGACAAATATTCGCCACTACCGCACCATCACTCTCCTCGTCTCGCGGGGCATTTCACCTTCCTCGTGACAACTGTACGCCGTACGCCTGACACGTCGCGTTACACCTGTAACGCCCCGACCAAGGATGCAGGACAGGGTAATTGACGCTCCCGCCACACCGCATACGCTTGAAGGAGTACACGCCGCTTTTGCCATGGCCCCTGTCGTGACAACCGCGATTGCCACAGCCACTTTCACAAGTACCATCGCCACTATCAAAAGAGCCGTCTCAAGACGGCCAGCGCCGAGGCAGCCATGATCCGCCAACTCGAAACGATGCCGTCCGACAAGCGGCAGCATATCCAGACCCTGATGCAACTGGGCGAAGGCCGCGACGCCTTCCCTGAGACTCAGCGCGATGTCATCCGCCGTTCCTGGCAGCGCTGTCTGGAGGAATACCAGCTCGACCCGAGCCGCCCTCGCCCCGTCCGCGTTCTCACTCAGCAGGCACTGCGCGATCATCAGGAGTCGGCGGATGAGCTGCTGCACGTGGCGCGTGCCGGTGTGGATCGACTCTATAGCCAGGTCGCAGAACATGGCTATGCGCTGATCCTCACCGATCAACGCGGCATCGCGGTGGATTTTCGAGGTCAACGTGATCAGTTGAGTGAGCTGCGGCGGGCCGGGCTCTACCTCGGCTCGGACTGGAACGAGCGCTATGCCGGCACCTCGGCGGCAGGCACCTGTCTGCACGATGGCGCAGCCGTCACCTGCCATCAGCGTGAGCACTTCGATGCCACCCACATCGACCTGACCTGTACGGCGGCCCCCATCACCGATCCCCAGGGCCGTGTAATCGCCGCCCTCGACATCTCGGCGCTGAAGTCGCCCCGCCCGCAGGAGAGCCAGACCTTTGCGCTCTCCCTGGTCACCCTGCATGCCCGCATGATCGAGGATGCCTACTTCCTGCATCGCTACCGGGATTGCCTGATCCTGCGCTTCGACACGGCGCGGGAATTCGTGCACCTGAATGGTCGTGGCCTGTTTGCCATTCAGGAAGATGGCAAGGTGATCGCCGCCAATCACGAAGGCCGACGCCTGATCGATGCGCATCTTGAACGCTGGCCACCGTGGACGGTCTCCACCCTGCCCGCCGTCACACAACTGTTCGATGGAGAGCTCAATGAACTGCTGAGCATCCCGCACGCCAACCGGGATCAGATTCGTGCATTCCGCCTGCGGGCGGACGATGCCACCGTCTTCGTGACCCTGATCGAGCCGCGCGGCTATCCGGTGAAGGCTATCCCCACCGTCAGCCAGCAGGATGACCCGGTGCCCGAGCTAGACCAGCTCGCGGGAGATGACCCTTCCATGCACCGGCTGCTCAAGCTGGCGCGGCGCATGCGCCATGAGAATGTGAGCATCCTGATTCGTGGTGAGACGGGCACTGGCAAGGAAGTGTTGGCGCGGGCGCTGCATGACAGCGGGCCACGCGCCAAGGCGCCCTTCGTGGCGGTGAACTGCGCGGCCATTCCAGAATCGCTGATTGAAAGTGAGCTCTTCGGCTATCTGCCGGGTGCCTTCACGGGAGGAAGGCCCAAGGGCATGCGCGGTCTGATCCAACAAGCCAACGGTGGCACGCTGTTCCTGGATGAGATCGGCGATATGCCATTGCCGCTCCAATCACGCCTGTTGCGTGTCCTCGCCGAGCGGGAGGTGTCACCCCTGGGGGCCGAGACGCCCATCAAGGTAGATATTCGCGTCATCACTGCCACCCATCGTGATGTCACGGAGCTGATCGCCAGCGGGCAATTCCGCGAAGACCTCTACTACCGACTCAACGGCGCCGAACTCCTGCTGCCCGCGTTGCGTGAGCGTGCCGATCGTCACTACCTCATTCGCAAGCTGCATGCGGTACTGCAGGCCGAACGCGATCAGTCACTCCACCTGCGCGCCGATGCCATCAGTGCGCTGCTGTGTCATCACTGGCCGGGCAATATCCGCCAACTGCGCAATGCGATTGCCTTCGCGATGGCCACCGCGGAAGGCGATGAAATCACCCTGCATGATCTGCCGGAGGTCTGCCAGGCCAACACCGGCAGCGCCCGCGAGACTACCAGGCCGCTTGCCGCTGCCTCCCCCTTTGCATCCGGCGCTTCCTCGACCCCTGCCTCTCCAGCGTTCGCATCTGCAGGGACTGATGCGGACGCCAGCGAATTGCTCGAGCTGTTACGCCACACGGACTGGAACGTCAGCCAAGTCGCCCGCCAACTCGGCGTCTCGCGGCCCACCATCTACCGCCGCATGCGACGCCACGGCCTGGTAGCGCCCAATCATCAGCCGCTCGCCCCATGAGCCCACTGCATCTTCATGGCCGAGAATGAGGGCCATGAAGGATGCATCAGAATGTCGTGCTATGAAGTGTCAGAGGGTTGCCACGCAAGCTGGCTCGAGCGGAAGTTCGGGCCAGCGTGTGTGTTTCCATTCTTCCCCCTCTTCCCCCTCTTACCCACTCCTCGAGTCAACGTCTCTGCGGCTCACATTGCGCGCTTGCTGAGCCCGCCTACCCCCGCTCGATTCGCCTGCTTTCACAGCGGCACGAACGACGACCGCCGTCATCATGAATTTCACTCAACTTGAATATTAAAAAATCCAGTTTGTCTCATGGAGCCCGGAGCTAGATACTCACCTGCATCAGATCGTTGATGAAGACTTCCCATGGCGCTGCACTTCACCGCCGCCAGAGCCTTCACACGGAACGTGATGGCGAGCAGCGTGCCTCTCCCGGCATGGATGCGTTCTCACAGAGGGCAACCCGCTCACGAGACGCCTGAAAGATCACGGGAAGATGTCGACGACACAGTGAATTTTCTCTCTCAGGATCAGGGTGAACGGCCATGAGCAACGAATTCGGTTTCAGCATCAAGAGTCTGCGCTTCGACGAGAACTACACGCCGGCGGAAAACACCCGCCTGACCACCAATTTCGCCAACCTGGCGCGTGGTGAGAGCCGTCAGCAGAACCTGCGCAGCACGCTGAACATGATCAACAACCGATTCAATGCGCTGGCCAACTGGGACAACCCCAAGGGCGATCGTTACTCCGTCGAGCTGGACATCATCTCCGTCGAGCTGAACATCGATGCCGCGCGTTCCGACAATGCCCTGCCGATCATCGAGATCCTGCAGACCACCATCGTCGACCACCAGACGAATCAGCGCATTGACGGCGTGACCGGCAACAACTTCTCGTCTTACGTGCGCGATTATGACTTCAGCGTGCGCCTGCTGGAGCACAACAAGGGCAAGGACTCCTTCAGCGTGCCAGAGCAATTCGGCGTACTGCACGGCAATCTGTTCCAGGCCTTCGTGGGTTCTGCTGCCTACAAGGAATGCTTCAAGAAGCCGCCGGTCATCTGTATCAGCGTCTCCACCACCAAGACCTATCAGCAGACCGAGAACGTGCACCCGATCCTCGGGGTGGAATATCGCCAGGATGATGATTCCCTGACCGATGCGTACTTCAGCAAGATGGGCCTGAAGGTGCGTTACTTCATGCCGCCGGGCAGCGTTGCGCCGCTGGCCTTCTATCACACCGGCGACCTGCTCAACGATTACAGCAATCTGGAACTGATCAGCACCATCAGCACCATGGACACCTTCCAGAAGATCTATCGTCCCGAGGTCTACAACGCCAATTCCGTGGCCGGCAAATCCTATCAGGCGAGCCTGAAGCAGCAGGACCATTCACTGACGCGCATCGTGTACGACCGCGAAGAGCGCAGCCAGCTCGCCATCGAGCAGGGCAAGTTCGTGGAAGAGAGCTTCATCAAGCCTTACCAGAACCTGCTCGAGCAGTGGTCCGCCAACTGGTCCGCCAACCGATAAATTCATCATCGGTCAGCTCACTGATCCGCAAACAGCGCGCGCTGATCGACGAACGACATTCACTATCTGAACCATTCCAAGGACAAGGTTATTCATCATGACGAGATTACTCCCGACCTCCACCGCTGGCAGCCTGCCGAAACCGTCCTGGCTCGCCGAACCGGAGGTCCTCTGGTCCCCCTGGAAGCTCGAAGGTGAGGCACTGATCGCGGGCAAGCAGGATGCTCTGCGCGTCTCCCTGCAAGAGCAGCAACACGCCGGGATCGACATCGTCAGCGATGGCGAGCAATCGCGTCAGCACTTTGTCACCACCTTCATCGAACACCTGAATGGTGTGGATTTCGAGAAGCGCGAAACCGTCAAGATCCGGGATCGCTACGAAGCCAGCGTGCCGTCCGTGGTCGGCCCGGTCTCCCGCCAGAAGCCGGTGTTCGTCGAGGATGCCAAGTTCCTGCGCTCGCAGACCGATCAACCGATAAAGTGGGCACTGCCGGGGCCTATGACCATGGTCGACACCCTCTTCGATGGCCATTACAAGAGCCGCGAGAAGCTGGCGTGGGAATTCGCCAAGATCCTCAACGAAGAAGCCAAGGAACTCGAAGCGGCAGGCGTCGACATCATCCAGTTCGATGAACCGGCCTTCAACGTGTTCTTCGATGAAGTGAATGAATGGGGTATCGCCACGCTGGAGCGTGCGATCGAAGGCCTCAAGTGCGAGACCGCCATCCACATCTGCTACGGCTACGGCATCAAGGCCAACACCGACTGGAAGAACACCCTGGGCTCCGAATGGCGCCAGTACGAAGAAGCCTTCCCCAAGCTTCAGCAATCCAACATCGATATCGTCTCGCTGGAATGCCACAACTCCCACGTGCCGATGGAGCTGATCGAGCTGATCCGTGGCAAGAAGGTCATGGTCGGTGCCATCGATGTCGCCAACAACACCATCGAGACACCGGAAGAAGTCGCCGAGACCCTGCGCAAGGCACTGCAGTTCGTGGATGCCGACAAGCTCTACCCCTGCACCAACTGCGGCATGGCACCTCTCTCCCGTGAAGTCGCCCGCGGCAAGCTGCAGGCACTCAGCGCCGGCGCCTCCATCGTGCGCAAGGAACTCGAAGCGCAGCGCTGATCGCTTGGCGAGACAGAGCACGGGTTAGCACACAGCACTGACAGATAGCGCCAAGCTAGTTCCGAACCGAGTTGGCTCGACGATAGTGCTCGGGAGTGTAAGCCGCTGCGGCTGATACCGCCGCAAACAAAAATGGCCATCGTGAGTGATTCACGACGGCCATTTTTTCATCACTCTTATCCTTGTCACCCAAGCGCCCAGTCCCGCGCTATCGCTGCAGCCCCTCCCCTACGGCTGACAATTACCACCTCCCCAATCTTGCAGGACCTGTCATGTCACTCTCCGATACCGACACCAAAGCTGACACCATTATCGACCCCACCAGTTTCCGTGAAGCCCTCGGCCACTTCGCCTCCGGCATCACCATCATCACCACCCAGGTCGACGACGAACCGATCGGCTTCACCTGTCAGTCGTTCTATAGCGTCTCGATGAACCCGCCGCTGGTCTCCTTCAGCGTCAAGGCAAGCTCTTTCAGCTACCCGAAGATTCGCCAGGCAGAGCGCTTCGCCGTCAACATCCTCTCCAGCGAGCAGAGCCACGTCTCCAACCAGTTCGCCATGCGCGGCGCGGATAAATGGCAAGGCATCGACTGGCAGCTCTCTCCCCTCGGCAACCCGGTCATCAATGACAGCCTGCACTGGCTCGACTGCAAGATTCACGCAGAGCACCCAGCAGGTGATCACCTGATCGTGATCGGGGAAGTGAAAGGACTGAATCTGGATGTTGCAGGGACGGCGCGGCCATTGTTGTATTTCAAGGGGAAGTACGGGGGCTTGGCTGGGGGAGAATAAGACTGGAGAAAACTGGTCGGCTGAATCCTTCAGGATCAGACTAGGGGATTATGAGTTCGCTTTTAAAACAATAATCCACTGACATAAAAGGGGAAGCAACCGTAATCAAACGAAAGGTACATTTCTTTGGAATCATTGGATTAGCTAAGATTGAAGAGAGCATCCGAAGCTGGTGTGTGTACCAGAGATGTACCGTTTTAGAGATCCCTCCCCACTTTCGAATAGCATGCCTCTGATAGGGCGTAAAACTGCTTCTCTCAAAGGCATGCTGACCGCTTACGGTCAAAAGGGTACATCCAGACGACTTGCAAAGAGTCGAGCCCAGCCATCTCGTCACCACACTGATGAGATTTTCTCTAAGATCATTGAAGAACGTAAAGTGACAAGTAATAACCTAATCAAAGGAATCCTTTACAAGTTCCGGCAGCCGGCGCCTTATCATCTTGTATGAATTTGGAAGGCCTCTCGGCTGTAGCTCTCGGGTCGTACCAAGGACAGACTCTTGACGCTTCAGTTGCTTTCTACGATTAACGAGTATTTCTATAGTTGTACGCTCCGACTCAGGTACCAACAACCGGTCGAATAAGATACTCCTAGCCGTCTTTGAACCGACTAGATCAATATCCATCGACCAGCGAAAGCAGAATACGCCAACGGATTCAAGCACCTGCATGGCGCGCGAATGGTTGGAGAAGAAGTAATCAAGAAGTTTTTCTCTTTCATGCTCATCGGGCAGCATTTTTTCAATTAGACAGCCATTATTGAATTCTCTCTTATATCGTGGAAACCCTTTGGTGTCACGACTAACGGACAATTCGTCATGCAAATAGGGGAGAAAATAGTCTTTATCGACGACGGAAGCAAAATCAATCTTAAGTTCTTTCAGAAGATGATATGCGTGTGGCAGTGACTGCACACTATCTAGACTGATAATTGAGACACTATACTTCGAAAAACTTAGCCCGCCACTCTCAATCAAATAGCGTACTAATTCTCCGTCAATTGGACCTTCTGTTAAAATAACGTAGTCGGCAAAAAAGAACTCAGAGTTTCTTCTGCGATGAAAATTGTAATACCGATCTCTATCAATACTATTTTCAATCCAGAAGCCACTTGGCAGCTGGGTGACGGTGATTTCAAATCCTCTGGTGCTGGAAGAAACCCTTCGGCAAAGTGCAACTTCTTCATGCTCTAGGCTGTCGAGCATCACTGTGGAGTGAGTCGTGAAAAGCACCTGAAGAGGAAGCCCCTTTAGTGCCGCAAGCAGTGAACGCTGTGCTTGAGGGTGCAGGTTCTGCTCCGGCTCTTCGATTCCCAAAATGTATGTTCCGCCCAATGCCTCGGCTAGATAAGAATAGAGACCAATTGCAGCAAGGCTTTGGGTGCCGCTGCCACAGTCTACGATGTCTACAGACGTATTACCATCCACTACGCGCAGAACTAGATCTTGTATCAAGAGACTGTAGTCAGGGGGCGTTGAATAGTCCAATTCAAACTCGAACGAGCCGTTCAGGTGCGTAAGACCTCTGAGGTACTTACTCAAACTTCTGAAAGTGCGCTCCTTAATAATTGATGCAGCGTCTGTGACCTTAGGAGAAATATTGTCCCTTTTTTTCACATGATCTTTCACCCAAGTCATCACTGTCTCTTGGAGTATGCTCTCTTGCCCCCATTGAATAGCCTTTTCATTTCGAGAGACCGGAATGTAAACGTAGCGAATGTAGGTCTTTAGAGTATTCATAAAACCTTGCGGAGGCGTTTGCCATGATCCGTTATGAAAAATCTCCCAGTTGGCCGATCTCTTATACTTTAAGCGGACCCTAATATTGTTTCCGCCTACGGCTATTCTGGGCAAACTGCACACACTTGGTGCGTCTGAAAATTCCAAGTCGATAATGGCTGTCGATGTCTTTTGGAATGCATGCCTAGATGACTCGAAATGCTGACGTTCATCTTTGAAATTGAAGAAAGCATTGAGAGCCCTTAATACTGAAGATTTACCACCACTGTTTTGGCCAACCAAAGCAAGCTCTGTTCCAACTTCTATTTCAGCCTTCCGAATTCCCCTAAATTTCTCAAGGCGGATTCTTATGAGTTTCAAGCCTACCTCCTGCGTGAACCATTATGTTAGACTAAATCCTATTCGCGACTAATGTAAAAGGTCGCAATTGATTGTAGCTGGACTGCGAAAACAATGAGATTGCGCTGGACTACTTTAACCGAGGACAAAGTAGTGAATTTGCTGCAATAAGCTTATTTGTAGTGTAGTGGTCAAGTTTTTTGGACACCGAGCTTTGAGCATTCCAGTAGTTCTTTTCTGCCAAGTTCAGCGGTAACCCAGCGTTATGCTTGTGCAGCCTGAGCCTGCTGTAGTAACCGATCATATAATCAGTAACAGATCGCTTCGCCGCAGCAACATCGGGATAGCCCATCTCTGGTATCCATTCCGTTTTCAGGCTTCTGAAGAAACGCTTTGTTGGGGGCATTGTCCCAGCAATTGCCACGGCGACTGAGACTCAGCGTCATTCGGTAGCGCCAGAGCATCCGCCGGAGTGCCCGGCTGGTGTACCGGCACCCCTGATCCGAATGAAACAGGATATTCCGTGGCTCTCCACGCGGGTTTACGAGCATACAAGTCGACGACTACTGCCAGATAAGCCCAGCGTGCCCCTGTCCAAATATAGGCTTGGCCGCAGATTCTGAGTGCAACACATGAGTTTCCCTGTAAGGTATTGCGCTCATGTCATACTCAGAACTCAGCATTAGCAATCGTGCCACTATCCAGATTTGTCTCTCTCAAGGCCTGAGCCTCCAAGCCATTGCTCGATGCCTGAGTCGTTCCCCCTCCACTATCAGCCGCGAAATTCGCCGAGATAGTGTGCCGGGCAACTGCGCAAAGAGCTCATCCATTGCATGCGGCATGGCAAAAGTACGCGTAAGCCTCGCCGTGATGAGACGGGCCGCCGAGGTCAGATCCCCGACATGGTCAGCATTCACCTTCGCCCGCCCGAGGTCGACAAGCGCGAGATGCCAGGACATTGCGAAGGTGGCCTGATCAAAGGCAAAGGTAATGCTTCAGCGGTTGAAGCTCTTGTAGAGTTCAGTAATGCATACTTGATACTAGCAAAGATGCATGATGCTACTACGACTTCTGCCGTAGAAGGCTTTAGTTCCGCCCTGAATAGAAAGCCGTTGGCAACATGGAAAACTCTGACGTATGGCCAGAGACGAGAGATGGCCATGCATGCCGCTATCACGCAAAATTCTGGCGTCACCATCCACTTCTATGACCCTCGTAACCCTTTTTGGCAAGGTGGCAGCTACGAGAATATCGATGCCTAACTCACCATTACCCCCCTATGGGAGCGGATCTGTCACTGACCAGTCAGGAAGAGCTGAATGCCATTGCCTTCGAGCTGAATATGCGGCCTCGAAAACGCTTCGACTTCAAATGTCCTATCGAGGTGATGAATGAACTGATTGCAAAGCACAATGAAGGACCACCCTGATTTCAATAGGGTGGTGCACTCATAGCCTGCACCCACCTTGTCTTTTCTTACGAACGATTTACACCTCTTTTGGTCTTTCCTTTCAGACACATTAGCTTTTACCAGTGCTACCTACAAGATGCACAGCGTAGAAAACGTTCTCAATAGCTCTCGGAGCGCTTAGAAAAATAGAACCAGTCAACGACTTTTCAAGCGCTTTATCAATGCCACGAAAAAGCAACGCTTCCCTCTTTGCTTAACGCAAAATTTTCGGAAAATTTGGAACCACGTAGCAATTGAAAGTTTGTCCGAAAATAGTGACTTATTATACGCCACACTACTTAATTCCGTAGAATTTCAACGCAGCTTCTGCCAACACTGTTGTTGCTACGGAAACCCCAATATTCCAGGTTCCCTCCGTAGCTTTCTTTAAATTTGAGGCTACCCAATTCTTAGCGCCTTCACCAAAAGGCTCATCTTCACTTGTAGGCTCTTCTGCGTCGACTATTTCAGCAAACTCAGCCGCATCATCTTTCGGTATACCTGCAGCCTCAAGGAACCCCACGATCGACTCTCTATTCCGTTCTTCAACAATTACCGAGATGCTCGACCCATGGTCACCAGCGACAGCAGTGGTTACATTTCCGTAAATAATCTGTTGTGTGATTTGCTGGACCTTTTTCGAGTTGGTACGTTCCGACTTGGGAGCACCGAAGGTTATATGTACCGCCGCGGGAATAGATTTTTCAAGCTGCAATGTCAGCTCTAATATTCTACTTCTTACCGCCTGCTGGATTTCGGAAAGAGAAACACGAGATATATTTCCTGCAATTTCATTACAGGCATAGTTCTCATAAACATTGCCTTGCAATAGCAAAATCAAATTGGAAGCGTCTATACCTAAACTTCCACCATCAGCGCTTCTTTTTACCAGCTCATCAACGGCAGAAATGCTTTCCCGTATTTCATAGTTTGTCCAGCTCGCCCCAGCAAATTTTTCTATTAAGTAAGAGGGTATCGGAGCATTTTTTATACCGGAACCGAATGGACCAGAGAATGTCCCTCGGTAACTTACGCCTATGATTCGGTAATCTGGTAGCTCCGCCTCCTTTGGGTACCCCTCAGATTCATGTTTAACCCATTCCTCTAGAATCTCGCTTCCAAGTCTTGCGGCAAGAAGCCGAAGCTTTAGCAACACTGATCCTAGGTCGGACCCTTCCTGGACTACTGACTCCTGAACCTGATGCAATAGTGACAATTCTTTTCTCCATGAAATGGCACTGCGTAGCTAATACGTATAACGCCTGGCTCACGCGCCGATAAAGAGCCGCAAAGCGCCGGGGAACCGGCCGCCGTGTAGCCGATTGTTAGGGCTCAATATAGATTTGGGCGAAGCCCCTAGAACAATTCCGGTTGTGGTTTTTCACCATCATTTGAGCCACTGGCGGTGACTATTTCGATCGGTTTACCTAGTAGCATGAAGTCGGAAATTCCAAGTGGTGGTACCGTCTTCAATACACCTTCCATATCATCCATAAGTTTCTCTCTCAACTCCATCAAGAGCCTACCTAGGACGTTCTGACCAACCAATGTATCGCCGGTATTGCCCGTATCGTCTGCTACCTTTGCGCCCCAATAGTCATCCTTACGTGACTGTTCAACAATAGGTTGACTACCTGTTGCAAGCAGCAGTCGACCGAATTCCTCGTAGTTCTGTGCGAGCTTCACGCGCAGGCACCACCGCATCACTTTGTGTCTGATTTCGTCCCAATCAGGCCTTGAGTTTTTGCGATGCGGCTTGCTCTTCATCTTAGCGGTCATTGGGCTGTGCTGCCCAATGATCTGGCGCTGGACATCCGACATATGAGGATAGCGGCAAGCCTGATATAGGGCCTCTGTCGTCAAGATATGGACGCCGTTGATCTGCAAGGGGTAACCCGCCGCCATGTTGGATAGGCCACCGAAAGCCTCTTTTGTTTTATAGAAGACGACTACCTCGCTGCGGACGTAAGTTCGCAGCTGACTTTTCTCAGGTAGATCGACGTTAGAGCGTGAGATCATCGAAGATGTTCCTCAGAGAAGAGTAGCCCTCCCTCGGCAGGAGCGGATACCAGTGCAAGGCACCAGAGGTTGCCTCAGGATCACCCCACCACATAGCAATAGGACAGTTGTTCGGGCAATTTCTATACGTGACAAGCATGGAGCCAAACCCTACGCCGAAAGGACTGAAGCCGAGAGGCTTCATGGAGGACTTCGGCTTTTCACTCATGGCTCTGATCTTAGCACCAGCGATCAAGAATTCGCTCTCCAAAATCTGGCGTCCGGCCTCCGACGAGAATGGTTCAATGGGCTTTGCAGATGGTTGCCGCGGTTCGAAAGGGTATTTCGACGGTAAGGCCATGTATGCTTGAACCTCGGCCGCGCTTGGGGCTGCTGTGGGCCATAGCACTCCAGAAATGTTCTTATGTGCCTTCTGGTTCTCGATCGTCAATACTCGCCAGTATTCGACACTAATCTTCTTGCCTGAATTTGCTATGACCCTCTTTAGTTTCTGTGCTGTGAGGTACTGGCCCAAAGTGTGATAAGCAGCAACGATAACATGGACCCGTGCGCTCTGCGGTGCATCATTGACAATCCACGCTTCCAGATCATTGCCCACGCGGTTACCGCTGAACATTACATCGTCGAGGTATATAAAATCGCCTCCATCTTCTCCGCACGCTTCTAGGTCGAGACCAAATACTTCTTCGAGGCACTTCGAGAACAACTTCAGCATCTCTTTCTGGCTCTGCCCATTCTGCTGGATGTTCAACAAGTTGGCAGTTGACCAGTATCCCGCAGGATCATCTCCGGCAAGCTCCTGGTTTGTAACAAGGCTGCTCAGGAAATCCTCTACCTCATGACTAGTAATGAAGGTCTGCTTAATGACGTGGTTAAACTCACGAATGAACGGGAGCTGCTGAGCGGGCGTAAACTGCTGAAGCCAACGGTCGACATGTTCCGGCGTCGGCTCGGAAAGATCTCCTTGTCGATAGGTCCTGATCTCGTTCGCGACGGAAATGAGAAGGTCATCACGTTCACTCATCTGGTGGTCTCCTGACAATCGATAAATAATAACTCGTCACAGTATTTGCACCGACAGTCGGCTCACTGATAGGCAACCCAGTACGCATATAACTGGCATGCGCCCTAACAGTAATTAGACAGCACGCTCGTTTAATGTCTTAAAAAAAGCACTTGTTCAACATTCTTATACCGCCACATCTAACTATTGCATTTTCGTTGACATGCTATACAACACCAATGAACAAGTATGCTGCGTTTCCAGCACCGCCACTTTGGGTTGTTACTCGCCTTAACAGGCTTCTTCCTTAGCTTGCTACTCAGCACGCGAGTCACAACTCGACCTCCCCGCCAACATCTTTAGAATCAACAACACGAACTACCTGCCCGCCTCTTCGTCCTCCACAGCGGCATACTGAGCTTCTCGTAGTCGCTGAGGGCGTCTAGCACGGCGTCGATGACCTTCTTTGGGAATAGGCCGTGCTTCACCTGGGCTTAGCTGTGATTGCGGACCTGGGCCATCACCGCCTCGTTGCGCTCGATGCGGTCGGCGATACCATTGGCGAAGCGCAACTTGTCGTCGTCGCTGACTTCTGCGCCGCAGAGGTCGGTGAGCCGGTCGATAATCTCGTTAAGGCGCTGCTTCTCGAGATCGTGGTGCTTGCCTGAACCTACTTCGCTAACTAGGAACGGTCGTAACAACGGCACCATACGGGGTCTTGTGAAACCGCTGGCTTATTTTTATTTTAAAAATCGGCCTTAAGTTCCGTCTTCAGAGTGGAGAATAAACTGCATGGGTTTATCTTCAAGCACTAAATCGCCATTCGTGACCGCTTTTAGTGCATCTTTTAAACCGAAAGCTAAGTCTTCGGCCCTGCTTGAGCCCGAATTCAACGGGAGGTAGCTTGAGGGGCGAAGAAGCTAGCAGAGAAGGCCGCTACAGGGGATAAAACGGCCACACATCAAGTCAGTCTTGGTAGTGCGTGTACTTTTTTGCACTTCCCTGCACTTGGTTGGCGGGATATTTCTCCGCATTCTTCTCCATCTTCGCCCGGCATGCCGCTTCGATATCCACGTCCAGCTTGCTCGCCAGCCGGATCAGATAGAGCTGAACATCGGCAATTTCATCACGCACAGCGGCCAGTTGCTGCTCATCCAGCTCCCGAGACTGCGCTTCGGTCAGCCACTGGAAGCACTCCTGCAGCTCAGCTGCCTCCACCGTCAGCGCCATGGCCAGGTTCTTGGGCGAGTGGAACTGATCCCAGTCGCGCTCGGTCGCAAACTGATCCATGGCGTCTCGAAGCTGCTTGAACGGGTCTAACATGTTGTACTCACCTAATTTGCGTTATCGGGTAGCGCTGAGCATGCCTGCTCTGCCGCTCGCTATCCAGTCGGCATCGGCAAAGGCGTCGATCCGCCCGCCCACTCGCTTACAGCACGGAAAGAAATTCGCCGATGACCTTCAGATCCTCAAGCTCGTCCTCGAGCACGATGTCCTTGTAACCGAAGGCGTTGGTCTGGGGCTTCAGCACGATGCGCTGGTTCACGAACTCACCATACTCCTCGACTTTCTCGCTCTGATAGAGCTTGATCGTGAAGCTGCCGCCATGGTCGGGGTCCTCGATGGCGCGATGCTGTACCACGACGACCTTGCCTTGCCGTGTGCAACCAGGATTGGCGCGGAACAAACACCAAGCGCCGTTGGGGATGCGCCGATTCATAGACTCCCCCACCACCCGGCTGACAAACAGGTCGGGGCTCGCGCGCATGAAGTCCGGTATCTCAACCCAGTGCTCGGCGTCGGCGATCTGCATCTCGCTGAACCCGCCCGCGGCGATACTCAGATCGTACACGGGCACATGGCGCTCGAATGGCGCTGCCTGGTCACGCGTCACGATGGGAAGGTGCAAGCCATCCAGCGTCTCGGCCTCTTCCGTCAGCTCGGCATGCTTCAATGAGTCCTGTGAATGAGAAAAGGCAGCGAAGTATTCGCGAGTCTCTCGATCCGTGGCATAGAGGTAACAGCCCTTCTGGCCACGCGTCATCAGCGTTCGGTAGGTGTTCTTGATGATCTGATCCGCCACGGCACGAGCCTGCTCTGGTTGCTCCTTGAGCATTTTCTTGTACCCGTGAACCGAGCGGTCTTGTCCTGCTCGTTTGGCTGCGTTTGTCACCACGCGGCCGTCACGAATCACGAAGTCGTCGCCGATGATGACGCCGACGTAGTCGAACTCGAGCCCCTGGCAGGTATGGATGCAACCTACCTGCTCTGCTGATCCATCAGCGATCGCCCACAGCATGCCGTCATCATTGAGGTTCCACTGGGCAGAGAAGCCATGCTCAGGGAAGACGATGTCCATGGCATGCTGGTCCTTCTTGCTCTTCCAGGGCCAGCAGTACCCCGCTACCATCCGTGCCTTATTGGCTTTGCGGTTCTTCTCAAGAATCGCCTTGCGCAATTCGATCGGATCATCGAATACCTTGAACTCGTAATCGATACCGTCGAGGTCGGTGTTGGCGGTCGTCCGTATCTGCAGGGAATGATCCAACCAGGCGAGATAGCCATCAGAACCGTTGCAACGGAACTGTGAGGAAAGTTCGAGCTCATGCACCTCGGCGCCACATTCATCTGCCCGACGTTTGACTTCCTCAACCGTCCCGACATCCTTCAGCGTGACCCGCTGCGCTTCATCGATGAAGAAGATGGAAAATCGCGATGCCGAGATAATTTCTTTGATCTGGCTCTCGCCCAAATTCTGATACATCCCGGATTTTTCATTTAGGCGATGTGCTTCATCCACGATCAGCGCATGGAAGGTATCGGGCTCCGCGCTGACGTAGCTGCCTGAGCCCTTGAACAGATTATCGATGTGGGTCTTCTTGCGCGTGCCGGTCAGACGCTTCTTGAAGACTTCACGAGGGGCAGAGTTGCGAGACACGTACTGCGTCATCATCTCCCGGTTCGTCAGTTCGACAAGCAGATTGATCGCGACGACTGACTTGCCCGTCCCCGGCCCACCCTTCACGATCAGGCACTGCTTCTTGCCATTGCTTGCCTTGTGAGCGAGATCCACAGCGGTTTCGTAGACAAGCTTCTGCTCATCGATCATCAAGAATTCAGCATTTCCCTGCATCATCGAGCTGAGCGCATCCGCCAGATTCTTGCTCGGCTTGATCACACCGTGTTCGATGCGATACATGATGTCGTTGCTGTCACCGTACTTGATGTGCTGACTCAGAAACCTGGAGAGCTTCAAGGCATCCGGTGAGATGAAGACAGGAGCTCGATTAGTGTGATTCGCATAGAAGGGATCATTGATGGCATCGCCCTGCTTCATGTTGTGTAGATAAGCACAAGGCACCAGCCGGATCGACTCGGAGCGGACGGTCTCGTTGTAGTCCTCGATCAGCGCACCATAGGACCAGGCTTGATAGGAGGGATGGTTGGTCTCCCGCACACCGCCCCCTAACTGAGTGCGAACGATGGCATCTTTGGTCGTCACCTCAGCGGTCTGCCACTGCTTCAATTCAATGATGACAGCAGAGTCTTCACGCTGATCATTCTTGCCGGTCAGAATGAAGTCCACTCGGCGATTGGTCAGCGGAATGTTGTATTCGATGGCCACACCTGCCGAAGCGGGTATCCCCTCGTCGAGGAGAACGCTCATCATGAAGCGCAAGGAGTTCTCCCAGGAGGCCACCTCATTACGCGGCGAATTGCGGCTTAGTTTGCGTGACACCTCATTCTCAATGGCGTCAGCGATGACATTGGCCCGGACGTCGTCAATGAACTGCTGTTTGGTAGCGTTGTAAACCAGCATGCCCGTTGGGGCTCCTCTCGGTGGTGTGCATCGTTTCTCATGCCATCACACGGCTACCGCACGGCGCTTACCGCTGGGGCGAGCTCCGTCTCATGGTCTTCCACCATGGCGTCCTGCCTTGGCGAGAAATGCATATTAAATATAGGAAATTTCAAGAAACCTAATAATAGCGGAGTCAAGGCAAGCGCGAGAAGGAATCGTTAGTTCACTGCGACACACTGCGTCGCATTAACGAGACACTCAGCTCGATACCAACGCTTTCTTGCCGCATCAACTTGTGACGCGCCAGGCCTGCAATGGAGATATTCTCATGGCCTACCTGGGGGTTAACACTTGCAACAAGAGCGCTTAAGGGCCCGTAAGCAAAGAAATACGCTACCGGACGTGGAGCTTCCACCGGGCAGTATGTCACCGCCATATCCATCTGATCATTGTGGCGTCCAGATGCCCGCCATCGGTTAAACCCCGCGCCTGCAGGGATCGGCTGTCGCCCTTGCGGGTACCGCGAAGCCCCTTCGGTTGAGCCCCGCACCTGCTGGGATCGGACCAATGCCAGCGTGCCGCGCCGTTGCACAACCGATTGAGCCCCGCGCCTGCGGGGATCGGTGATGCCACTGCATGCTGCCCAGATCGCCGTCCGGTTGAGCCCCGCGCCTGCGGGGATCGGGCGATGCCCTCCACGCGGGTGGTTACCTGGGCCGGTTGAGCCCCGCGCCTGCGGGGATCGGCATGGTAGAAACCGGGCCGCCGGGGCCTTGTTCGGTTGAGCCCCGCGCCTGCGGGGATCGGCGTAGGCCAAAGGCCACTTCCACATAGCCCACCGGTTGAGCCCCGCGCCTGCGGGGATCGGCTGTTTTACATTGACGTCAATAACACGGCCCACGGTTGAGCCCCGCGCCTGCGGGGATCGGGCTACCTGTTCGATTCGGCCCACACCCATCTTGGGTTGAGCCCCGCGCCTGCGGGGATCGGTCGCAGGATGAACTCGACACCGGTCTCCAGGCCGGTTGAGCCCCGCGCCTGCAGGGATCGGGCCTGCGGCAGCATTTCCTCGAACACGTATTCCGGTTGAGCCCTGCGCCTGCGGGGATCGGGTATCGAACGTCACCAGACTGATCTTCGCTGGCGGTTGAGCCCCGCGCCTGCGGGGATCGGATTGATGCAAAGTGGACCACACGGCCCTGAGCCGGTTGAGCCCCGCGCCTGCGGGGATCGGTTGCAGGTTCTCGACACCGGCCATGATGGTGGCGGTTGAGCCCCGCGCCTGCGGGGATCGGGGTTGCATACGAGTCGTTCCAGTGCTGGTTGGCGGTTGAGCCCCGCGCCTGCGGGGATCGGTCTGTTCTTCCCTGGCCAACAGTTCCCGCTCCCGGTTGAGCCCCGCGCCTGCGGGGATCGGCTCTCAATGCGATCACCTCTCCCTCTCAATACCGGTTGAGCCCCGCGCCTGCGGGGATCGGGCGCTGTCTCTCCAGCTGTCACACCACTTGCCCGGTTGAGCCCCGCGCCTGCGGGGATCGGCTCGGCAGCGGATTGGAATCGTAGTCGCCTACCGGTTGAGCCCCGCGCCTGCGGGGATCGGGGCCGTATATCAAGCTGAGTGAAGGCGAGACGCGGTTGAGCCCCGCGCCTGCGGGGATCGGTCCGTGGCAGGGCCGTTCTCCTTGAAGCCCAGCGGTTGAGCCCCGCGCCTGCGGGGATCGGTGAATGGCCGTGACCTTCATGCCCTCTGTGACCGGTTGAGCCCCGCGCCTGCGGGGATCGGATCCTCGGCCAGTGCATACTCGGCCGTGCCCAGGGTTGAGCCCCGCGCCTGCGGGGATCGGTGATCAACCAGCCCCATCTGGTGGCCCAGCGACGGTTGAGCCCCGCGCCTGCGGGGATCGGGGACATTTCCGGCCCGAGATCACCGAGGTGTACGGTTGAGCCCCGCGCCTGCGGGGATCGGTTCTGCTCGGCGTGTGTCAGGCGGAATCTCACCGGTTGAGCCCCGCGCCTGCGGGGATCGGCCTCTCCAAAGCAGACGAGCCCCTCCCTCCGGCGGTTGAGCCCCGCGCCTGCGGGGATCGGGATTGAGGCCAAGTCGAGTGCTGGGCGGATCCCGGTTGAGCCCCGCGCCTGCGGGGATCGGGTGACCGAGGCGGAACGCTCGGCCATTGATGCCGGTTGAGCCCCGCGCCTGCGGGGATCGGGGCACTCGCATAGTGGTACGAGTCGGGATAGTCGGTTGAGCCCCGCGCCTGCGGGGATCGGACCATGTTGGTGGATGCGAAGCGCTCGATGTACGGTTGAGCCCCGCGCCTGCGGGGATCGGCCCATGACGACGCCGACCATCAGGTGGCAGACCGGTTGAGCCCCGCGCCTGCGGGGATCGGGACTGCATGGCGTTGTAGCTGTCTTTCGCGCCCGGTTGAGCCCCGCGCCTGCGGGGATCGGCCGTCCGATAAAGCTGGGCGCGCGCGCCATCGCGGTTGAGCCCCGCGCCTGCGGGGATCGGACATGGATGATCTCTCAAGCCGCTTCGACCTGCGGTTGAGCCCCGCGCCTGCGGGGATCGGGACCGTGCACTCTTCATCCGTGCCGAGGATCACGGTTGAGCCCCGCGCCTGCGGGGATCGGCTCGTTAGAGGAGGTCTGGTTGAGTGGCGGGACGGTTGAGCCCCGCGCCTGCGGGGATCGGCCTGCAGTGACACGCTGTAGGCCATCGCATCACGGTTGAGCCCCGCGCCTGCGGGGATCGGGCGTCCGTGAGGCGCAGCTCTTTCTGGCGCAGCGGTTGAGCCCCGCGCCTGCGGGGATCGGGCACGAATTCCAATTACCGAGAGCCATGCAGAAGGTTGAGCCCCGCGCCTGCGGGGATCGGGCGGGCGGCCGTGCCCACCGCTTTCACCGCGGCGGTTGAGCCCCGCGCCTGCGGGGATCGGAGGACGTGGTATGTGGTGCCGGACAGCGGTCCCGGTTGAGCCCCGCGCCTGCGGGGATCGGCTGGCGATAGATAGCGCGGGGAATATAAAAAACGGTTGAGCCCCGCGCCTGCGGGGATCGGCCCGGCCACCACGGCGGCATTCAGGTCGCTGGCGGTTGAGCCCCGCGCCTGCGGGGATCGGCTGTTCCGCATGCTCGTGACCTGCTTAATCATCGGTTGAGCCCCGCGCCTGCGGGGATCGGATCGAGCCACTTGGCCGCGATAGGCCGGCACCACGGTTGAGCCCCGCGCCTGCGGGGATCGGCATCCTATCGGTCCACCCGAGCAGGAACAGGGCGGTTGAGCCCCGCGCCTGCGGGGATCGGACAAGGGCACCCAGCAGGATCTCGCCGGCCAGCGGTTGAGCCCCGCGCCTGCGGGGATCGGCGCTGCATTGGTGCCTGCATCCTCTCGCCGGGCGGTTGAGCCCCGCGCCTGCGGGGATCGGGCCAGCTGCGTTTACCTGACCTAGACGTGATACGGTTGAGCCCCGCGCCTGCGGGGATCGGCTACCTTCGCCGCCCCAATCACGGTTCAGGATCGGTTGAGCCCCGCGCCTGCGGGGATCGGTCGATTGGGTCAGACGAGAAGCTCCTGGACTACGGTTGAGCCCCGCGCCTGCGGGGATCGGTCGCGAGTATCCTTGGGATTAAATGCTTCATCCGGTTGAGCCCCGCGCCTGCGGGGATCGGGGATTATCCCCAGGCAACACACGTACATATGGCGGTTGAGCCCCGCGCCTGCGGGGATCGGTTAATTCTCAATGTTTTCCATTCTCCCGTAGACGGTTGAGCCCCGCGCCTGCGGGGATCGGTGACCGTGACTAATAGCGCCGTGTGACGCAGTCGGTTGAGCCCCGCGCCTGCGGGGATCGGCGACGGCTCCGGCACTCCGGGGTCTCCTCGTCCGGTTGAGCCCCGCGCCTGCGGGGATCGGTGCAACTGGCGTCTGACGACGGATGGCGCGAGCGGTTGAGCCCCGCGCCTGCGGGGATCGGGGCGGTATGAACCAGCTCCGGTACCTGATCATCGGTTGAGCCCCGCGCCTGCGGGGATCGGTCCCTCTCGCAGCGCCTCGATTCGGGCTCGCGCGGTTGAGCCCCGCGCCTGCGGGGATCGGCTCTCAACATCGAATTCATAGGTTCCATCTTCCGGTTGAGCCCCGCGCCTGCGGGGATCGGTCCGCGATATCCTTCAGCTTCCCAAGCTCATCCGGTTGAGCCCCGCGCCTGCGGGGATCGGTGGCCGTCCATCGTGTACAAGCTGATGTTGTACGGTTGAGCCCCGCGCCTGCGGGGATCGGTCCTCCGTCATGACCTTCAGGCCCCAGGCGACCGGTTGAGCCCCGCGCCTGCGGGGATCGGGCCTTTCCATTGGCAGCACTCCGGTTCGCTAGCGGTTGAGCCCCGCGCCTGCGGGGATCGGTGCGCCGGGGCAGGATGCGTAACAGTCCCATGCGGTTGAGCCCCGCGCCTGCGGGGATCGGTCAGGTGCCATTATTGGTGTCTGGTGTGTCGCCGGTTGAGCCCCGCGCCTGCGGGGATCGGACTAATCATAAGTAATTGTTTAATAGAAGAAAAATCGCCACCGGAAAATCCACCAGCAATTTTACTCATTTCTTGAGCAATACGATTTTGAAAAGTCGAATAAAATCAATCAGTTGGATTCATCGGATAAAAGCGTACCAAGCGCAAACCGTCATGATCGATGGGTTCGCGCCGATTGCCACCATAGGTCTGAAATTCATAACCTGATTCATGATTACTGGACCAGGCTATAGCGACGTTGCCATCTTCAGCCAACGCATCAACTTGCTCCCAGATCATTTCGCGGATGCGTTGACTCACATCACCGATATAGACACCAGCACGAATCTCCAGCAGCCAAATCGCTAGCCTACCGCGTAGACGCGGTGGTACGGCTTCAGTCACCACTACCAGCATGGCCATGTCACTTACTCCTGTGCCCCTGATCACCCACAGAGACTGGTTCCGGAATGGCTGGCAACATGGCTTCCGGGGCTGGTGATGGTGGTTCAATATCGCCTGCCGCCAAAACATCTTCGATCATAGGAATCAACCTCTGCAAGATGCGACTTTTCTTAAAGGCATCACGGCATGCGATGCGCACCTCTCGCTCAGGGGTCGCGGGTTGATGTGCGGCTATACGAAAGGCCGCAGGAACGACGGTCTCGAATTTGACGATATCAGCAATGTCGTAAACAAAGCTTTGGGGCTTACCGGTATGTAGAAAACCGATGGAGGGTGCATAGCCTGCGGCAAGAATCGCGGCTTCAGTGATGCCATACAAACAAGCAGTGGCGGCAGATAGACATTGATTGGCCACGTCTGATGATTTCCATTGCATCGGGTCATATCGCCGCCCATGCCACTTCACGCCATACTGTTTGGCCAGCATTTGATAAGTCTTGCGAACCCGAGCACCTTCCATGCCACGCAACTGCTCAATACTGCGTCTCGAGGGAGGGGGCTCGCCAAAACGTAGTTCAAACATCTTGCGGACGACTTTCAAACGCAATGAGTCATCCAATGCGAGTTTTGCCTGATAAAGCAACTTATCGGAACGTGCACCTCCAGGCTGACCTGCGCTGTAGAGGCGCGCACCAGCCTCACCCACCCAAATCAGAAGAGTCCCCACAGTCGCCGCTAATTTTATAGCGGCGTGCGACACTCGCGTCCCAGGTTCAAGCAGCAAGCAGGTCACTGAGCCGACAGGAATATGCATGCGCTCGCCGTTCACTTCATCAATGACGACGAAAGCCCCATCCCGAACGTCGACCTGCCCCATGCCAACAAAAATCATCGACATGCGATCTTTCACAGGAATTGGCTTGAGTGGAATAAAACTCATCGCGGCCTCCTTGGCGTCGATCCTTCAGGTCAATGGATTAGGGACGACGCACCAGCGGTAGTCCGCAGCCAAAAGCCTTGGCGCGCCCCAGCCCTTGAGAAATAGTCTCGATCAGCCTCCCCGGATCGGTAACCTCCAGCAGCCCTTCGTAATCAACACTGGAAAAACGAATGGCATCACGGCGGCCAGGCTTTTGAATAACATGTTGGCGATAGCTACTCACTTCCGGGTCCATCACCAAGCGAAAACCACCATTGTCAGCACGGATTTTGAGCCAGTCACGAGCCGCTTGGTCCATCGCCTGTACACATGACTCACTCGTGCGCTGTTCAGGCGGAAACAGCTTCTTGGCTGCCATCAATACATCGCTGCGTAGCGAGTGTTTGGCGCCTTCCACACGCCGGGCAACTGTGGGATTGGCGCGCAGCCGAAAGGCCAGTTGATCACCTACCGACAGATTCGGCTCGAAAGACTTGCAGTGCACATCCAACAGTCCTTGAGACGCTGCTGGCTGACGATCGGAAAGTACATAGAATAACGGTAATCCCTTAGGCGCCTTATTCTGTGCGATATCGCTTTCTTCCATTTCCTGACGAAAAAGGAAAGGACGAACGCCCTCATGTTCAGGGAAAAGTTGCCAGAGCAATTGATGAGCGGCATAAGCTCCGCCGCCCAATATATCGAACAAGCTTTCTCGGGAAAGACCATTGAGGTCGACCCGTACACGTGAGAGATACATCAGTGCTGCTCCTTGGCATCGGTGTCGCGCACGAAGCGCCGATATTCGACGCGTGGTCCAAACTGCCAACGGTCCCGGCTCAAAGGTTGATCCCAGACATCATTGCACTCCACGCGGTGATCATCACCGTCGAGACACTTGGCGCTACCCTCCCAGTAGTACATCACTTCATCCGGCAGCTGCAGAAGATGCTTCTCACCAGGAAGGATGTGCTCGAAGTCGCTATCGAGGGCAGCCCGCAATGTCTCGGCAGGCACCCTACGAGCTGCGACAGGAGCGGCCAAAGGGCATGACTTGCGCCCCAGAAAGAGCGGAAAATATGGACGCTCTAGCGCCTTTTCCATAACCTCAAGCGATATCGTCGCCGATGCTGTAGCCGATATCGCGACGGTCCAAAGGCCATCACAGCGATAATCTCGACTGGACAGAATCGTGTTAATGGCTTTGCCTGGTGCGCTGAGCTCATCGCGCCGAGTGCGATAGGTCACCTTGGCTTGAGCCGAGGGCACTTGTGCGGTGTGATAATCCCTCAGCAAGAAGCCGGGCGAGCGCTGCTTGACGGCAACGCAAACGCTTTCGCCAAGTGCCTGCTGGCCTGCATTGTCATCGCGGCGGATACCCAATGCGGCACCGAGCAATCCGATGATAGCGCCGCGCCCGGGATGTGTAGCGGTGAGTCGCGTTCCGCCCGCGGTAGCCCTCCCCCAACTGGCGAGCGGTGCATAAAGCCGAAAAACCAGATACTCCGTCATATCAGCTCCTTAATGAGCAACATGCAGAAACTCGATCAGCGATGCGAGGCTGCCGGTATGCACCTCGCCATCCAGATCGGGGGTGGAATAATCCGGCTCGGCGGATACTACGAAGCGCCGCTTGGCCCCCGGGCCGTAAGCGGTATCAAAAGCCTTGGCCTGTCGCTCCAGGCGAGCGATGGCTTCCAGTGACTGATCCTGCCCAACAATCGGACGCAGAAACGCAGCAGAAAGGGAGCGCGGCTGCTGATCGCCCTGCTCAGCGAGAACGTAACTGGCATGAGCACGAGAGCCAAAACTATTCTGCTTGCCCTTGGGTGAGGTAAGCACGGCGGACTCTACTAACGCCGCGATGGCACGCTCAGCCAGCTCGCTGTTGCCCTGAAGGTTGTCGACCAGCTGCCGACGATCGATACAGATATAGGTGTAGAACAGGCCCGCACCGAAGCCGGCTTCGCCCACATGCGCGGCGCCGCGATGCTCGTCGCCAGTATTGAGATCGTCCACGGCAGTGAAATAATCGTCTTCCACTTCCGCAGCATGCACGGTGATCGCGTGTGCAACCTGACAGGCTGCTTCGACGTTATAGGCGGGGACCGCTGCCAGCATGCGACCAAAAAGAGCAATGTCAGCGGCGGCCGGCTTGTGACGCAAAAGATCGAGATCGGCTTTGTCGGGTGCACGGTTCTCAGCTGCCAGTGTCTCGATCAGAGCATCCACCGCGGCTTGCTCCTCGGGCCCAATATGCACCAACTGGCTCGTCGCCAACTCATTCTTGGCGACATCACCGAATACTTTGGCAATCTCAGTTGCCCAAGCTTTGGCGTCTTTCTCCTTGACACCTTTTTCGAGCAAGCTGACATGGGCTTCAATACCCACTCGCTTGGTACGCTGTCCACGGTGTTGGCCAAGCGCTTCTTCGAATAACGCCGAGGTACGCCAGGTGCGCTTGAGGCTTTGTGACGACACTCTCAGGCGTTTGGCGCCGCCCATGATGGCGGTCTTGGGCCGGCCCAGGTCATCACGATTAAGGTTGGCAGGCGGATAGGAGGTCAGAAGGTGAAGCTGAATGAAATGGCTCATGGTCAAAATCCTTTTCGTCATGTCGGCAATGGAAAATCGGTCAAGCGCGATCGCGCTGGTACTGCGCCAATGCTTCGAAGTAATCGCTGGCCCACACGAACCCCAGCCGTTTCGTGGGCTGAGTCGCCGGCTGGCCACGGTACTCACGCCACCAGAGGGCGATGTTGTCCGCCAGATGCACCACGCTGATATCGCACTTGTCGATCAGCGCCAGCGCACGGCGCAGCCGCTGTACCAGCTCTTGTGGAGAATGGCAGTCCATCAATTGCTGAAAACGCAGCTCGCCCATGCGAGGCTTTCCGGTGCCATTCTTTTCTTGCCCCAGACGACTACCCAGCGAAACGCTGGGCGTTTCACTCCGCACCTCCGCGAGCACTAGCGCAATGCAGATCCACAGCTGCAAGCGCTCATCACGATAATGGGATGACTGCTCAGGCAGCTGCTGCCACAGTTGACGGAAGCCATCGCTTAGCATGGCAGCTTCGACTGTTTCACAACGCCGAAGCCGTGCGCGCATCCCTTTCGGCCAAGGTGGTGCCTTGGTGTAGGTAGCCAAGTTTTGCGGGGGTAATGTCAAACGCTGCCACCAGAGCCGCACCTTGAAGCCTTCATCGGGTGACAGCGCCAACAACCGCTCCGGGACCATTTTCTCCCGCGACGGCTTTTCGGCCACCTCATGCATCTCCATCTGGATCATGGCACTGCCTCCTCGGTTGGTGCGTTTCCTTGAGCTTCTGTCAAAGTAAAGCCGCCATCTTTGGCGAACTGGGAAACGATCTTGCTGCCCTTACTGTTACTGCGACCACTCAGCCATGACAGAAGCTGACGGCGTGCCCGCGTCACCCGTTTCATGTCCAGCTCAGAGAATGGGCCGTTCAGGGCCTGAGCTTCGAATAGTGTCAGTGCTTCTTTACGCAGTGCGTGATACCAAGCCCGAGCTACCTGAGATGGCATATGAGGCCCTTCGCCCTGCTGAAGTGCCAGCTGCATATCTCGCAAAGCACGAAAGAACGCCGCTTGGGTGGCTTCATAGAACTGACTATCGACGGATGTCAGGTCCCCCTTGGCATCGGCATGCCGCGAGAACCAGGCATTCTTGACCTGCTTACGCGTCGTCTCGGCCGTCTGGCGCGCAAGCTCAATGAACGTCTGCACCCAAGTGCGTAATCGCGCCTGTTGCTCTGCCGGCACCACGACCAGTGGCAGTTCCTCACTGCACCAGCCCCGTAGTTTTGCTTGATCCATGTCGTAGCCGAAAATCCATAGCCGGGGCTTCAACAACGCATCGATGTCCTCACCGGCACGCAGCTCCTGCGCAACGAAATCCACTTTATGACTGAAATAGTCATGCATCACGCCCGCTGGCAGGGCACCGCTACCTTCCTCATCGCTGAGTACAAGGTTCGACCAGTGCCTATAGCCCAATCCGTCGGCCCGACCTTTAGTGGAAAGCGGTAGCTCATTGGGCTTTTGGGGGTTGCGACGGTATGGCGTCAGAGGATGCTGCCAGGGGCCATCATATTTGGCTCCATAACTCTTGGTGCGGATCTCACTCACCCGTTGCAACACCTTGCGACCACAAAGGTCACAGCAGCCTTCATCATCGCCAACCTCCAGCCTGATGCGCCTTGGCATAGCCCAGTATGCATACATGGGATGCATCTGTTCCGGCAGAACTTCATTGCCGTTCTTGCCGCTGGCACGGGTGGCCCCTACCCAAGGGAAAAGAGTGTCATCATCGGGACATCGATCGCGAATAGGGGCTTTAGCGGAAAACGCTTCAATAGGCATCACATTCAGCCACAACCGTTGCCAAAGACTGGCGCCCGCTTGGTCAGGCACAATCAGTGTGGTCAATGGGCCACCGCCCCTCAGCCCAACGCGAGTGCCACGTCCATCAAATGGACCATTAACCTGCATGGTGAACAGCGCCAATGCCGCACAATCCTCACAGATCGCCACGACACGGCCTCGTTTGACGAAATGATCTTTATTCTTCTCAAGGCCGTTTACACTCGGAGAATCGATCAACAGCTTTGCAACCGACACTGGTTTGGCATCCGCGAGCGGATCGAGATCTTGCATGAAACGCGGACCATCACCTTGAAACTCGAAGGCCTGCGCGAAAGGCACGAATGCCTCGTCCAGCGCCTCGCCGCCAGGAGGCTCGATACTGCGATCCACCCACTCACCGTAATCCTGCGGCGGGTACACCGTCTGCAACAGACCGATCAGGAACTGGTAGGCTGCGCCTTGGAAGTCCGCCCGTGGCAAGGCCAGATCAACAATATTCGGATCGGAAATAGCCGAGGGGGAGCGATAGGCAATACTTCCCCCCCGAGTACGAAAGGGCAGCCAAGGATCTTTCAGCAGATTCATACATCCCCTCCAACAAGGTGTTTTGAATATGTGGCCGACGTTGAGCCAAACTCTAAGCCACGACTTGGCCCATACACATTCTCGGCATCCATTTCTGCCAGCCAAGGCTGTACGAAGCGCAGCGCTTTATAACGGTCCTGCAGGGCCTCCCATTGAGTCGTGTAGCGAGGCGGCAGGCTGGCCAGTTTGTCAGCTTGGCTCAGGCGCAACTTGATCTGGCTCAGCATGTCGGTATGCCGCTCACTGCCTGCCAGTAGCCTCAAAGTGCCATCGCTGTTAAATATCAGTAACGCGACATTGAGGGTCGGCTCATCGACCAATCGGGTTCCAATCTCTTGCTCCTCCTGCCACTGATGACGGCTCCCTACATAGCCATCCTTCAGTGCCAGGGCGTTGAAATTCGCCATCGAGCCGGCCACGTTCTGCATGCCGCGCTGCTCCCAGCGTGCCCCCTGCAGTCCGTCGGGGACATGACCGGCGACGTCGCCATAGACGCTTTCGATCAGGGTTCTGGCTTTTTCAGGCATACGAATTTCGCCCTGCTCACGCAGGACTCGTTGGGTGAGCCATAGCAGGGAGGCGTCGCGATAGACAAAATGAGTCCCCTCCAAGGTGCGTTTCAGCCAGTGCTCATCGGGAGTTTCTGACCACTCGGGTGCAAGTATCTTGAGGACAGGCGGGCATCGGACTCCGCGAACGTGACGCTGCAGGCGACCAGCGCGTTGAATCAGCAAATCGATCGGGGCCAGATCACTGATCATCAAATCGACATCACAGTCGAGGGATTCCTGAAAGACCTGCGTACTGATCAACACTTGACCACGACGCACATTGTCTGTGGAGGTCTTGCCCAGCCGCGCGATGACATCAGACTCGATACGCTGGCGGTCACACATGGCAAAACGGCTGTGGAACAATAGGCAGCGCTCCGGCGCCGGGTGGCGCTCACTAACAGCCTCAAAGGCGCGAATGGCGTCATTGACGGTATTGCGCACCCAGGCAACACACTTACCAGCCTCAACGGCTGACATGATTGCCTCGATGGCCTGATCTTCCTCGGTGAGCCAATCAACACCGACGGCACGAGACACTTCAGCCCTTGCCGTCAAGGCAACTTCGCAAAGGGGAGCTTCCGATACCTGCGTCAGCAGTGGGAAGTCATGCATCATCAGCGGCTGAGGGTCGAGACCGAGTCCTATCCGCCAAGCCATACACAAATCATTGCGCATGGCCTGAGGTAACGTGGCCGTCAGGAGAATGGCGCTACCTCCCTGCTGGGCGTGATAACTCAATAGCTTGCCGAGCAGCGTCTGCATATAGTGATCGTAGGCATGGACTTCATCGATGATCAGTACTTTGCGGGCCAATCCATACAGGCGCAGCGACTGATGACGAAACGGCAGCAACCCCATCAGTACTTGGTCGATGGTGCCTACCCCGACATCGGCCAATAGGGCCTTCTTGCGCGAATCAGCGAGCCAGCGGTTGCACTGAGCCGTCGCTGTGGCCTCGCTCTCCTCATAATTGCGATCACCCGGCTGCGGCTGGTCGATGGCCAGAGCAAACTCTTCATTCAACTTGCTGGCACCGTGCGCCAGCACGAAAGATGGGCAGGAACCCGCGCGATAGAAACGGCGGTGGAGAGCACCGAGACGAGAATACATGGCATTGGAGGTCGCCATGGTGGGTAAAGCAAAGTAGAGCCCTTCGCCATGTCCGGCTGCCAGTAGTCGCTGGGTCAGAATACAGGCAGTTTCGGTCTTTCCTGCCCCGGTGATATCTTCGAGAATAAATAGTTGTGGCCCCGGAGATAGCCTCAATGTCTCGGCCTCATGCTGTAATGGGGTCGGCGTAACCGACTGCCCATCAAACCAGGAAGACAGGCCTGCATATGGCAACGGCTTGAGTACTTGCTCAAACCCGGTATCGCGTAGTACTTGCTGAGCTCGCGGCTGAGCATAGTCCCTCCAATAGTCCACAAGCGGCATCTCACTGACGCAATAACGGAAATACGCCTGATTCGATCCCAACCAATCACTGAGCGTCACCCAACCGGCGATGGTCCAGCTCAGCGATTGAAAAGTCTGAAGCCACTCAGCCGAGAACAATTTTTCAACAGGCCACTCGACATCGACAAGACGCGCCCAGTCGGCAACGAATTCTTGCGCCACGACAACATCGTCAGCACAGTCATCGGAACCGAAGAAACGCGAAAGTTCTAGCGATGTGCCCGCTACCGGCTGACCGTGATGGCCAAACATGGGGGACAACAAGACAGGAAGCGTCTCTGTCAATCGGCGCCGCCGCTGGCGCTCCGGCATCCCGCCGGGCCACCTGAGCGTGCCGGCCTCCAACCAGTTCATCCAACGCTCTTGCCACAGAAGAGCCCCTAGCCGGTCGTGGCGCTCACTATAGGTGAATCGAGGCAAAGCAGGCACCAGCCCACTACCCTGTGACTGGGCAAGCCCCTGAAAAGTCCGCGAAAACTTACCTAAATCATGAAGCCCTAAAAGGAAGACAGAAAAACGTTGCAACGCTGAGGGCGCCATTTGTAATTGAACAGCCATACGTTGCGTCAGAGCCCGCTCAGGCGACAGAAGGTGCCAGCCTACAGCTGCTACATCGAGGCTATGGTACGGCAGGAGGTGATAGGGAACGCCTTTGTCTTCTGACTTGGCTTTCCCCCAATAACGGTAGTAACTCATTAACGAACTCCATTTCGTTTGAGGTCACTTTATTTACAGACCCTAATGAGACTTTCAAATAAATTCCACTATAAAATGATCTACATGGCTGCCGCACGGCGCTGCAGTAGTGCAAGCTCCGTTTAGAAACCGTAGGCCCCAACGCTATGCTGAGTTAGTTAACAACCGAAAAATTGAATATTTAAGTTTCGTGAAATCTAATAATAGCTTAATCAATGCGCTTGCGAGTATAGAACGTCAGTCCAATGCGACTCGCTGCGTCGCTTGAACGGTACGCTGTCTCAATATCCAGTGCTTGACCTTCAATGGATTTTGCCGGCGGCCTTGTTCCAAACAGAAAATTTCCGCGCCGTGCGTAAACTCTTACATACATTGTCCGACTGAACTGATACCGAGCTTCAGGAAATTCATACACCTACGTAAGACATTGCCAACAAATCCTGAAAATCCACTTTTCCCAACCCCACGGGAAATTTCCGCCCAGGCACGGAAAATTCCGCTTTTTCTAACCCACGATATCACTAACCCACTGATTTAAAGAGAAACTGGTGATAAGGGAGGCTCTGCCTCGCGCTCACATTCAGGGATATAAAAAACTAATGTTGCACTGCAGCATCAACAGGCGTAAGACTGTCATGAGGTTCCTTTACGTGGAGAGCACAATGACTCAACAACCTGCCTGGTCTGAGTTGGTCCCGACGACACCTGCTGCGATGTTCGATGTCTGGAAGCTGGGGACGACATCGGTGGAGATGTGGTCGACGGCGATGTCGACCATCATGTCGCGCACGCAGTTGTGGGGGACGCAGTCGCCGCTGGATCCGAAGATGATCGCGGAGAACCAGAAGATGGTGTCGGAGAAGATCGCCGCCAGCTGGGAGATGTGGTTCGTGATGCAGAAGGCGTGGATGAACGCGATGTCGGGTGGCAAGGTCGTGCCGTGGTGGACGACGGGTACGCAGTTCATCAAGCCGCTGCACAAGCGCACGACGGCCAATTCACGGCGCCTGTCGTGAGTCTGCGATACCCTTGCGCGAGCCTGGCGAGATGATGGATGAGAGCGAAGACCAGTGGCGGTGGGCGGGAGACGCTCACCGCCACTGACGTTATGGGCGAGAGGTCACCCTTGAGTGGCGGAGGTGGCTGTGCGGCTGGCTTGCGTGTCCAGACAGGCTTGCCAGATACGCTCCGCGACCTGTTGTTCGTGCTCGGCATGCCGAAACAGGCAGATATCCAGAGGAGCGGTATGGCGTTCATCCCCGACGATGCGCAGGCGACTGGCGTTGAGTTCATCCCGTACGGCGCGCTCCGGTACCCAGGCGATGCCGCTACCGGCCAGGGCCCCGCGCTTGAGCACGTCTGACATCGAGCATTCATAGCAGAAGTTGAGGCGTGCCGAGAGGGATTCCCGATTGAGGATCAGCGCGGTGAGTCGCCCGAGATAGCTGTCACTGGAGTAGCAGAGGTACGGTTGCGGAGTGTCGCTTTCCAGCGAGAACAACGCCTGCCCTGCCTCATCCACTGCACTCACCGGCACCAGACGCTCGGACTCCAGCACGATGGAGGGATAGCGCACCATGTCGGTGAGCGTCGGCAGCAGTGGGCTGTTGTAGGCGAGCATCAGATCACAGTTGCCGCTGATCAGCGCATCGACACAGCCGGCGACGTGGTCCGGCACGATACGCGCCTTGAGCTTGCCCAGTCGGGTCTGGAGTTGTTCATGCCAGTCGACGAAGAAGCTGACCGCCAGCGTGTGGGAGGCGGAAATCGACACCACCTCTTCGATCTTGGGCACGAAGCCCAGTGCTTCTTCCCGCCCGACCCGCAATACCGAGAGCGCATCCTGCGCCGTCCGCTGGAAGGACTCGCCGGCCGGTGTCAGCCCTACCGGAAACAGGCTGCGATCGATCAGGGTCGCGCCCACCCAGTATTCCAGATTGCGTATCCGGCGGCTGAAGGCCGGCTGAGTCACGTTGCGCAACTCAGCCGCGCGCGAGAAATTGCGCGTGACGGCCAGCGTGAGGAAGTCTTCCAGCCAGTTCATTTCCACAGCGATTTCCTGGAGTGAGGCATGTAGCGCCGCAGTATAGCGTGGCTGGTCTTCCTGTCCTCTTGCATGCCCTCATTCCTTCCTTCCTTCCTTCCTTCCTTCCGCGTAGTCAGTGCTATCTGTTTCCCTCGCTGTTTTCACAGCGCCACATTCTCCACCTCGACGTCTTTAGCACGAGGTCATCGGCACGAGGTCATCGGGCTATTGCGCCAGGGCGATGCAGCGGCGTGCCAGTATCTCCGAGGGGTCCAGCAAGGCCACGCGCTCACGCAGCGCGGTCGGCAGTTCGATCAGCGGCAGCTCCGTACAGCCCAGAATGACCACCTCTGCCCCCTGTGCTAGCAGATGCTCGATGGCGGCTTCCAGCATCAGACTGCATTCGCCTGAGGTGTGACCCGCCTTGACGCCCTGCTGTCCGTAGATGGCGTCCATCACGCAAGCCTGATGGGAGGCGTCCGGCACCAGCGTCTCACGCCCCGAGGCCTCGAGGATGTCGTGGTAGACCCGACTGGCCACGGTGCCACTGGTCGCGAGCAGGCCGACACGCGATACGGGCGTCTCCCGCGCGGCGATATCCTCCACCACCGCATCGAGCATGTTGACGATGGGGATGTTGATATAGGGCTGGATACGCGCCACGAAGGCATGCGCGGTATTGCAGGGAATCGCGATGGCATTGGCACCATCCGCTTCCAGTCGCTGACAGGTGGCGAGCATCGGGATGCTCGGGTCTTCCCCGTTGCCAATCAGATTGGCGGTACGATCGGGAATCTGCGGATTCTGCTCCACCACCATCTTGAGGTGATCCTGATCGCGCTCGGCGCGTGTCAGTCCCACCACCTTGCGCATGAAGTCCACCGTCGCGGCGGGCCCGACCCCGCCTAGCACGCCCAGCTTGAACTGCCGCCCTTCCTGCTCGCGATCATGTCCCAGCGCGTACTCGGCGTAGATTCGATTGGAATCCAGCAACGGCACCGGAATCAGAGGCTGCAGCGAGGCCATCATCACCGGGATCTCGCTCAGGCCCGGCACGATGATCTCCGCACCCTGACGAATGAGATCATCGCAGGCTTCCATCAGCTGCTGCAGACATTCACCGCCATGATGGCCGCTCTTGATGCCGGTCGGGCCATAGATGGCCTCCATCAACGCCTCACGCTGCACGCGCGCCTCCGGGTAGAGCACCTCGAGCTCCGCGCCGGGCTCGGCACCTTCCGGCCGGGACATGGGCTCGGATACGGGCCCGGACAGACGACGCGTGAAGATGCCAGAGGCGCGAACGTAGCTTGAGGTCAGCACACCGATCTTGCGAACGTCAGGGTACTCGCGGCGAATGCGGTCCTGCAGTGCCTCGAAGATATCCACCACGTTCACGCTGATTTCCGGGGTGATCTCGGCCAGGAAGGTATGCGAGAGAAAGCATGGCACCAGCGCATTCTCGACCTTGCCCTGCATGTCCTTGAGCACGTTGTAGACATAGAACTTGCGGCGCAGCGGGTCATAGCCCTCTTCCGCGATGCCGGGGCCATCCTCGAAGTGACGTTGTTCGAAGGCGATGTCCACTCGGCGCGGGGGCTTGCAGTACTGGGCCGCTCGCACGGTCTTGAGCAATACATCCGCGCTGCCCAGCGCTCCGAGCCCGCCGACCACACCGTAGCGGGTGACGGTGTCCGGCGCGTTGCGGGGCCCGCCAGCAGCGAGTCCAGCAGCAGAAAGCCGATTGACAGAAAGCCGTGTGGCAGACGCTTCCATGGCGCGATTCTCCTGACCATCTTTGACATGCCTGTCGGCCTGAGGGCGACAGATTCCTGGGGAAGGACGACCGGCAGCGCCTCCTGGCTGCCGGTCAGTGGGAAGTGAAGGCCACTTCCCTCCATCAGCGCGACGCTCAGCTCAAGGTCGAGCGCATCACGTGCGGGGTGTTGAAGACCTCTTCATCGAGTGCCTTCTCGCTCTTGGCGACCAGACAGCTCACGGCGCAGTCGCCGGCCACGTTCAGCCCGGTACGTGCCATGTCGAGCACACGGTCGATCCCGGCGATGATGGCGACCCCTTCCAGCGGCAAGCCGACGGAGGTCAGCACCAGCGACAGCATGATCAGCCCCGCCCCCGGCACGCCCGCCGTGCCGATGGAGCCCAGAGTGGCGGTCATGATGATGGTGACGTACTCGGTCATGCCCAGATCGACACCGTAGGCCTGGGCGATGAACAGCGCGCAGACACCCTGATACAGCGCGGTGCCATCCATGTTGATGGTCGCGCCCAGCGGCAGCACGAAGCTCGAGACGCTGCGCTTGACGCCCAGGTTCTGCTCGGCGGCCATCATGGTCACCGGCAGGGTGCCGGAGCTTGAGGTGCTGGTGAAGGCGAGCATGATCGGCTCGACACTGCCCTGGAAATACCGCACGGGATTGAGGTGCGCGACGAAGCGCAGCAGGCCGCCATACACCACCACGGCGTGCACGATGCAGCCCAGATAGACGATGGCGATCACCTTGGCCAGCGGCGCGAGCATCGCCAGCCCGTAGGTCCCGGCGACCCAGGCCATCAGCGCGAAGACACCGTAGGGCGTGAAGGCGATGACGATGCTGGTCATTCGATAGATGATTTCCGCGGCGGACTCGAAGAACACGCGCACCGGACGCGCCTTCTCCCCGACCAGCGTGATGGAGAGGCCGAACAGGATCGCGAAGACGATGATCTGCAGCACATTGCCCTCGGCGAAGGCCTCGACGGCATTGGTCGGCACCAGGCCAAGCAATGTCTCGACGGCGGTCGGCGCTTCCCGCACCTCGACACCGGCGGCGCTGCCCAGGTCGATACCCACGCCCGGCTGGAAGAGAGCCGCCAGCCCCAGGCCGATGGTGATCGCCACCGCCGTCATGCCCAGATACAGCCCCAGTGTCTTGAGACTCAGTCGCCCCAGGCGGGAAAGGTTGTCGAGCGATGCCACGCCGGTGACCAGCGAGACGAAGACCAGCGGCACGATCAGCATCTTGATCGCGCGGATGAACAGATCCCCCAGCGGCTTGATGTCGGCGGCGATATCGGCACGTCCGGTCTGGTTGAGCAGGATGCCCAGCCCAAGGCCCAGCACCAGTGCAATGAAGATCTGTTTCCAGAGCGGCAAGCCTGTCCACGGGGACAGCAAGCGCGCGATAGGACCAGAGGTGCGCGAATCGCGCTCGGCGAACGAATCAGTATCAGCCATGAGGTAAACCCTGCTTGTCATTGTTGTTTGCTGCGCGTTGAGGCGACGCAGAATGCGGGGCCATGGTGATACAGCGCGAACAGGTCCGACCAATTCTTTATTTTGATTTTCCATGCAAGATTTGCATGACGATGCCGCGATGGGGCTCGACGGGCAGTGAGAAGGTGCCAGAAACGCGAGAACCCCGCTCCAGGAGCGGGGTTCTGATCAGACATTGCCGGCGACAACAGCCACGCAGACTGTGTCATCCAGTATCGCCACGCAGGCTGTGTCATCCAATATCGCCGAGTTTCAAGACCGAGTTTCAAGACCGAGTTTCAAGACCGAGTGTTCAGCCGTGCAGACGGAAGTGACAGGTTCGGGATCGACACGTCAGGCGTCCGGCAGGCCAAGCGCCTTCTGCACGGCAGGCCAGGCGGGTTCGCCATCTCGAGTGGTCACGCCTTCCAGCCAGCCCTTTACCTTGGCGGGATTGGCCTTCATCCAGGTGCCAGCCACCTCTTCCTGCGGGCGCTCTTCCTTGCCAAAGCCATAGATCAGCTCGCTCTGCTCCTCGGAGGTGAAGGCGATCTGGTCCAGGAAGACGGAGGCGTTGGGGTGCGCTTCGGACCATTTCTTGTTGGCCAATGTCTTCACATCACTGGCGCCGCCACCCGGGCCCCACAGGTCCTTGGGGTCCTCCAGGAAGACCATGTCGTATTCGACCCCCATCCAGTGCGGGGTCCAGCCGACGAACATGACCCACTCATCGCGCTTGATGGCATTGGCCACCGTCCCCAGCATGCCGGCGGTGGAGGATTCCTTGAGGTCCCAGTCACCCAGGCCGTAGATGTCTTCGTCGACGGCACGGTTGGCGATCTCGCTGGAGCCCGAGCCGATCTCGATGGAGTAGATGGTCTTGTCGAACTTGTCGGCGAATTCCGGCTTGTCGACATCGTTCAGTGAGGTGACGCCGGCTTCGGCCACATAACGCGGTACGGCGAAATTGGCTCGCGCGCCGTTCACGTTGTTGCCCAGATCGACCATGGCGCCTTTTTCCATCGCCGCGTTGTACATGGTGCTCTGCCCCGGGAGCCAGGCGGCCAGGTAGACATCCACTTCCCCGAGCGAGATGCCCTCATAGGTGATCTGCGCGCCCAGCTGACGCGTGGTGGGGGAATAGCCCAGCGCCTCGAAGATCTCGGAGGCGATTTCGGTCTTCATGGTCACGCCCGGCCACGGCGGCGCCGCGAATACCACACTGGCCTCTTCCGCGGCGCTTGCCGGTGCCGAGAGGGTCGCCAGCAGTAGGCCACTGCCCGCCAGCGCCATGCGCAGCGGCAGGGGTTTCATCAGGTGGGACTTGGTGAAGGGGGACGACATAGTGGATTTTCCTCGTTGTTGTTATGGAGACGCCATTGTCATGAAAATACTGGAAACAAGCGTTTGATTGAAGACGATCTCAGTATAAATTTCACTTCTGCAAAACGCACTTCCCGCAAAGAAATCACAATACGAGCAGACAACGCTTACCTTAAGCGCGATCGTTGGATCGATACAAGGTTCAGCGGCCAACGACGCACATGAAAAAGCCCCCGCCATTGAGGAAAAATGACGGGAGCTTTTCATGACGATATGGCGCTGATGATCAGAAGCTAACAATCAGACGCTGACAATCAGAAGCTGGCGATCTCTTCCGGACGCAGGAAGCGACATTCGCCAGGTTCCAGCTCCGGGTCCAGCTCCACGTCGCCGATGGCTTCACGGTGCAGGGCTTCGACATGATTGCCGATGGCCGCGAACATGCGCTTGACCTGGTGATAGCGGCCTTCGGTGATCCACAGCAGACCCACGGTGGCCGTTTCCATCTCCAGGCGTGCCGGACGCGTCGGCTTCTCTTCGCCATCCAGCATCAGGCCGTGTTCGAAATCTTCCACCGCACGCGCCAGCTCATCCCCTTCCAGCGGGCGCGCCAGGGTCACGCGATAACGCTTGGCACAGGCTTTCTTGGGTGAGGTGACGCGGTGGTTCCACTGGCCGTCATCCGTCATCAACACCAGACCGGTGGTGTCGACATCGAGACGCCCGACGATGCTCAGGCGCTCGACATTGGGCAGCTCGATCAGGTCGTGCGCGCGCTCGTACAGGCCCGGCTTGGTGGTGCATTCGACATTGGCCGGCTTGTGGAGCATCAGATAGCGCAGGCCCATCAGTTCCAGGTGCTCGCCGTTCCATTCGACGCGCATGCCATCCTTGACGGCACGCGCGGTGTTCTTGACTACCTCACCATCCACGGTGACATCGCCGCGATGCACGACCTTCTTGGCATCGCTGCGGCTGAGATCCGTGGTTTCGGTAAGGAATTTGTCCAGGCGCATCAGGCCTCCAGAGTGAAATGATCGGCGTCCATCCACGCCGGAAACTTGGTTCGAAACTCGTCGAGGGCGCCGCGTTCAAGCGTCACCGTCTCGATGAAGGGCTGGTCTGGCGCGGGGTCGAGGATGGGCTCGCCCTTGAAATCGCAGACCATGGAATCGCCGGTATAGTGCAGCCCGTTGGCATCGTCACCCACTCGGTTGACGCCCACCACATAGGCCAGATTCTCGATGGCGCGTGCCTGCAGCAGGGTGCGCCACGGGTGACGCCGCACGCCCGGCCAATTGGCCACGCACAGCAGCAGGTCATATTCGAAGGCGCTGCCGGTGGCACACTCCGCCGCGCTCATGCCGCCAATCACGGGGCGTTGACGCAGCCAGGTCGGGAAGCGCAGGTCATAGCAGACGGACAGCTGGATCCGGAAGCCGTTGAGCTCGACGATCACCCGCTCATTGCCCATGCCATAACGCTCATGCTCGCCTGCCATGCGAAACAGATGGCGCTTGTCGTAATGTCTCAGCTCACCACTCGGCGTGGCCCACAGCATGCGGTTGTAGCACTCGTCTCCCTCGAGTACCGCAATGCTGCCCGTCATCACGCAACCTCGCGCGACAGCCTGCGCCTTGAGCCAGGCGACACTCTCGCTGGTCTCCATCGGCTCGGCCATCTCACGGGAATTCATGGTGAAGCCGGTGGCGAACATCTCGGGCAGCACGATGAGGTCGGTCAGGGCATTGTGGCCGTCAGGGCCGGTCGTCAGGCCAGCGGCGTCCAGCTGCTCGCCCAGCAGGCGACAGTTCTCTGCCGGGTCTTCCCAGCGCAGATCGGCCTGCACCAGGCTGACACGCAACTTGCCTGCGTCTTCCCACGTTGCTGATGGATTCGTCACTGTCATGCCGTCTCCCTGATCCTCGGTCATCTTGCCCTCATGCCGCCCTCCCGGGACACGCCTTGCGGGTGATGGAGGGTGTGAGGCCTGCATGCCATCGCGAGCATGAATGCGCCCATTCTACCGTCTGTGGCGCTCAGATGTGAGAGGCAATGCGGGAACTGGCCCACAACTCCGCGCGGCTCAGCCAGCGGATGTGTGCATGAGTCGCCGATGATATATTGACCATCGACATGCTGCCGCGGCCTGAAGGCGCGACGCAGGCCATCGCTTCCCCTTATGCTGATGTTGCGCGGGGCTTGATGCCGGCTCCGTCAGCGCCGGCTGATGAAGCTCGGCGCATGGACCTCGGTCCGCTTGTCGCCCACGCGCGCTGTCACCCCCACTCATTCGTGCTCCAGGAGCCCTGCATGCCTCAGCTTCGCTTCCATGGCGTTACCCCCGCCCGTCTCGCCCCCGTCTCGCGCACGCTTGTCGACCAGCTCAGTGAGGCCACGGCGACGCCGCGCGATGAGTTCACGCTGGAGTGCATCAGCACGCAATATGTCTTCGACGGCCAGACGGTGGATGCCTTTCCCTTCGTCGAGGTGCTGTGGTTCGAACGCGGCCAGCAGGTCCGTGACGTCTGTGGCGAGGCCATCCACCAGGCAATGCGCGAAGCCGGCTACCCCGAGGCCGAGACCTTCTTCCTCGCGCTGAGCCCCTCGGGCTACTACATCGCGGGCAAGCCACTGGCTCAGGATGGCGAGAGTGACTCGCGATGAGCCAGGCGCAGAGCACGCCAGAAAGTGATGAAGCGGCAGCCCTGGCCCGTCGCGAAGGCCTCAAGGGGGCCGGCTACGGCCTGACGGCCTATGCCATGTGGGGCTGCTTTCCGCTGTACTTCGCGCTGTTTTCCGGCATCCCCGCCTGGGAGGTGTTGCTGCACCGCATCCTGTGGAGCTGCGTGTTTCTCATCCTCCTGATCAGCCTGCTGAAGCGCTGGTCACCGATTCGCAGCGCATTGTCCAGGCCACGGCAACTATGGCCGGGGCTGGCGTGCGCCTTGTTGATCGCGGCCAACTGGGGGATCTACATCTTCGCGGTGGAGCAGCATGAAGTGCTGCAGGCAAGCCTCGGCTACTTCCTGACGCCATTGGTCAACGTGGCACTGGGCATGCTGGTGCTCAAGGAGCGCCTGACTCGCCTGCAGGGCGTGGCGCTGGGGCTGGCGGCGCTGGGCCTGAGCCTGCAGTTTCTCAATCTCTCCGAGCTGCCCTGGATCACACTCTCGCTGGCGCTGTCCTTCGGCACCTACGGGCTGCTGCGCAAGCGTGTCGCGCTGGATGGCCTGTCGGGGCTGTTCGTCGAGACGCTGATGCTGGCGCCCCTCGCCCTGCTGTTGATCGCGGGTCTGTGGCAGGCAGGCGAGTCACGCTTTCTGGCCACGGGCATCGGCCCGCTGGAGCTGCCCGCCAGCGTGCTGCTGATGTCCAGCGGTATCCTGACGGCGCTTCCGCTGCTGGCCTTTGCCGGCGCGGCACGCCGCCTGCGCCTCGCCACCGTCGGCTTTCTGATGTACATCAATCCGAGCATGCAGTTCGCCATCGCGTTGCTGGTATTCCACGAGACCTTGCAGCCCTCGATGCTGCTCACCTTCGTGTTGATCTGGTCAGGGCTGGCGCTCTATTCGACCTCGACCCTGCTGGCACATCGCGCCGAAAGCCGCAGCCGACGGGCACTCAAGGGCGGCACCTCGTGACGCCTTGCCAGTCCACCGACTCTCCAGGAGGCCATTGATGCCGGACACGGCTGACGATACCTGGCGCGCGCGACTGCTGCGCTTTCTCCCCCGCCTGATCGCTTTCGCCTGGCGGGTGCTGGGCCAGTTCATCGCCAATCGTGGCGTGCTGCTGGCGGGGGGTGTGGGCTACAACATCCTGCTCTCCAGCGTGCCGTTGTTCGCCCTGAGCTGCGTATTGCTGACGCATCTGGTCGATGAGTCACGTCTGATGAGCATCATCGCCATCCAGGTCCAGCATCTGGGACCCGGGCAGGAAGACGTGCTGCTGGATGCCGTGCGCAAGTTGCTGGACAACCGTGACGTGATCAGCTGGATCGGGATGGGGGGCTTGCTGTTCTTCGCCGGGCTGGCCTTTCGCATGCTGGAGGATGCCATCGCGCTGATCTTTCATCAGCACCCGGTGATTCGCAAACGCAGTGCCTGGATCTCGGCCCTGCTGCCCTATGCCTTCGTGATGGTACTGGGGGCCGGCCTGCTGGCACTGACCCTGCTGGTGGCACTGGCCTCGGCGATGAATGATGCCCTGACCCTGCTGACCGGTATCGAGGTGACCCTCGGCGAGGCGGGCAGTGAAGTGATCTACCTGATCAGCATCGTCGGCATGTTCGGGCTGTTCAGCGCCATCTACAAGATCCTGCCCCAGACACGCGTCTCCACTCGCCGTGCACTGGTCGGCGGGCTGGTCGCGGCGACCCTGTGGGAGCTGACACGTCTGGCGCTGAGCTGGTACTTCACTCACCTGTCCTTCGTGGGTGCCATCTATGGCTCGCTGGCCACCTTGATCGTGTTGCTGCTGGGCCTGGAGGTTGGCGCCATCATCCTGCTGCTTGGCGCTCAGGTGATCGCGGAACTCGAGCAATGCTCACGCGAGAACATCCGCTGGTACCGCACGCCCAGCCGTACCCCTCTGACGCGTCTGCAATCCCGCCGCAACGCCATGCAACATGCCGGGGCGATCAGCGAAGAGGAACTGCCACCCGATGAGCCAGATGATGCGAAAAGGCCCGACGAACGCTGACCGGAATGGAAGCGGATGGAGATAGGGCTAGAGAGAAATGGAAAGAGAGATACCACGCAAAAAACCGCCCCTCAGGGCGGTTTTTTCATTGGCGCACCCCCCTGCTGAGGTGATGCGCCTTCACGCCATAGCTGCCTCACCCGAAAGAGCCGAGGGCAGCTGGCGAGCGTCTCAGCTGTCGAGAGACGCCTCAAGGGTGATCTCGGCAGTGAACAGCTTGGAGATCGGGCAGCCGGCCTTGGCCTTCTCGGCGGTCGCCTGGAAGTCCGCGTCACTGATGCCCGGCACCTTGGCCTTGGTCACCAGCGCGATCCTGGTGACGCTGAAACCGCTGTCATCCTTGTCCAGATGCACGGTCGCGCGAGTATCGATGGCGCTCGGCTCATGGCCTGCCTCTCCCAGCATCATCGACAGCGCCATGGAGAAGCAGCTGGCATGCGCTGCGCCGATCAGCTCTTCAGGATTGGTACCCGCGCCGTCTTCGAAGCGCGTATTGAAACCATAGGGCTGATCCTTGAGGGCACCGCTTTCACTGCTGACGGTACCTTTACCCTGCTTGACGCTACCTTCCCAATGCGCGGAACCGGTTTTCTTGATCGTCATGCGTGTCTCCTTGACTGGGTGAACTCTCAGGGGGCCGTTGCCCTCTCCCCATCACATTGTCATGCCAGGCGACGACTTCAAGGGTCCGACACCAGATAACCGCCCTGACCACCGGATACGCCAGCCACCTCACCTGCCAGCGATGCAGGAACGTCAGCGAGAGTTGATTTCTCGTCATCTGCCCCGATCTCTCTTCCATCAGCGTCCAGTACAGCGCAACGGCTGGATGTCTCTTGCACAACGAGCAAGCGCTCATTGACATGCTCACGGAATGGCCTGGCCCATGCTCCACGCCGTTTCCCCAAAGGAGCACTCGACATGTCATTCACGACCCCTTCGCCCTTCCGAGCAGGCACTTCACGCAAGACGCGCTACGGTGTCGGCATCGCTACCGTGATGCTGGGCTGCCTGAGCCTGTCCCCGGCCTATGCCTTCGACGAGATGAATACCGAGACAGGAGTCAGTGGCGCCGCTGCCTCCCAGCACTCCTCGAACGGCGAGCCGACCACCAGCCACTCCACGCGTACCGCTGATGATTCCCGCGACAATGGGGCGAACTACCAGCAGCACCAGCAGCCCGAGGCCAGCCAGCAATCCAAGGATGAGGCCAAGCGTCAGGTACAGAAAAGCCTCGACGGCGGAGATATCGGAAGCCAGGGGGGACGACATGCCAATACTGGCCAGGCCAAGCCGACCGAGAACTGGTTCGGCTGCCCACCTTCCGGCGGCAAGCAGACTGCCCAATGTGACGGCAAGTGATCGCCCGGACTGAGCCCTCGCGCTAGACACGATTCCCGCGGATGAAACAGGCCCCGCAACCCTTGGTTGCGGGGCCTGTTTCGTTGCATGCACATGCGTGGGTGAAGGGCATGTGCATGGAAAGCAGTACACCGTTGCCACAATATGCAGCAACCGTGAAGTGATTACGAAAATCCCTTGATATTCAGGCAATTACGCAATCAAGTTGTCGAAACGACAACACTCTCCTTCCAGTGATCCCGCTTGTGACACCCCACCTCGGCAGGCACGATATATCGCATACAGATGATCCGTCGATCATCCCTCAAGGCCACTGCACGGCGTCTGCATGACGCCAGCACTGCATCGATTTCCGTCTTGTTCAGTACGCAGTCAGTGCAGGTCCCACGACCGGATACGACAGCGGAGTCATCTCCGCAGGAGAGTTACGCATGACAGACACCAAGACACTGTTCACCGCCCACACGCTTGGCGAGCTTGAGCTTCGCAATCGCCTGGTGCTCGCGCCGATGACCCGTACCAGCGCCCAGGAGGATGGCCTGGTCCACTTCGACATGGTCGATTACTACCGCGATTTCGCGCGCGGCGATTTCTCGTTGTTGGTCACCGAGGGCCTGTACACCGATGAGGCCTTCAGCCAGGGCTACGCCAATCAGCCGGGACTGGCCACTCAGGCCCAGCAGGACAGCTGGCGCCCGGTGGTCGAGGCCGTGCATCAACAAGGCGGCCGACTCATCGCCCAGTTGATGCATGCCGGCGCCCAGACTCAGCACAACCGCTTCAAGGATGAGGTGGTCGCGCCCTCAGAGAGCCGGGCCAGTGGCGAGATGCTCAGCTTCTACGGCGGCTCCGGCCCCTTCCCGCTGGCTCGCGAGATCAGCGAATCGGAGATTCACGAGGCCATCGCCGGCTTTGCCACCAGTGCTCGCCTGGCCAGGGAAGCTGGCTTTGACGGGGTCGAGCTGCACGGTGCCAACGGCTACCTGATCCACCAGTTCATCAGTGAGCGCTTCAATCAGCGCGACGATGCCTGGGGCGGCGATGCCACTGCCCGGCTGGCCTTCCCGCTCGCGGTGATCCGCAGTGTGCGTGAGGCCGTCGGCGACGACTTCCCACTCGGCATGCGGCTGTCGCAGGGCACCGTGACCGAGCCGGACCTCAGCTGGGCCGGTGGACCTGACGCGGCTCGTGCGCGCTTCTCGCATCTGATCGAGGCTGGCCTGGACTTCCTGCACCTGACGGGTGGCGATGTCGCCGCACCCGCCTTCCCCGAGGCAGCGAATGCTGACGAGCGCTCGCTGAGCCTGACGGCGCTTGCCGACCAATCGCGCAAGGCACTGGAGTCAGACATCACGCTGATCACCAATGGCGGCGTGGACAGCCCCGAGAAGGCAGTGGCGGCGCTTGAGCACGCCGACCTGGTCGCGATCGGGCGTTCGGCACTGGCCAATCACGACTGGCCCAAGCGCGTGAAACGCGACACCTGCCTGACGCCCTTCGACTTCGCGATGCTGTCTCCATTGGCCACCCTGGCCAACGAGGAAGACTGGCGCATCGCCAACGACAAGCCGGCCAACTGCGAAGGCCGCTGCTGATGTCGGCAGACTGAAGCAGGACGCAGCGGGCCCCGCCACTCAGTGGCGGGGCCCGC